>NZ_JBWBRF010000003.1:0-470191 GCF_056279385.1 Massilia sp. UYP34 | reverse complement strand
GCGCTTTGAAAATCACGCTACTGAGCGATGCTGGAGCGCGGACTCACGTTTCGCCTGGCTCTGCTCACGCCGAGAGCGGGTTATTCGAGGTGGCCTTAAGCGGTTTCTTACCCTGGATCAGAAAAAAACTATCGCGATTGTCAATACGAGCAGGCGGGGCGCCAGCATCAGGACGCCGCCGGCTCGGCGATCAGGCGGTGCACCAGCACCGGCTTGGTCGTGTGCGACAACACCTTGTTGGTGACGCTGCCCAGCAGCAGCTGGTTCCAGCCGCTACGACCGTGGGAGCCCATGAAGATCAGGTCGCAGCCTTCCTGCTCGGCGACGTCGACAATCTTGAGCGCCGCCGAATCGGAAAACGCCGTCATGCACTGGCATCGGAGGTTTGCGCTGGCACAGGAGCGCGTGATCTTGCTCATGTATTCCTCGCCCATGCGCCGCATCTGGGCGATGTATTCCTCTTCGCTGGGGTACGAGGGCGGGATGATCTCGACGTACACGGGATACTGGTACTCGGGGGCGACGAACAGGGCCAGCACCTCGGCGCCCATCTGTTGCGCGAATTTCACGCCGGCGCAGGCGGTGTGCTGTGATACGGCCGACCCGTCGGTGGTGATCAGGATCTTGCGGTACATGATGTTTCCTCCTCCTTGGCCACGCACATTCTGACAACTCAGTGCAGGATGGCGATTTCTGAGACGCAACAGTTGAGGTCTATCAAATGAACCAACACTGCTGCGCTGCGACGGGAAAACCGACCTACGATTACAAAATACAACACCCTGCATGTGAAAAGCATCTGGAACGCGACATTTTCATTGTCGCGGAATTAAGTTTCTCTGTCCATTTTGTTGCATTACCTTCTCTGAGATTTACCTACGGCAACCACACTGCTACACTCGCTTCCATTACTCCACCGGACTTTTTACGGCTTTACCGGCCGGTGGATGCAGCAGAACCCGAATTGCAGAGCTGATTGCACATTTAATACATTATGGAGAAGCAGGGATTATGACCGACGCCGCTGACGATTTCGACGCACTTTTCGAGGAAGTGGCGGCGCAGCGCACCAGCGCACCGCCTGCTCCCTCCGCCGCGGCCGAGCCGGCCCCGGCCGCGGCCGGCCACGACGAGGACGACCTGGAGTCCTTGTTCGACCAGGTGTCCGCCAACGCCGCCCCGGCGGTGGCTGCCGTGGCCGTCACTGCCGCCGTCGCGACCGTGGCGCCTGCCGCTGGCGCGCCGGCCACCGGCACGCATGCCGAGGATGGCCAGGAAAGCGGCATGTTCGAACGCCTGGGCGGCATCGTCCGCCTGCTGCACGATTCGCTGCGCGAGCTGGGCTACGACAAGGCGCTGACCGAGGCCTCGTCGCAGATCGTCGACGCCCAGGACCGCCTGGAATACGTGGCCTCCCTGACGGAGCAGGCCGCCAACAAGGTGCTCAACACCCTGGACGAAGGCATGCCGGCGCAGGACCAGCTGCAAAAGCAAGCCAAGGACATGGAAACCCGCTGGGCCGACCTGTTCGAAGGCAAGCTGAGCCTGGACGAATTCAAGGCCCTGGCGGGCGACTCGCGCCAGTTCGCGGCGCTCGTCAACGAAGCGACCGAAGCCGAGCGCGCGCGTCTGCTCGAGATCATGATGGCCCAGGATTTCCAGGACATCACCGGCCAGCTGATCAAGCGGGTGGTCAAGATCACGCAGACCGTCGAGAGCGAACTGGCACAGTTGCTGCGCGATAACGCGCCTCCGGACATCAAGGAAAAGCTGGCCAAGAAGGAGCAGCCTGCGGTTCCCGCGTCGCTGATGCAAGGCCCGTCGGTGCCCGACGCGGCGCTGAACCAGGATAGTGTTGACGATCTTCTTGCCGATCTGGGATTCTAATGGACGATATGCTGAAGGATTTCGTCGTCGAGGCGATGGATCTGGCGGTAAATGTAGAAGAGCACCTGCTGCGCCTCGAACGCGACCCCGACAACAAGGAAACGCTGAACGCGGTGTTCCGGTCGTTCCACACGATCAAGGGCGGCGCCGGTTTCATGGGCCTGCCCGCGCTGGTGGCGGCCTGCCACCTGACCGAGAACCTGTTCGATGCGCTGCGCACCGGCGCCGCGCCGGTGACGCCGCTCGCGATCGAGGCCGCGCTGCAGGCGTCGGGCTTCGTGGCCGACCAGCTGGGTGACCTGAACAACGGCACGCCGCCCGAAGGCCTGGCGCAGATGCCGGGCGACCTCGAGCGCATCCTGATGGACGCGATCGAAGGCAAGGACAGCGCCCCGGCGGCTGCCGCGCCCGCAGCCGCACCTGCACCTGCGCCGGCGGCTGCATCGGCGCCGGTCGCCGCTGTGGCGCCTGCGGTCGCCCCTGCGGTTGGCGCGGGAGCCGCGCCTGCCGCCGGCGAGGACGGCCTGGACTGGAGCGGCATGTACAACGCCGTGGTTCCGACCGCGCACGCGATCGCCGCAACGGCTGCCGCTCCTGCCGCTCATGAGGCAGCGACGGCGGCCGCGGCCGCGGTCGTTGCCGCCGCGCCGGTTGCCGCCGCTGCCCCTGCCGGAAAGAACTGGGACGGCGTCGAGCGCCGCACCGACGGCAAGGCCGCCGCCCCCGCGCCGGCCAAGGACGAAAGCATCCGTATCGATGCGGTCAAGCTCGACGCGCTGCTCGAAGTGGCGGGCGAGTCGGTGCAGGCCGCCAACCAGGCCGCGGTGCTGCTCGAACGGCTGCAGCAGTTCAAGTTCGAGGGCCAGGCCGCGGTGCTGATCGCGACCCTCACCGAGACCCTGGAGCGCGCCTCGCGCTACTCGGCCGAACTGCAGCGCGCGACGCTCGCGACCCGCATGCAGCCGGTGGGACGCCTGTTCCAGAAATTCCCGCGCCTGGTGCGCGAGCTGGCGAAAGACCTCGGCAAGGACGTCGAGCTGACCATCGAAGGCGCCGAGACCGAAGTCGACCGCGTGGTGGTGGACAGCCTGTACGATCCGCTGGTGCACATGCTGCGTAACGCACTGGACCACGGTGTCGAGTCGCCCGACGAACGCGTCGCCAACGGCAAGCCGGCCAAGGCCTTCATCCTGCTCAAAGCCTGGCAGGAAGCCAACAGCGTCATGATCGTGCTGCAGGACGACGGCAAGGGCATGGACCCGATCAAGCTGCGCAAGAAGGCGGTCGACAAGGGCCTGATCGGCGAAAACGGCGCCCAGAGCGACGAAGACGCTTACCAGCTCGTGTTCCTGCCGGGCTTCTCGACCAAGGAAGTGGCTTCCTCGGTGTCGGGCCGCGGCGTGGGCATGGACGTGGTCAAGACCGCGGTCGAGAAGAACCGCGGCGCCATCCGGATTGAAAGCCAATTGGGCAAGGGCACGCGCTTCGCGATCCGCCTGCCGATCGAGCTGTCGATCGTGCCGACCATGCTGGTGTCGACCTCGGGCGCGCAGCTGGCGCTGCCGATGGCCGTCGTCGAGCGCGTGGTCGAGCTGCCGGACGATTTCGCCTGCGTCGGCGGCGCCCCGGTGCTGAAGGACCAGGGCCGCCCGCTGCCGGTGCGTTCGCTGGCGCTGGCGCTGGGCTACGAGGCCGCTTCCGAAAAGGTCGGCATCGTCATCAACGCGCCGCAGCCGTACATCCTGGCGATGGAAGCGGTGGACGGCACGGCCGACCTGGTGATCAAGCCGATGACCGCGCTGTCGGTCGAGGGCATCACCGGCACCGCGCGCTCGGCCGAGGGCGAACTGGTGCTGGTGGTCGGCCTGTCGTTCCTGATGGATGGCTGCCGCAGCAGCGTCAGGCTGGCAGCCTGACGTATAGGGTAGGCCGCCAACCCACTGTCCGCCGCATGCGCCAAAAGCGCAGAGAAAAGCCTGTGTCACCGACGCAGGCTTTTTTTATTTGCATATAGCAAAATCCTTGCAAATATTATTTGCCACGTGATATGGTCGTTGGCATAAACGTGCGCTGCGCCGGCTTGGTGCGGCACTGCACAACTATGGCATAATCGAAAGCCGTCCCGCCTGTCGCACGATGGCGGGGGCGCGCCTCACTTCACCGCAACACTGGATCGACCATGCAAAAAACGCTCTACGACAAACTCTGGGATTCCCATGTCGTGCGTGCCGACGCCGATGGCACCACCGTCCTTTACATCGACCGCCACCTGGTGCACGAAGTCACCAGCCCGCAAGCCTTCGACGGCCTGCGCGAGGCGGGCCGTGGACTATGGCGCGTGTCCGCGAACCTGGCCGTGGCCGACCACAACGTGCCGACCACCGACCGCGCGCAAGGCATCGCCGACCCGACCTCGCGCCTGCAGGTCGAGACGCTCGACGCCAACACCAAGGCCTTTGGCCTGACCTATTTCAACATGAACGACAAGCGCCAGGGCATCGTGCACGTGATCGGGCCGGAGCAGGGCGCGACCCTGCCGGGCATGACCGTCGTCTGCGGCGATTCGCACACCTCGACCCACGGCGCCTTCGGCTGCCTGGCGCACGGCATCGGCACGTCGGAAGTCGAGCACGTGCTGGCCACGCAAACCCTGCTGGCCAAGAAATCGAAATCGATGCTGGTCAAGGTCGAGGGTGAACTCAATCCCGGCGTGACCGCCAAGGACATCGTGCTGGCGGTGATCGGCAAGATCGGCACCGCCGGCGGCACCGGCTACGCCATCGAATTCGGCGGCAGCGCCATTCGCGCGCTGTCGATGGAAGGCCGCATGACGGTCTGCAACATGGCGATCGAGGCGGGCGCGCGCGCCGGCATGGTGGCGGTCGACGACACCACGATCGCCTATGTCAAGGATCGTCCGTTCTCGCCCAAGGGCGAGCAGTGGGAGCAGGCCGTCGCCTACTGGCGCACGCTGCACACGGACGACGGCGCGGTGTTCGACACCGTGGTCGAACTCGACGCGAAAGACATCCAGCCGCAAGTGACCTGGGGCACCTCGCCCGAGATGGTCACCGAGATCGGCGGGCGCGTGCCCGATCCCCGCAACGAGCCCGATCCGGTGCGCCGCGGCGCCATCGAAAAGGCGCTGGCCTACATGGACCTGGCGCCCAATACCCCGATCGGCGAGATCGCGATCGACAAGGTGTTCATCGGCTCGTGCACCAATTCGCGCATCGAAGACCTGCGCGCCGCCGCCGAGGTCGTGCGCGGCCGGCATCGCGCGGCGAACGTGAAGCTGGCCATGGTGGTGCCGGGTTCGGGCCTGGTCAAGGAACAGGCCGAGCGCGAAGGGCTGGACCGCATCTTCGTCGACGCCGGCTTCGAATGGCGCGAACCGGGCTGCTCGATGTGCCTGGCGATGAACGCCGATCGCCTGGAGCCGGGCGAGCGCTGCGCCTCGACCTCGAACCGCAACTTCGAAGGCCGCCAGGGCCAGGGCGGACGCACCCACCTGGTGTCGCCGGCGATGGCGGCGGCGGCGGGCATCGCCGGCCGCTTTGTCGACGTCCGCGCGCTCTGATGCGTGACAGCTGTTGAACTCGTTTTACCGTCACAGGAAGATCATGAAAAAAGCACTCGCTCTGTCCCTCATCACTGTCTTGCTGGCCGGCTGCAACACCATCTCGGGCATCGGCCGCGATGTCTCGAAGGTGGGTCAGGTCGTTACCAGCGCCGGCGGTAGGTAAGAAAACTTGGATCCCCGCCTGCGCGGGGACGACGGGATCCCCGCCTGCGCGGGGATGACGATACTTGGGTCCCCGCCTGCGCGGGGATGACGTTGATTGTGCCCCGCGTGTGCGGGGACGAAGGAAGTTTGATGGATAAATTCACCGTACACCAGGGCCTGGTGGCGCCGCTCGACCGCGCCAATGTCGATACCGACGCCATCATCCCCAAGCAGTTCCTGAAATCGATCCGCCGCACCGGCTTCGGTCAGAACCTGTTCGACGAGTGGCGCTACCTGGACCACGGCGAGCCGGGCCAGGATTGCAGCATCCGTCCGCTCAATCCGGACTTCGTGCTGAACCAGCCGCGCTACGCCGGCGCTTCGATCCTGATGGCGCGCAAGAACTTCGGCTGCGGCTCCTCGCGCGAGCACGCGCCATGGGCGCTGCAGCAGTATGGTTTCCGCGCCGTGGTCGCGCCGAGCTTCGCCGACATCTTCTTCAACAACTGCTTCAAGATCGGCCTGCTGCCGATCACGCTCTCCGAAGAAGAAGTCGACACGCTGTTCCAGGCGGTCGAGGCCAACCCCGGCTACCAGCTCGTGATCGATCTGGAGCGGCAGCGCGTCGGCACCGCGGATGGCAGTCTGTCGTTCGCGTTTCCGATCGACGACTTCCGCAAGTACTGCCTGCTCAACGGCCTGGACGACATCGGGCTGACCCTGCGCCATGCGGACGACATCCGCGCCTTCGAGCAACGCCACGTCGCGGCCCAGCCGTGGCTGACCAACACCATCTGATAGAAAGCAGCTGAATGAAGATCGCGATCCTGCCGGGTGACGGCATCGGCCCGGAGATCACCGCGCAAGCAGTGAAGGTATTGAACGCCCTCGGCGAATCGTTCGAGATGGAAAGTGCGGAAGTCGGCGGCGCCGGCTATGCGGCCCATGGCCATCCGCTGCCGGAATCCACCCTGGCGCTGGCGAAGCAGGCCGACGCGGTGCTGTTCGGCGCCGTCGGCGACTACCAATACGACACGCTCGAGCGCGCGCTGCGTCCGGAGCAGGCCATCCTTGGCCTGCGCCGCGAGTTGAACCTGTTCGCCAACCTGCGTCCGGCGATCCTGTATCCGGAACTGGCCGGCGCCTCGACCCTGAAGCCCGAGGTCGTCTCGGGCCTGGACATCCTGATCATCCGCGAACTGACGGGCGACATCTATTTCGGCAAGCCGCGCGGCGTGCGCGAATGCCCGGACGGCCCGTTCAAGGGCCAGCGCGAAGGCTTCGACACCATGCGCTACGCCGAAGGCGAGATCCGCCGCATCGCCCACGTCGCCTTCCAGGCGGCGAGGAAGCGTGACAAGCGCGTGACCAGCGTCGACAAGGCCAACGTGCTGGAAACCTTCCAGTTCTGGCGCGACATCGTCACCGACGTGCACAAGGAATACCAGGACGTCGCGCTCGAGCACATGTATGTCGATAACGCGGCGATGCAGCTCGTTCGCGCGCCGAAGAAGTTCGACGTGATCGTTACTGGTAATATGTTCGGCGATATCCTGTCGGACGCCGCCGCGATGCTCACCGGTTCGATCGGCATGTTGCCGTCGGCCTCGCTCGACGCCAATAACAAGGGCCTGTACGAACCGTCGCACGGTTCGGCCCCCGACATCGCGGGGCAGGGCGTGGCCAATCCATTGGCGACGATCCTGTCCGCCGCGATGATGCTGCGCTTCTCGCTCGGCCTGATCGAGCAGGCGGACCGCATCGAGACGGCCGTCAAGCGCGTGCTGGCCCAGGGGCTGCGCACGCCGGATATTTTCGAAGCAGGGACCACGAAAGTGGGCACCGAAGAAATGGGCAACGCGGTGGTCGCGGCGCTCGCATAAGGTTTTTTAAAACTCCAAGGGAAGATGATGAAATTAGTAGGTCTGGTAGGTTGGCGCGGCATGGTCGGCTCGGTCCTCATGCAGCGCATGCAGGAAGAAGGCGATTTCGACCACATCGAGCCGGTGTTCTTCACCACCTCGAATCCGGGCGGCGCCGCGCCGAAGATGGCGAAGAACGAAACCACGCTCAAGAGCGCTACCGACATTAACGAACTGTCGAAATGCGAGATCATCATCTCCTGCCAGGGCGGCGACTACACGAGCGAAGTGTTCCCGCAACTGCGCGCGGCCGGCTGGAACGGCTACTGGATCGACGCCGCGTCGACCCTGCGCATGAACGATGACGCAGTCATCGTGCTCGACCCGGTCAACCGCTCGGTGATCGACGCCGCGCTGGCGAAAGGCGTGAAAAACTACATCGGCGGCAACTGCACCGTGTCGTGCATGCTGATCGGCCTGGGCGGCCTGTTCGAGCAGGGCCTGGTCGAGTGGATGACCTCCATGACCTACCAGGCGGCGTCGGGCGGCGGCGCCCAGCACATGCGCGAACTGCTGACCCAGTTCGGCACGATCAACAATTCGGTGAAGTCGCTGCTCGACGATCCGGCGTCGGCCATCCTCGAGATCGACCGCACCGTGCTCGCGACCCAGCATGGCTTGTCAAGCGACGAGACGAAGCAGTTCGGCGTACCGCTGGCCGGCAACCTGATTCCGTGGATCGACAAGGACCTGGGCAACGGCCAGTCGAAAGAGGAGTGGAAGGCCGGCGCCGAGACCAACAAGATCCTGGGTCGCGGCGCGGGCTTCGACAGCAAGGCGATTCCGGTCGACGGCCTGTGCGTGCGCATCGGCGCCATGCGCTGCCACTCGCAGGCGCTGACCATCAAGCTGACCAAGGACGTGCCGCTGGACGAGGTCAACGACATCATCGCCAGGCATAACCAGTGGGTGAAGGTGGTGCCGAACACCCGCGAAGCATCGATGCGCGACCTGTCGCCGGCAGCGGTGACGGGCGGCCTGGGCATCCCGGTCGGCCGCCTGCGCAAGATGTCGATGGGCGGCGATTACCTGTCGGCCTTCACGGTCGGCGACCAGCTGCTGTGGGGCGCCGCCGAACCGCTGCGCGGCATGCTGCGCATCGTGCTCGAGCGCTGATCCCCCTCTGCCTCCACTCGTTGCCTTGAAGGCAACTTGCATGCAACCCGCATATCGAATGCCCCGTCTACGGGGCATTCTGTTTGAAGAAGGCGCATACTCCGGCCATCCGCGTGCGTCGAGACCTTGCGTGCTCCAGAGCATGATGTTATGTTGAGACTCCGGGAAACCGCCTTTCCCTCGGCCAACTCATTTCGCTGCTAACTATGCACTCTTCGCACCAATCTCCGCTCGTGGCAACCGCGCTGAAATCGATCACCGTGGCCGTGGCCAGTGCAGTGTTCCTGACTTCCGCCGCCACTGCGGCCGGGCTGGGGAAATTGACGGTGCTGTCGGCGCTTGGCCAGCCGCTGCGCGCCGAGATCGAGCTGACGGCCGGCGCCGGCGAAGACCCGGCGAGCATGGCGGTCAAGCTGGCCTCGCCAGACGCCTTCCGCGCCGCGAACATCGAATTCAACCCGGCCCTGCTGTCGCTGCGCTTCGCGGTCGAAGAGCGGGGTGGACGCCAGGTGATCCGGGTCAGCTCGACCCAGCCGCTCAACGAGCCGTTCGTCGACATGCTGCTGGAGCTGACCTGGAATAACGGCCGCCTGGTGCGCGAATACACCTTCCTGCTCGACCCGGTCGAGCTGCGCGCGACCCAGCCGGCCCAGGTGGCGGCGGCGCCGCAAAGGCAATCGGCCGCGGCATCCCCGCCGGCCGCCGCTCCGGTCGCCATGCCCGCTCCGGAAAAGGCCGAGCAGGCGCGCCTTGCCGCCGCCCGTCGCGGCGCCGAACGCCAGGCGCGCGAAGCGCAGGCGCGCGCGGTGCAGGACAACTATCGCGTGCGCCGCGGCGATACGCTCGGCGGCATCGCGCTCGACCTCAAGCCGGCCGACGTCTCGCTCGACATGATGCTGGTCGCGCTGTACCGCGCCAATCCCGACGCCTTCATCGGCAACAATATGAACCGCCTGAAGTCGGGCCAGATCCTGAGCATTCCGGATGCCGATTCGGTGCGCGGCGGCTCCGGTCCGGGCGAGGCGCGCGGCGTGGTCGTGGCCCATGCGGCCGATTTCGACGCCTACCGCAACAAGCTGGCCGGCCAGGTGGCCGGCAGCGCGCCGAGCGCCACGCCGCAGGGCGGCCAGAGCGCCAGCGGCCGCGTCACCGCCCGCGTCGAGCAGCAGCCGACCGCCGTCAGCGAAGCGCAGGACAAACTGCAGCTGTCCAAGGCCACGCCCGGCGCGGCCGGCGCGCCGGCCGACGGCACCGCCAGCGTCGAGGATACGGTGGCCAAGGAGCGTGAACTGGCGCAGGCCGAGGCGCGCGTGAAGGAACTCGAACGCAACGTCAACGAACTCGAAAACCTGATGACGGTGCCGAGCCGCGCCGGCGCCGAGGCCGAGCAGGCAGCCGCCGCCGGCGCGGCCGCCGCCACGGCCGCGGCCGCGCAGCCGGCGGCCAAGCCCGCGCCGCGCCCGCGTCCGGCCAAGCCGGCCGCGCCGCCGGAAAAAAGCTTCGTCGACACCATCCTGGACAATATGCTCTATATCGGCGCCGGCGCGCTGGTGCTGCTGCTCGCGGCGCTCGGCCTCGCCCAGCGCCGCAAGCGCAACGCGCAAGCGGTCAAGCCCCTGCCTGCCGAACCGTCGGTGCTGGGCGTGCCCGGCGCCAGCGCCCAGTCGCTGTTCGCCGAAAGCGGCGGCCAGAGCGTGGACACCAACAACAGCGTGTTCAACTCCAGCTTCGCGCCGTCGGCCAGCCAGCTCGACACCAACGAGGTCGATCCGGTCGCCGAGGCCGACGTCTATATCGCCTACGGCCGCGACGCCCAGGCCGAGGAAATCCTGAAGGAAGCGCTGCGCGTCCATCCGGAACGCCATCCGGTGCGCCTCAAGCTGCTCGAGATCTACGCCACGCGCAAGGACCTGCGCGCCTTCGAAGCCCAGGCCCGCGAGCTGCATGCCTTCACCGGCGGCCAGGGCGACGAATGGGCCCAGGCCGCGGTGCTGGGCCTGGCGCTTGACCCGACCAATCCGTTGTATGCGAATGCAGCGCCGGCGTCGACCCCGGCGCCGTCGCCGCAGGAACGCGACCAGCAGGCGATCCTGTCGCAGCAGTTCGAGGACGCCTTCCGCGGCGGCCCGTCGATGGGCGCGGGCGCTGCTGCCGGCCTTGCCGCCGGCGCTGCCGCCGGTGCTGCCACAGTCGCCCTGGCCAAGGACGACGAGGACCGCACGGCCGCGCCGCAGACCGCGCAGCAGGCCGAATCTGCGGCCGACCAGCGCAGCGAAACCCGCAACGACGACAACGCGCTCGACTTCGACCTCGGCGGCCTGACGTTCGAGCCGGTGACGAATGCCGACGCGGCGCCGCCAACGGCCGGCCGTCCGGACCCGGATGCGACCGCCGTACCGGACCTGGAATTCGACATGGCGCCGTTCGCGCCACCGGCCGGCGCGCCGGCTGCAGAGCAGGCCAGGGTTGCATCAAACGCCACCGATCTCGATTTCGACATGGACTTCGACGCCCCGGCGACCGCCCGGCCGGCGGCTGCCACGGCCACGGTCGACGATGACGACGATTTCACGCTCGACCTGTCGCCGCAGCCGCAAGTGCAGGCGACCCCGGTCGACATGGCGGGCCTGGCCAGGGACTTCGAGGGCTTGCCGTCGCTGCCGGGCAGCACAGCGCAGCCGAGCGTGGCGCAGGCCGATCCGCTGCACGACCTCGACGCCATGGATTTTTCCGCGCCCACCATACCGGTGACGCCGGCCGCGCCAGGCCTGGATGAGGCGCCCGCGCGGGGAGCGCCGGCCAGCGTATCGGACGATCCGCTGTTCGACCTCGACACGATGGACTTCGGCGCGCCGGGCGACGCGCCCCCTGCGGGCGGCGCCGAACCGAAGGACTTCGGTGCGCGCGTGGACGATCCGTTCGACGCCTTCGACTTGCCCGAGATCCCGGCCCCGGTGCCGGCGCCGCAGGAAGTGTCGGCGCGCGACGCCTTCGAGCCGGCTTCGGCGCCGGTCGACGACAGGGCCGCGCCGTCGTTCGACCTGGCCGACTTCGACCTCGACCTGCCATCCGAGCCGGCCACGGCACAGCCGCTGGATGTGGCCGGTGCGGGCGCCGAGGCGCCGGGCCAGATGTCGGCCGAGCACATGGAGATGGAAACCAAGCTCGACCTCGCCACCGCCTACCAGGAGATCGGCGACAAGGAAGGCGCACGCGAGTTGCTGGACGAAGTCATCAAGGGCGGCAATCCCGAGCAGGTCGGCAAGGCCAGCGCGATGAGGGAAATGCTGGCGTGACCCGTATCGCTTTGGGTGTCCAGTACATCGGCACCGGTTGGAACGGCTACCAGAAACAGCCGGAACGAAACACCGTCCAGGACCGTCTCGAGATCGCGCTGGAGAAGTTCGCCTGCGTCGCGCTTTCCACGACCTGCGCCGGCCGCACCGACGCCGGCGTGCACGCCATCGAGCAGGTCGTTCATTTCGATACCGACCTGGATCGCCCGGTCCAGTCCTGGGTGCGCGGCGTGAATGCCTTCCTGCCCGAGTCGATCGTGGTGCGCTGGGCCGCCGTCGTGGAGCCCGACGACGAGGGACAGGATTTCCACGCCCGCTTCTCGGCCCGCTCGCGCACCTATCACTACGTGCTCTACAACCATCCGAATCCGTCGGCGCTGCTGGCCAAGCGGGCAGGGTGGGTGTTCCGTCCGATCGACGTCGAGCGCATGCGCGAAGGCGCGCGGCACCTGATCGGCACCCATGATTTCTCGAGCTTTCGCGCCAGCGGCTGCCAGGCGAATACGCCGGTGAAGGACATGCACGAGGTGAGCATCGCGCGCCATGGCGACATCATCGTGTTCACCCTGCGCGCCAGCGCCTTCCTGCACCATATGGTGCGCAACATCGTCGGCTCGCTGATCTATGTCGGCACCGGGCGCCAGGAGCCGGCGTGGATCGGCGAGGTGCTGGCCGCCCGTTCGCGCGACGTCGCCGCGCCGACTTTCATGCCGGACGGTCTGTATTTCGCCAGGATCGAGTACGATCCGAAGTGGAAGCTGCCGCAGGAGGTCAGCGCGCCCCTGCCGTGGCTGTGATCGATTTTCCAGGAACATCCATGCGACGCACCCGTATCAAGATCTGTGGCATCACCCGCGAGCAAGACCTGCGCGCGGCGGTCGCGCACGGCGCCGACGCGCTCGGTTTCGTCTTCTATCCGAAGAGTCCGCGCTACGTCACGCCGGCGCGCGCGGCCGAGCTGTGCGCGATCCTGCCGCCGTTCGTGAGCGCCGTGGCGCTGTTCGTCAATCCAACCCTGGACGAGGTGCGCGCGGTGGCAAGCACGATGCCGCTGGGCCTGATCCAGTTCCATGGCGACGAAACGCCAGAGGAATGCGCCGCGATCGCGGCGGTGGTAGAGCGGCCGTTCGTGCGCGCCTATCGCATCAAGCCTGACACGCCGCCCGCGGCTTTGCTAGAATGTGAATCTGCATACCGCGCCGCCAGTCCGTGGTTCTCGGGCCTCCTGCTCGACACCTGGGTGGACGCCTACGGCGGCGCAGGAAAGGTCTTCGATTGGTCTCTAATTCCAAAAGAGCTCGCGCCTCGGGTCGTTTTGAGTGGTGGGTTGAGCGTACACAACGTCCTTGAGGCGACCGAACGTGTTCGTCCCTTCGCCGTCGACATCAGCAGTGGTGTCGAGGAAGCGAAGGGGATCAAGGATGCCTGCAAGATCGCCGCCTTTGTCGCGGCGGTGCGGGCGGCCGATACCACCATCGAAAGCGAGTCGCACCATGACCACGAAAGACACCATCAACGCCCAGCTTAAAGCTGCGCCCCTGTTCAAGACCCCGGATTACGCCCTGCCCGACGCGGTCGGGCACTTCGGCCCGTATGGCGGCAGCTTCGTCGCCGAAACCCTGTCGCACGCGCTGGCAGAGCTGAACGGGGCCTATGCGAAGTACGCACAGGATCCCGAATTTCTGGAGGAATTCCGCTACGAGCTGGCCCACTTCGTCGGCCGTCCGTCGCCGGTGTACCATGCGCGGCGCTGGTCCGAGATGGCCGGCGGCGCCCAGGTCTATTTCAAGCGCGAAGACTTGAACCACACCGGCGCGCACAAGATCAACAACGTGATCGGCCAGGCCCTGCTGGCGCGGCGCATGGGCAAGCAGCGCATCATCGCCGAGACCGGCGCCGGCCAGCACGGCGTGGCCACCGCCACCATCTGCGCCCGCTTCGGGCTGGAGTGCGTGGTGTACATGGGCCTCGAAGACGTCAAGCGCCAGGCGCAGAACGTGTACCGCATGAAGCTCCTGGGCGCGACCGTGGTGCCGGTGGAATCGGGCTCGAAGACCCTGAAGGACGCGCTCAACGAGGCGATGCGCGATTGGGTCACGAATATCGAAAACACCTTCTACATCATCGGCACGGTGGCGGGCCCGCACCCGTATCCGATGATGGTGCGCGACTTCCAGTCGGTGATCGGCGAGGAGTGCCGCCTGCAGATGCCGGCGATGGCGGGGCGCCAGCCGGACTACGTGGTCGCCTGCATCGGCGGCGGCTCGAACGCGATGGGCATTTTTTACCCGTACATCGGCGAGCCGGGCGTGCAGCTGGTCGGCGTCGAGGCGGCGGGCGAGGGACTCGGTTCGGGCAAGCATGCCGCGTCGCTGACGGCCGGCCTGCCGGGTGTGTTGCACGGCAACCGCACGTATCTGCTGCAGGACGAGAACGGGCAGATCATCGAGACGCATTCGGTGTCGGCGGGCCTGGATTATCCGGGCGTCGGCCCGGAGCACGCCTGGCTGAAGGACTCGGCGCGCGCGCAATATGTGTCGATCACCGATGAAGAGGCGCTGCAGACTTTCCATGACTGCTGCCGCATCGAGGGGATCATTCCGGCGCTGGAGTCGTCGCATGCGATCGCCCATGGCCTGAAGCTGGCGGCGACCCTGCCGAAGGACAAGATCATCCTGGTCAACCTGTCGGGTCGCGGCGACAAGGACATGCACACGGTGGCGCAGCGGATGGGGCTGGATTTCGGCTGAAATCCGGGCGTAGTCCAACCCTGTCCGGCTCCGGTCGCCCTGGCGGCCGGGGCGTCGCACCAATCATTTCAAGGAAAACAGCATGTCCCGCATCGAACCCACTTTCACCGCGCTCAAGGCGCAGAACAAGACCGGCCTGGTGACCTTCATCACCGCCGGCGACCCCGGCCCCGACCTGACCGTCCCGCTGATGCACGCCCTGGTGGCGGGCGGCGCCGACGTGCTGGAACTGGGCGTGCCGTTCTCGGACCCGATGGCCGAAGGCCCGGTGATCCAGCGCGCCTGCGAGCGCGCGCTCAAGTTCAATATCGGCCTGAAGGACGTGTTCGCGTTCGTGCGTGAATTCCGCCAGACCAATGACAGCACGCCGGTTGTCCTGATGGGCTACGCCAACCCGATCGAGCGCATCGGCCAGTCCGAATTCATCCGCTGCGCCAGGGAGGCGGGCGCCGACGGCGCCATCGTCGTTGACTACCCGCCGGAAGAATGCGCCGATTTCGCCGCCGCCATGCGCGACAACGGCCTCGACCTGATCTTCCTGCTCGCGCCGACCTCGACCACCGAGCGCGTGAAGCAGGTGGCCCAACACGGCGGCGGCTTCAGCTATTACGTCTCGCTCAAGGGCGTGACGGGTTCCGGCGCGATCGACACCGACGACGTGGCGCGCCGCGTGGGCGCCATCCGCGAACACGTGAAACTGCCGATCGGCGTCGGCTTCGGCATCCGCGACGGCGCGACCGCCAGGGCAGTGGCGCAGGTAGCCGACGCGGTCGTGATCGGCAGCCGCATCATCCAGGAAATCGAAGCGCACCCGGCAAGCGAAGCCGTCGAAGCCGTCCGCAGCTTCACGTCAGGCATCCGCACCGCCCTCGACGCGCGCTAAGCCGTCAATTAGGGTCAGAGTAGAATTATTGAGCAATTTCTTAGCGAGATATTGTCATTTAATTCGACACTGACCCTTATTGAGCTTACCCGGCAGACATTACCCAACAATGAGGGTCAGAGTCGAATTGTTTGACAACTTTTCGCTCGCCTTCGCATCCACCTTCCCCTGACCTCATATTCATTGTCATCGCGCAAAGGCAGGTTTGCTTCTGCGCTAGTCTCCAGAAAATTGCCTCAAGTAAATTGTGAGTTCAATTTCAAATTCGGGAGGACTCAATGAAGGTTCGCATCAAACACGTCGGCGTCGCCCAGTGCGCCAAGATGATTGCCGGTATTTATTTCGTGATTTCGCTGCCTATCGTTGCGTTGATCCTTCTGGTGGCGATGAGCACGGGAAAGGCCAGCATCGGCATCGGCGGCTTGATCCTGCTTCCTTTCGTATACGCGCTCTTCAGTTACCTCGGCGGACTGTTAGCCGCGTGGATCTATAACCTCGTGGCCGACCGGATTGGCGGTTTCGAATACACGACCGCGGAAATCACGTCCTGAGCCGGCGGCGAATACCTTGCTCTAGAAATATTGGCCAATAATTCGACTCTGACCCTCATTGTTGGGCTATTGCTTGCCATATCAATGTGCGTGACTCTGTCCCTAATATGAACGAAAAGAGTTTGTATTAGAAAAAGAAGGGCGGGGCTCGGTGTCGAGTTATTGGCCAACTCAAAAAGTTGTCAAACAATTCGACTCCGACCCTACTTTGCGGGCGGCGAAGTGGTGATGTCAAACAGGCAATTGGCAGCCAGCTACGATTCGACAAGCCGGGCTTGAGCGGCTACACTACCGCCACTTGAAAGATTTGCCGCAAAGGAGAGAACATGAGTTGGTTGGAAAAGCTGCTGCCCCCTCGGATCCAGCGCTCCGATGCCGCTAACCGCAAGACGATGCCGGAAGGCCTCTGGGTCAAGTGTCCGTCGTGCGAGTCGGTGCTGTACCGTTCGGACATCGAGTCCAATCTGCACGTGTGCCCGAAGTGCGACCATCATATGCGCATCCGCGCCCGCGACCGCCTCGACGCCTTGCTCGATGAGGGCGGCCGCTACGATATCGGCCAGGAGACTCTGCCGGTCGATACGCTGAAGTTCAAGGACAGCAAGAAGTATCCGGATCGCCTGAAGTCGGCCATGGACGCCACCGGCGAAACCGATGCGCTGATCGTGCAGGGCGGTTCCATCATGAGCCTGCCGGTCGTCGTCGCCGCGTTCGAATTCGAATTCATGGGCGGCTCGATGGGTTCGGTCGTCGGCGAGCGTTTCGTGCGTGGCGCGCAAGTGGCGCTCGAGCAGAAAGTACCGTTCATCTGCATCACCGCCACCGGCGGCGCCCGCATGCAGGAAGGCCTGCTGTCGCTGATGCAGATGGCCAAGACCACCGCCATGCTGACCAAGCTGTCCGAAAAGAAGCTGCCGTTCATTAGCGTACTGACCGACCCGACCATGGGCGGCGTCTCGGCCTCGTTCGCCTTCATGGGCGACGTCGTGATCGCCGAACCGAAAGCCCTGATCGGCTTCGCCGGCCCGCGCGTGATCGAGAACACCGTGCGCGAGAAATTGCCAGAAGGCTTCCAGCGCGCCGAGTTCCTGGTCACCAAGGGCGCCGTCGACATGATCGTCGACCGCCGCAAGATGCGCGAAGAAATCGCGCGTCTGCTGGCCCTGCTGCAAAACCAGGCGACCGAAGTCCTGGCCTGATAGACACAAGGGCGACTTCGGTCGCCCTTTCAGCTTGCGCGCCCACGCCGGGCAGCCGAGCAGATCGATTGTATTCACATGTCCCCACTTCCCACCACCTTGCCCGCCTGGCTGGCGCTGCTCGAGTCGCGCCATGCCGAAACCCATATCGACATGGGCCTGGACCGCGTGCGCGCCGTCAAGGAGCGCTTGCAACTGGCCTTCGATTGCCCGGTGATCATGGTCGCCGGCACCAATGGCAAGGGCTCTACCTGCGCGATGCTCGAATCGGTGCTGCTGCAGTCCGGCTACCGCGTCGGCCTCTACATCAAGCCGCACTTTCTCGACTTCAACGAGCGCGCCCGCATCAATGGCGAGATGGCGTCCGATGAAGCGCTCGTCGATGCCTTCAACGCGGTCGAGGCCGCCCGCGCCGGCACCGACCTGACGTATTTCGAATTCACCACCCTGGCTATCGCCCACCTGATCTCCCGGAGCGGCGTCGACGTCGCCATCCTCGAAGTCGGCCTGGGCGGACGCCTGGACGCGGTCAACGTCATCGACGCCGACGTGTCGATCGTCACCAGCATCGACATCGACCATACGTCCTACCTGGGCGATACGCGCGAAAAAATCGGCTTCGAGAAGGCCGGCATTTTCCGCCCGGGCAAGCCGGCGATCTGCAGCGACCCGGTGCCGCCGCAATCGCTGATCGAGCATGCCGAGAACATCGGCGCCGACCTGTGGCTGCTCGGCCGCGACTTCAACTACCAGGGCGACCAGCTGCAGTGGAGCTATGGCGGGCGCAGCCAGCGCCGCAACTCGCTGGCCTATCCGGCCCTGCGTGGCGCCAACCAGCTGCTCAACGCCTCGGCCGCGCTGGCCGCGCTCGAGGCGTTGCGCATGCAACTGCCGTGCGGCGCCCAGGAAACCCGCGCGGGCCTGGCCCTGGTCGAACTGCCGGGCCGGTTCCAGGTGCTGCCCGGCCGTCCGACCCAGGTGCTGGACGTCGCCCACAATCCCCATGCCGCCGCCACCCTGGCCCAGAACCTGGGCAATATGGGCTTCCACCGCTTCACGTATGCCGTGTTCGGCATCATGGAAGACAAGGACATCGACGCCGTCATCGCGCCGATGGCCGGCGTGGTCGATCACTGGTGCGTGACCGGACTCGATTCGCCGCGCTCGGCGCAGCCCGAAGCGCTGGCCGCGAAGCTGGGCGCGCTGCGGCCGGCCGGCGCCAGGGACGACGATTTTTCTGTGAGTAATTTCGCAACGCCGGCCGAGGCCTATGCGAATGCGCTGAGCCGGGCAGGGGAGAATGATAGAATTGTGGTCTTTGGCTCTTTCTACACCGTTGCAGGCGTCATGGCGGCCCGTAAATCGAGTCTTCACTGACCTTCTTCACCCTATTACCTGAACCACATGGGCTTGTTCTCGTTCGGCAATAAAAACAAGCAAGAAACTGTCCGGGACAGTGGGCACTTCGTCAAGGACGACGACGCCGCTTATAGCGAGCGCGCCCGTTCCAAGCGCGCCAGCTCGGCGGGCGAGCCGGGCCGCCGCACCAGCCGCGGCGATCCGATCCTGCCCGAGAAGAAGCGCGCCCGGCGCCGCCTCGTCGGCGCCATCGCCCTGGTACTGGCGGCCGTCGTCGCGCTGCCGATGCTGCTCGATTCCGAACCCAAGCCGCTCGCCACCGACATCGCCATCCACATTCCGGACAAGGACAAGGCGGCCCCGCTGCCGGTGCCGTCCGAGCAGGTGGCGCCGTCGGCCAGCGTCGACAGCGACGAAGAGATCATCGAGCCAGGCGCGGCGGCGCCGGCCAGCGGCCCTGCGGCCGACGCTTCCGCAACCGCCGCACCGGTAACGGCCCCGGCGGCCCCGGCGGCCAGCGAACCGCCGCCGATGCGCATGCTGGAGCCGGCCGCGCCGCCGACACCGGCGCCGATGCCCGAGCCGGTGAGGCCAAAGGCCGAATCGAAGCCCGAACCGAAGCCCGAACCCAGGTCGGCGCCGACACCCGAGAAGAAACCCGAGCCAGTGAAAAAACCGGCCGAGACGCATCCGAAGGCCGAGCAGGTCGCCAAGCCCGCGCCGAAGGACGACGCCGCGCGCGCCATGGCCATCCTCGAAGGCAAGGCGGCCGAGCCGCAGAAGGCGCAAGGCCCGGCGCCGCGCTTCGTGGTGCAGGTCGCGGCCCTGGCCAGCCAGGAAAAGGTCACCGAATTGCAGGAGCGCCTGCGCGGCGCCGGCATCGCATCGTTCACCCAGAAGTCGGGCGAGCTGATCCGGGTGCGGATCGGTCCGTTCAGCAAGGAAGAAGCCGAGAAAGTGCGCGCCAGGCTGGGCGGCATTGGCCTGTCCGGCACCATGGTACCGCTCTGACCCTGACCGAACAGCGTGACGATTTTTGATTATCTGGTGCTGTTCGTGCTGATCGCCTCGGTGGTCATCAGCACCCTGCGCGGCCTGGTCAAGGAAATCCTGTCGCTGCTGGGCTGGATCGTCGCCTTCGTGGTGGCCAATGCCTACGGCGCGCAGCTCGCGCCCTTGCTGCCGGAAGTGATTCCCGGCGCCACGGCGCGCCTGATCGTGGCCTTCATCGCGCTGTTCCTGGGCGTGCGTATCCTGATGGGCCTGCTGTCGCTGGCGATCGGGGCTCTGGTGGAAGCCACCGGCCTCTCGCTGGCGGACCGCGGCCTTGGCGGCTTGTTCGGATTGGCGCGCGGCATTGTAATCGTGCTGGCCGGCGTCATATTGTGTGGGATGACGGACATTCCAAAGCAGGCGTTCTGGCAACAGGCGCTGTTGTCGCCGATCGCCGAGACCGGCGCCCGTACCGTCGAGCCCTTCCTGCCCGCTGCCATGGCGCAGCACGTGAATTTTTGACCAGCATTCCTCAGTCGTAGAAATTTTTCTGTAATCAAGCACTCAAGCTTTTAGGAGCACACCATGTGTGGCATCGTCGGCGTCGTCTCTCACTCTCCCGTCAACCAGTTGCTGTATGACGCACTGCTGCTGCTGCAGCACCGCGGCCAGGATGCGGCGGGCATTGCGACCAATCACAGCAGCATGTTCTCGATGTTCAAGGCCAATGGCCTGGTCCGGGACGTGTTCCGCACCCGCAATATGCGTTCGCTGCAGGGCAACACGGGCATCGGCCACTGCCGCTACCCGACCGCCGGCTCGTCGAGCGAGGAAGAAGCGCAGCCGTTCTACGTCAATGCGCCGTTCGGCATCACGCTGGCCCACAACGGCAACCTGACCAACCAGGTCCAGCTCAAGGACGAGCTGTACCGCAACGACCGCCGCCACATCAACACCGATTCCGACTCCGAGGTGCTGCTCAATGTGCTGGCCCACGAAATCCAGGAAGCGGCCGACGGCTTCTCGCTCGACGCCGACGCCGTGTTCAAGGCGGTCGCCGCCGTGCACCGCCGCGTGCGCGGCGCCTACGCCGTGGTGTCGCAGATCGCCGGCCACGGCATGCTCGCTTTCCGCGATCCGTTCGGCATCCGCCCGTTGTGCCTGGGCGTGAACGAGACCGAGCAGGGCGTCGAGTACCTGGTGGCCAGCGAATCGGTCGCGCTGGAAGGCCTGGGCTTTCGCTTCGTGCGCGACATCGCGCCGGGCGAAGCGATCTTCATCGATGAAAACAACCAGCTGCACGAGCGCCAGTGCGCCGAGAATCCGTCGCTCAACCCGTGCGCCTTCGAATTCGTCTACCTGGCCCGTCCGGATTCCGTGATCGACGGCGCCTCGGTGTACGCCACCCGCCTGCGCATGGGCGAGTACCTGGCCGACAAGGTCGGGCGCGAGATCCCGGTCGACGAGATCGACGTCGTGATGCCGATTCCCGATTCCTCGCGCCCGGCCGCGATCCAGCTGGCGTTGAAACTCGGCGTGGAATACCGCGAAGGCTTCATCAAGAACCGCTACATCGGCCGCACCTTCATCATGCCGGGGCAAGGGATGCGCAAGAAGTCGGTGCGCCAGAAACTGAACGCCATCAGCTCCGAGTTCAAGGACAAGAACGTGCTGCTGGTCGACGACTCGATCGTGCGCGGCACCACCAGCCGCGAAATCGTGCAGATGGCGCGCGAAGCGGGCGCGCGCAAGGTGTTCTTCGCCTCGGCCGCGCCGCCGGTGCTGTACCCGAACGTGTACGGCATCGACATGCCGACCCGCGACGAGCTGATCGCCCACGGCCGCACGGTCGAGGAAGTGTGCCGCGAGATCACGGCCGACCGCTTGGTGTACCAGGACGTCGATGCGCTCAAGCGCGCGATCTCGGATGTCAATCCCGAGCTGAAGAATTTCGAGGCATCGTGCTTCGATGGCGTCTATGTCACCGGTGACGTGACCCCCGAGTACCTGGACCGCCAGGAATCGGCGCGCCACAATCCGACGTCGAAGGATGCCGAGGACAAGGTGCGCACCCTGCTCAACCTGAACCCGCCGGTGGCGGCCGAATAAGGCCAGGAAAAACCATGTCGGACAAGCCAAGCTACGGTTTCACCACCACTATATTGCACAACGATCGCCGCAAGACGATCGAGCAGGGTTCGCTGCACAAGCCGGTGCACACCTCGGTCGCCTTCGGCTATGCCGACGCACGCCAGCTGGCATCGGTGTTCCAGGGCAAGGAGCCGGGCTTTCGCTACGGCCGCCAGGGCAACCCGACGGTGTCGGCGCTGGAAGACAAGATCAGCAAGATGGAAGACGGCGTCGCCACACTGTGCTTCGGCACCGGGATGGCGGCGATCGGCGCGCTGTTCCAGGCGCTGCTCAAGGCCGGCGACCACATCGTGTCGTCGAGTTTTCTGTTCGGTAATACCAACAGCCTGTGGCAGACGGTGGCGGGCCAGGGCGTCGACGTTGCCTTCGTCGACGCCACCGACGTGGCCCAGGTGGAAGCGGCGCTGACGCCGGATACCCGCATGGTGTTCGTCGAGACCATCGCCAATCCGCGCACGCAAGTGGCGGACCTGGCCCGCATCGGCGAACTGTGCCGCGCGCGCGGCATCCTGTACGTGGTCGACAACACGATGACCACGCCCTGGCTGTTCCGTCCCAAGGACGTGCATGCGGGCCTGGTGGTCAATTCGTTGACCAAGTCGATCGGCGGCCATGGCATCGCACTGGGCGGCGCGCTGACCGACACGGGCCTGTTCGACTGGGCCGCGTACCCGAACATCGCCCCGAACTTCAGGAAGCAGACGGCAAGTGCGCAGGGTATGGCCCAGCTGCGCGCCAAGGCGCTGCGCGACTTCGGCGCCGCGCTGGGGCCGGAAGCGGCGCACCACATCGCGGTCGGCGCCGAAACGCTGGCCCTGCGCATGGAGCGTACCTGTGCCAACGCGCTGGCCCTGGCGACGATGCTGGAAGCCGACGAGCGCGTCGCCGCCGTCTATTATCCGGGCCTGGCCTCGCATCCGCAGCACGCGATCGTCGCGTCGCTGTTCCGCTCGGGCGGCTCGTTGCTGAGCTTCGAGCTGAAACCAGACATCGACCCGTTCGATGTCCTGAACCGCCTCGAATTGGCGATCCCGGCCTCGAACCTGGGCGACAACCGCACCCTGGTGATTCCGGTCGCGCACACGATCTTCTTTGAAATGGGCCCCGAGCGGCGCGCCAGCATGGGCATCGCCGAAGGCTTGATCCGGGTGTCGGTGGGCATCGAAGACACCGCCGACCTGGTCGGCGACTTCCGCCAGGCGCTGGACGCGTAAAGCCGGGTAAAACTGTCTTGATGCGGCCGGCAACTTGCCGGCCTTGTCACATTCGCGATTGAGCCCAGCCGTAAAACACGGCTATCATGGACCTTTACCAGCCCAGCCTGACGGTATGCCCATGAAACGATTCCTGTCCTGCCTGTCCCTCGCGGTGTTGTGCGCAACCGGCGGCGGCGCCTACGCCGGCGAGCTCGAGGACGCCAACGCCCTGTTCGAGAAAAAAGACTATGCGGGCGCGCTCAAGCTGTACACCAGGCTGGCCAATGCCGGCAATTCACAGGCCCAGCAGCAGCTGGGCCAGATGTACTGGTATGGCGAAGCCGGCGCGGTCGACGAAGCCAGGGCGAAGGAGTGGTTCGAGAAGTCGGCCGCCAAGGGCAACAAGATCGCCGCCGACTCGCTCGTGATCATGCAGCAGCGCGCCCTTCGTCGCGCCGAGATCGATTACTGGATCAAGGGTTACGATGGCGCCGACCTGCAGTCGGGCGAGTACCGCTGCCCGGCGCCGCGCATTCCGGCGGTGTCGAAGATCAACGAAGAGATCGAGCGCGTGAACAAGGCCGTGACCGGCTGGCAGGATTGCTACAACAAGATGGTGACCAACCTGAACGCGCAGTCGCCGCTGACCCGCCGCATCCCGCCCGACGTCGCCAAACTGATGAACAAGCAGGAAACCGAGGCCGCGACCGCCTACCTGGAGGGGGTGCGCCAGAACATCGCCGAGGGAGCGAAAGTCAATTCGAAGATGGTACTGGCCGATTTCGCCGCATGGCGCCGCGCGACCGAAGCGTTCGTGGACCAGCACAATGCGGTGATCAACAAGGCCAAGCAGTAGAGACCGCCCATAAACGTCGTTCCCGCGAAGGCGGGAACCCAAGTCCTCAGCGCCGCCACGATGGATGGACGTGGCCGGCAGCGCATGCGAACCGAGGTTCCCACCTGCGCGGGAACGACGCGCTCACGGAGATGATGTGTATCGAGATCAGTTCCAGCTGCGCATCAACCCCACCGCCAGCCCCTCGAGCGCGAACTCTTCGTCGGGCCTGACTTGGATCACCTTGAAGTCGGGGTTCTCGGGCAACAGTTCGACCAGGTCGCCCGTCTTGCGGTAGCGTTTGACGGTGACTTCCTCGCCCAGGCGGGCGACGACGATCTGGCCGTTCTTGGCGCTGTCGATTTTCTTGACCGCCAGGAAGTCGCCATCCATGATGCCGGCGTCGCGCATCGACCAGCCTTTCACCTTGAGCAGAAAGTCGGGCCGCGCCGCGAACATCGCGGTGTCGACGTTATAGGTCGCTTCGACGTGTTCTTGCGCCAGGATCGGATTGCCGGCGGCGACGCGGCCGACCAGCGGCAGCGACATCAGCGACGGCGGCGGCATGGGAATCTGCTGGGCGCTGGCGCCGACGAGGCGGATGCCGCGCGAGGTGCCCGGCGAAATCTCGATCGCGCCCTTGCGCGCCAGCGCTTGCAGGTGTTCTTCGGCCGCATTGGCCGAGCGAAAGCCCAGTTCGGCCGCGATTTCGGCGCGGGTCGGAGGGAAGCCCGTGTTCTCGATCGCTTCCTTGATCAGGTTCAGGATCTGTTCTTGCCTTGCAGTGAGCTTGAGCATAACTGTGTAATGGTTGCCGTGTGTAAATGCCGTGGTTGGATGCGATGTTGCAGCAACGGGTTGTAGCAGTAGACTGTATTTTTGTACAGTATTCCGTCATACGCAAGGGATATACACGAAAAAGCGCAAAAAAAGCGCGCTCATCGTAAAAAGTACGGATTTTGCAAGCGTAAATGTCGAGTGAGCCTGGCGCCGGCTTAAAGCGCTTGACGGCCATGTTCCCAATTTGCCCATTTCACGCTATACTAGCTGGCTGTTCCCTTCCCACACTCGTCTTGACGCCGAGGTGGGCATTTATGTAAAACGTCCTCAAGGAGTAATGCATGCGTCATTATGAAATCGTTTTTATCGTCCATCCGGACCAGAGCGAGCAAGTCCCGGCGATGATCGAGCGTTACAAGACCACGGTGACCAGCCGCGGCGGTAACATCCATCGCGTGGAAGACTGGGGCCGCCGTCAGATGGCTTACCAGATCCAGAAGCTGCCAAAAGCCCACTACATCTGCCTGAACATCGAGTGCGACAACGAGACCCTGGTCGAGCTGGAAACCGCATTCAAGTTCAATGATGCCGTTCTGCGTCATCTGACCGTCAAGATGAAGAAAGCAGAAACCGCACCGTCGCCGATGATGAAATCGGTGCAGCGCGAAGACGCAGCCAAGAGCCACCGTGCAGAAGCCGCTGCTCCTGCAGCTGCTGCTCCAGCCGCTGCCGCTGCTTAAGATTTTTTCCAGGAATTCGTAACAAGCAGTAGTAGAACCGGGTGAATCAGCTCCAGCTCGTGGCGACCATCGCCGAGCGTGATGTCCTGCGCTACACCCCGGCCGGTGTGCCGATCGTTTCAGCCGTCCTGATGCACAGTTCGCATCAACGAGAGGCAGGGATCGATCGCCTGGTCGAGTTCGAAGTCCCCGCGTTTGCCGCGGGCGAGATTTCGGGCAGGTTTGGCAGCGCCGAGCTCGGCGCCAGCTACCGCTTCGATGGCTTCCTCGCACGGAAAAATCGCAACAGCAAAGCCCTGGTGTTTCACATCATTGATTTCAGTGCCGCCTAGTTCGGCAATTTAGATATACAGGAGCCTCAAATGGCATTCGGTAAAAAGTTCGACAAAAACAAAGCTAAAGAAAAACTCAAGCGCAAGCAGCAGAACCCGCTGTTCAAGCGCAAGAAGTTCTGCCGCTTCACCGCCGCTGGCGTTGAGCAGGTTGACTACAAAGACGTCGACACCCTGAAGGACTTCGTCCAGGAAAACGGCAAGATCATGCCAGCACGTCTGACCGGCACCAAGGCGCACTACCAGCGTCAGGTCGACACCGCCATCAAGCGCGCCCGTTACCTGGCGCTGCTGCCGTACACCGACCTGCACCACGGTTAATCGTCGGTCACGACAGTCAGATATCCTGGAGATAAAACATGCAAGTTATTCTGTTGGAAAAAGTTATCAACGTCGGCAACCTGGGCGACGTCGTCAAAGTCAAGGATGGTTACGCACGTAACTTCCTGATCCCGCAAAAGATGGCCCGCCGCGCTACCGCTGGCGCCGTCGCCGAGTTCGAAGCCAAGCGCGCCGAACTGGAAAAAGCAGCCGCCGAGAAACTGGCAGCCGCCCAAACCCAGGGCGACAAGCTGAGCGGCCTGACCGTCACCATCGGCCAGAAGGCCGGCGTCGACGGCCGTCTGTTCGGTTCGGTCACCAACGCGGACATCGCCGAGGCGCTGACCAAGCAGGGCTTCCCGGTCGAAAAAGCTGCCGTTCGCATGCCGACCGGCCCGCTGAAGACCACCGGCGAATTCCCGGTTGCAGTCGCCCTGCACACCGACGTCGTGTCGGAAATCATCATCGCTGTCGTAGGCGAAGCTGCCTGAGCGAATGCTGGATTGACGTAAAAGCAGTGCACGAAAAAGCCGGGATCTCCCGGCTTTTTTGCTTCTGAAACTCACCAATTATGACAGCCGTGTGACAGGAGAAGGTATAATGCCGCCCATGAACGCAGCACCCTCAGACCCGCAGATCGAAGCCCTGCGCATCCCCCCGCATTCCATCGAAGCAGAGCAATCCGTCATCGGCGGGCTGCTGCGCGATAACGCCGCCTGGGACCGCATCGCCGACTTCATGCATGCGGAAGACTTCTACCGTTACGATCACCGCATCATTTTCGAACAGATGGTCCGCCTGATCAACGCCGGCAAGCCGGCCGACGTGATCACGGTCTATGAAGCCTGCAACCAGCTCGGCAAGGCCGAGGAAGTGGGGGGCTTGCAATACCTGAACGCGATGGCGCAGAACACGCCGTCGGCCGCCAATATCCGCCGCTACGCCGAGATCGTGCGCGACCGCGGCATCCTGCGCCAGCTGATCACCGTCGCCGACGAGATTTCCGGCAATGCCTTCAATCCGCAGGGCAAGGAAGTCAAGCAGATGCTGGACGAGGCGGAGTCAAAAATCTTCGCCATCGCCGAACAGGGCGCCAGGGGCGCCCAGGGCTGGCTCGCGGTGCAGCCGCTGCTGACCCAGGTGGTCGAGCGCATCGACGAACTGTACTCGCGCGAGAACCAGGGCGAGATCACGGGCGTGCCGACCGGATTCATCGACCTCGACCGGATGACCTCCGGCCTGCAGCCGGGCGACCTGGTCATCGTCGCCGGCCGTCCGTCGATGGGCAAGACCGCATTCTCGGTGAACATCGGCGAGAACGTCGCGATCGAGGCCGGCCTGCCGGTCGCCGTGTTCTCGATGGAGATGGGCGGCACCCAGCTGGCCATGCGTATGCTCGGCTCGGTCGGGCAGCTCGACCAGCACCGCCTGCGTACCGGCCGCCTGCACGACGAGGACTGGCCGCGCCTGACGCACGCCATCCAGAAGATGAACGACGCCCAGCTGTACATCGACGAAACGCCCGCGTTGAACCCGATCGAGATGCGCGCGCGGGCCCGCCGCCTGGCGCGCCAGTGCGGCAAGCTCGGCCTGATTATCGTCGACTACCTGCAGTTGATGCAGGGTTCGAAGGCGGGCGACAACCGCGCCTCCGAGATCTCGGAGATCTCGCGCTCGCTCAAGGGCCTGGCCAAAGAGCTGCAGTGCCCCGTGATCGCGCTGTCGCAGCTGAACCGCTCGCTGGAACAACGTCCCAACAAGCGTCCCGTGATGTCCGACCTGCGCGAATCCGGCGCTATCGAGCAGGATGCGGACGTGATCATCTTCCTGTACCGCGACGAAGTCTACAACCCGGATTCGCCGGACAAGGGCACCGCCGAGATCATCATCGGCAAGCAGCGTAATGGCCCGATCGGAGCGATTCGCCTGACCTGGATTGGCCAATACACCAAGTTTGGCAATTACAGCGGCAACCTGTCGGTCTACCAGGGCGACTAAGATTCTACGCCGCATACCGCGGCCGGCGTCACGCCGCATACCAAGCCGTCGCTTTTCCCGGAGCGTCGGCAAATACCGAGAGAAAAACGGAGAAAAATAATGTTTGGACGCTTTTTGCCTAAAGAAGGCAATTTCTTTGAACTGTTCAACCAGCACGCGGCCTTGTGCGTGAAGGGTGCCCATGAAATGGTCGGCCTGATGACCAATTTCGACGATCTGGAAACCCGCACCCATGCGGTCGAAACGATCGAAAAGCAGGCCGACAAGATCACCTACGCCACGGTCGACCTGCTGCACAAGACCTTCATTACTCCCCTTGATCGCGACGACATCCACAAGCTGATCACGCGCATGGACGACATCCTGGACATGATGGAAGACGCGGCCCAGACCGTGTCGCTGTACGACCTGCACGCGGTCACGCCGGAAGCGAAACGCCTGGCCGAGCTGTGCCTGTCGTGCTGCCTGAAGGTGCAGGAAGCGGTGTCGATGCTGCACGATATGGACAACGCGCCGAAGATCGTCGCCATCTGCGAAGAGATCGACCGCTTCGAGTCGGACGCCGACCACGTGATGCGCGCCGCCATGTCCAAGCTGTTCCGCGACGAGCCGGACGTGCGCAACCTGATCAAGATGAAGGCGATCTACGAGATCCTGGAAACCGTGACCGACCGCTGCGAAGACGTGGCCAACATCATCGAAGGCATCATCGTCGAGAACGCGTAAGCGTCGTTCGAGCGGAACAACCATGGATACTCTCAACATCAGCATTTACGTGCTGGGCGGGCTGGTGGTGCTGGCACTCGTCTTCGACTTCATGAACGGCTTCCACGATTCGGCGAACTCGATCGCCACCGTCGTGTCGACCGGCGTCCTGAAGCCGCAGCATGCCGTCGCGATGGCCGCCTTCTTCAACTTCATCGCGATCTTCGTGGTCAACATGAAGGTGGCGCAGACCATCGGCAAGGGCACCATCGACCCGCACATCGTCGATCACTACGTGATCTTCGGCGCCCTGGTCGGCGCCATCACCTGGAACCTGATCACCTGGTACTACGGCATCCCGTCCTCGTCCTCGCACGCCCTGATCGGCGGCCTGGTCGGCGCCGCGGTGGCCAAGGCCGGCACCGGCTCGCTCATTTCCGGCGGCCTGCTCAAGACCGTCGCCTTCATCGTGGTCGCGCCGCTGCTGGGCTTTGCGCTCGGATCGATCATCATGCTGATCGTGGCCTGGGTGTTCGTCAAGGCGACGCCGCGCAAGGTCGACGGCCTGTTCCGGAAGCTCCAGCTGGTCTCGGCCGCGGCCTATTCGCTGGGCCACGGCGGCAACGATGCGCAGAAAACCATGGGCATCATCTGGATGCTGCTGATCGCCGCCGGCTACGTCAGCGCCAGCGACGCCCATCCGCCGGCCTGGGTCATCATCTCGTGCTACGCCGCGATCGCCTTCGGCACGCTGTTCGGCGGCTGGCGCATCGTCAAGACCATGGGCCAGAAGATCACCAAGCTCAAACCGGTGGGCGGCTTCTGCGCCGAGACCGGCGGCGCGATGACGCTCCTGATGTCGAGCGCCTTCGGCATCCCGGTGTCGACCACCCACACCATCACCGGCGCAATCGTCGGCGTGGGCGCCGCGCAGAAGGCCTCGGCCGTGCGCTGGGGCGTGGCCGGCAACATCGTGTGGGCGTGGGTCTTCACCATTCCGGCGTCGGCGTTCATCGCCGCGGTGGCGTGGTGGATCGGCACCCACATCATGTGATGGACGCGTTGAGCGCATGATGCGAAGCGGAGCCGGTGGCGCTAATACCGTCAAGTTAAGCTGCTGAGCTAGCCGTCAAATACGTCGTCCCCGCGCAGGCGGGGACCCAAGTTCTGCAAACGTCGTCGAAACGCTTGCAAGATTGGGTCCCCACCTTCGTGGGGAGTCGTTACTGCCAGTGGCAGTAACGACGTTTTTACGCTAACTCAAGAAGACTTTCGCCTTGCGCGGTCTACCCGAGATCGACTTCCAGCCCCTCGTAGGCCAGGAACACCTGCAAGCCATCGAGCCGCCCCGCGTAGCGCGCCATCACCTCGGCAAACACCGCTTCGAGTTCGTCGTCCCCGCGCGTCGGCTCGTGGTGCGTGCAGTACAGCGCGCGCGCGCCCACCCGCAGCGCCATCTCGAGCGCGCCGTCGAAGGTGCCGTGGCCCCAGCCCCGCCGGGACGGGTATTCCTCGCGCGTATAGGAGCAGTCGACGATCAGGGCGTCCACGCCACGCATGACGGCGTCCATGCTGCGTTCGCGCTCGCGCAGGTGTTCCTCGCAGGCGGCGTGTGCGCCGCTGCCGTCCGGGTGCGGGCAGGGCTCATGGTCGCCGGTGAAGAACAGCGACTTGCCGTTGCAGTCGATGCGGTAGCCTAGGTTGAGCACCGGATGGTTCATCGCCACGTTCGACACCACGGCGTCTTCCAGCGCGATCGGGGTCCCGATCCCGAGCGTGCGGTAGTCGAGGGTGGCGCCCATCTGCGCTTCGCCCACCGGAAAATAGCTGTTCTGCAGCTGGACGTTCATCACGTGCTCGATGCCGTGGCCCGTGGTTTCGTCGTGGGCGCCGTGCAGGCGCACCCGGTTGCCCTTGACGAACAGGGGCGTGAAGAAGGGCAGGCCGTGGATGTGGTCCCAGTGGCTGTGGGTGATGAAGATATTGGCGGCCACCGGCCCTTGCTGGGCCAGGTGCTGGGCCAGCGGAAACAGCCCGGTGCCGCCATCCAGGATCAGTAGGGCGCCGGCGTCGGTGCGCACTTCGATGCAGGTGGTATTGCCGCCGTAGCGCGCGGTGCGCGGGCCCGGCGACGGGATCGATCCACGCACTCCCCAGAACCGGAACTTCATTGCAAGCCTCCCGTCACGATCGCTCAGTTTTATTCTATACAGCCGAGATCATAACGGTATGTATCCTTCCGGCATAGGCGTGAATGAACGCACAGTCTTTGCGCCGGCTCAGGCATCGGCTGCGTCGCGCATGCGCCGCAGCAGCAGTTCGCGCTCGCTGGCGTTGGCGGTGAGCGCGGCCGCGCGCGCGAATTCGGCGCGCGCCTCCGGCCGGCGGCCGAGCTTGAACAGCAGGTCGCCGCGCACGCTCGGCAGCCAGTGATAGCCGTCCAGCCGGCCGTCCGCCAGCAGCCGGTCGGCCAGCGCCAGGCCGGCCGCGAGGCCGTCGGCCATGCCCACCGCCACCGCGCGGTTCAGTTCGACGACGGGCGAGGGCTGGACCACGGCCAGTTCGTCGTACAGATCGGCGATGCGGCGCCAGTCGGTCAGGTCAACGCGGTGGGCGCGCGCGTGGCAGGCGGCGATCTCGGCCTGCAGCACGTAGGGGCCGCGTGGCACCGCGATGCGCGCGGCGCGCGCGAGGGCGGCCAGGCCGCGCCGGACCAGCACGCCATCCCAGCGTGCGCGGTCCTGGTCGAGCAGCAGCACCGGGCGCCTGGCCGAATCAAGGCGCGCCGCCATGCGCGACGCCTGCAGCTCCATCAGCGCCACCAGGCCGTGCACCTCGGGTTCGTTCGGCGCCAGCTCGGCCAGGATGCGGCCCAGGCGCAGCGCCTCGTCGACCAGGGCCGGGCGCATCCAGTCGGCGCCGGCGGTGGCGGCATAGCCTTCGTTGAAGATCAGGTAGACCGCCTCCAGCACGGCGCCGAGGCGCTCGCCCAGTTCGGCGGGCGGCGGCAGCGCGAACGCCACCTTCGCTTCGCCCAGGGTGCGCTTGGCGCGCACGATGCGCTGGGCGATGGTGCTCTCGGGAACCAGGAAGGCGCGCGCGATCTCGGCGGTGGCCAGGCCGCCCAGCAGCTTGAGCGTCAGCGCCAGGCGCGCGTCGAGCGACAGCACCGGGTGGCAGGCGGCGAACATCAGGCGCAGCAGGTCGTCCTTGACCACGCTGCTGCGCCTGGCGTCGAGGTCGTCCACGAAATCCGGCACCGTCAGCTCCTCCCGGGCTCCGAGGTCGAGGCCGATCCGTTCCAGCTTCTGGCGCAGGCTGCGGTCGCGTCGCAGCAGGTCGACGGCGCCGTTGCGCGCCGTCGTGAGCAGCCAGGCGCCGGGACGGTCGGGGATGCCGTCGCGTGGCCAGCGTTCCAGCGCCGCCACCAGGGCGTCCTGGGCCAGCTCCTCGGCCAGCCCGACGTCGCGCACGATGCGCGCGACGCTGGCGACGATGCGGCCGGATTCGATCCGCCACACCGCCGCGATGGTGTCCTCGACCTTGCCTGTCATTCGCGCGTCATTGCCCTTCATCGGTCCTGAGCGGCTTTCCTCTCACGCTTGTTGTGCACGCATGCGTTCGATGGTCTCGCTCGGCGCGAAGTCGTCCAGTTCGAACAGCTGGCGCACCTCGATCTCGGCTTCCAGGCCCGGGCCGCGTGGGTTGGGGAAGCGGCGCGTCCATTCGAGCGCCTCCTCGCGCGAACGGACCTGGATCAGGGTATAGCCGGCGATCAGCTCGCGGGTTTCGGTAAACGGGCCGTCGACGACGCGCCGCTCGCCGCCTTCGTAGCGGATGCGCCAGCCCTGGCTGCTCGGCTTGAGCCCATTGCCGTCGAGGAGGACGCCGGCGCGCGCCAGCTCCTGGTGGTAGTCGTTCATTTCGGCAAGCAGCGGCTCTTGCGGCATCTCTCCGGCTTCGGACGCGGCGCTGGCCTTGACGATGATCATGAATCGCATGGTGTTCTCCTGTGGTGGTGAGCGGCCCGCGGCAGCGGGCCTTGCATGGTCCACGACGAACGGCGCTTACCGTTTTCGACACCCCCGGCAAAAAAATATCGACGCCGTCGTCTAGCGCATGAAGCAGGGCGCCAGCGCGCGTACCTCGACCATGGCCCATTCGGCGGCCGGGCACTCGGCGGCCAGCCGCACCGCCTCGTCGCGCGAGTCGACGTCGACCATGAAGAAGCCGCCCACCATTTCCTTGGCCTCGGCGAACGGGCCGTCGACGATGCGCGCCTTGCCGGCCGGGCCGCTCACCCGCACCGCGCTGTCGAGCGACGCCAGTGACTCGGCCGCCAGCAGCAGGCCGCGCGCCTTCAGGTCGTCGCCCCAGCGCAGCATGCGCTCGTAGGCGGCGCGTCCTTCGGCTTCGCTGCGGGTCGCGCGCTGGCCGATGGGCTCGTGGATGAGCAGCATGTGGGGCATGGGGTCTCCTGTGGGCGAGGTGGGTCCGGACGCGTGGACGGCGCAGCCGTTCCTCCTATGGTAGCGCTGTTTGCGATTCAGGCAAAAAAAACGCCCGCCGGTGAGGGCGGGCGTTGGGGGCACTGCCGCCTCGTGCAGGCGGCGCGCGCCGTTACAGCACGTCGCTGGCGTGGTCGGCCAGGCGCGAGCGTTCGCCGCGCGCCAGGGTCACGTGGCCGCCGTGGTTCCAGCCCTTGAAGCGGTCGACCACATAGGTCAGGCCGCTCGAACCCTCGGTGAGGTATGGCGTGTCGATCTGCGCGATATTGCCCAGGCACAGGATCTTGGTGCCGGGACCGGCGCGCGTGACCAGGGTCTTCATCTGCTTCGGCGTCAGGTTCTGCGCCTCGTCGATGATGAGGAACTTGTTCACGAAGGTGCGACCGCGCATGAAGTTGAGCGACTTGATCTTGATGCGCGAGCGGATCAGGTCTTGCGTGGCGGCGCGGCCCCAGTCGCCGGCGTCGCCGTCCGACTTCATCAGCACCTCCAGGTTGTCGTCGAAGGCGCCCATCCATGGCGACATCTTTTCTTCCTCGGTGCCCGGCAGGAAGCCGATGTCCTCGCCCACCGGCACCGTGACGCGGGTGACGATGATCTCGTTGTAGAGCTTGGTCTCCAGCACCTGCGCCAGGCCGGCCGCCAGCGCCAGCAGGGTTTTACCCGTACCGGCCTGGCCCAGCAGGGTGACGAAGTCGACCTCGGGGTTCATCAACAGATTGAGGGCGAAGTTCTGCTCGCGGTTGCGCGCCGTGATGCCCCACACGTTGTTCTTGTTGTGGCTGTAATCGCGCAGGGTCTGCAGCACGGCGGTCTTGCCGTTGATCGACTTGACCTGCGCGTACAGTGGCGACTGGCCATCCTTCGGCTCGAGGAACACGAACTGGTTTACCAGCAGGGTCGGGATCACGGGGCCGGTGACGCGGTAATAGGTCGCCGAGCTGCCGTTCTTGTTCTCTTGCCAGGATTCGACGTCCTTGCCGTGCTTGTCCCAGAAATCGTCCGGCAGCTGGACGATGCCCGAGTACAGCAAATCCGTGTCTTCCAGCACGTGGTCGTTGAAGTAATCCTCGGCCGGCAGGCCGATGGCGCGCGCCTTGATGCGCATGTTGATGTCTTTCGACACCAGCACGATGGCGCGGCCCGCCATCTGCTCTTCGAGCGCGCGCACGACGCCCAGGATCTGGTTGTCGGCCTTGCCAGCCGGCAGACCCTCGGGCAGGGCGGCGCTGTTCAGCCGGGTCTGGAACAGGAGGCGCCCCTTGGCATCCTTGTTGCCCAGCTTGGACAGCGCAATGCCGGACTCGATGGCGTCATCGTCGACGTTGGCGATCAGGGCGTCGAGCGTGCGTGAAACCTGGCGCGCGTTGCGCGCGACCTCGGACATGCCCTTCTTGTGGTTGTCCAGTTCCTCGAGCGTCATCATCGGCAGATAGACGTCGTGCTCTTCGAAGCGGAACAGTGAGGACGGATCGTGCATCAGCACATTGGTGTCGAGCACGAACACCTTGGTGGCGCCGGAGCGGTCGGCCTTGCGGCTGGTGGACGACTTGATGGTGACTTCGACCGGCTTGTGCTTGGCCGGATGCGGTTGATCGGCGTCGGTCTCGCGCAGCTTGGCTTGCACAGGAGCGGCTTCAGGCCAGTTCTGCTTGCCTTGCTTGCCGCTCTTGCGGGCCGGTTGCCCCGCCTCGGCGGCCACGGCTGGCACGGCTGCGACGGGTTTGGCCGCCGCGGGCGCTTGCGCCGCGGCGAGGGTGTCTTGTGCCTTGCGGCGTGCGCGCGATTTCGGCGTCGGCACGGCCTGGCCGCTGATCAGGTCCTCGACGTCGTCATTGGCCTGGGCCGAGACGGGACGTACCGGCGATTTGCCGGGTTCGGCCTTGGGGTAATCTTTTGCCAGCAGCATGGTCGCTGGCTGGGTAGGCATCTTTGGCAGTGGCATCAGGTTCTCAATCTAAAAAAAGTCTGGATGGCCGTGCGCGCGCGGGCCACGTGGCGCGCTGCCGCACGGAGTCGATGCTACTAACGGGAGTGGCGGGTGCGCCGCCGGATAGACTGCGAAGGAAAATGTCTGCAGTAAGGCCGAGCCTGGAAATGCTCCGGCCCGGCGGGAAACCAGATTGGAAGGATGTGGATGAATTACGGGTTGACTCAAAATAAAGGATAGCGATCCAGCAGGTTGAACGAACTGGAGCCATCCGTAATTCAGGGCTGGCTCTTCAAAAATTCCAGCACTTCGGTGACGTGATCATTGACTTTCACGCCACGCCATTCTTTCACCAATCGGCCTTGAGCGTCAATGACAAACGTACTGCGCTCGATTCCACGCACTTGTTTGCCATACATGTTTTTCATCTTCATGACATTGAATTGCGTGCAGACGGTTTCGTCCGGATCGGAGATCAGTTCGAAGGGCAGGCCCAGCTTGGCCTTGAAATTCTCGTGCGAGCGCAGCGAATCGCGGCTCAGGCCATAGATCTCGGCGCCCAGCGCCTGGTACTCGGGCCAGGCTTCGCGAAAGGCGATGCTCTCGGTCGTGCAGCCCGGCGTATTGTCTTTGGGGTAGAAGTACAGCACGGTGTACCTGGCGGGACGGCCAAGCAGCTCGAAGGTCTGGCCACCGGTCATCGGGGCGGAAAATGGTGCGATGGTTGCTTGGCTCTCGGCCACGGGCTTCTCCTGGGCAGTGACAGCGCACTGCGCTGCAAATATTTACCTCCCGGCGCATGGTGGCGGGGAGCGGCACTGCATGATAATCCGGCCATGCCACCTGCCGCTAGTGTCCGGCTGGACAGAATCGCACTATTTATGTGCTTGATGAAACGTTTCTGCCGACGATCCCGTCGATTCGGGCCGTGGTTCAGGCGCCGGCGTCGATGATCAGGGCCAGCGTGACCTTGCGGCCTTCGCCCATCAGCACGTTATAGGTGCGGCAGGCGGCCTGGCTGTCCATGCTTTCGACGCCGACGTGCATGGCCGACAGGCTGGCCACCAGGCGCGGGTGCACGAAGCGCTGGCGCTCGCCGGTGCCGAGGATGACGACGTCCGGCGCGTCCTTCGCGATCTCCTCGAAGTGGGCGGCGGTCAGGTCGTCGAAGCGGGTCACGTTCCACGGCCGCGGCGGGATCTCCGGGAGCACCGTCAGGCTGTAATTGAAACGCTCGGCATTGATTTCCACGCCCGAGGCGTCATAGCCGGTCACGGTCTGGTATTGTTGAGTGTTGTCGGAATGAAGCTTCATGGCGTTTGCTGGATCGGGTGTGCTAACAAGGGCCCATTGTAACCGGATCGGCAAGGTTGCTTAAACGGGGCGCTTTCGGCAGAATGGTATTTTTTCGCACTGCAACAGAGCACGCTTACACCCAGAGGAAATTTTGAGACCGATCGCCAAATCGAACAAGCTCGACGACGTCTGCTACGAAATCCGCGGACCGGCCCTGGAGAAGGCGCGCCAGATGGAAGAAGACGGCCAGAAGATCATCAAGCTCAACATCGGCAACCTCGCCGTGTTCGGCTTCGATGCGCCGGACGAGATCGTCAGCGACATGATCCGCAATATGCACGGCGCCGCCGGCTATACCGACTCCAAGGGCATGTTCGCGCCGCGCAAGGCCGTCATGCATTACACGCAAGAGAAAAACATCGTCGGCGTGGGCATAGACGACATCTACCTGGGCAATGGCGCCTCGGAGCTGATCGTGATGTCGATGCAGGGCCTCCTGAACAACGGCGACGAAGTGCTGGTGCCGGCGCCCGACTACCCGCTGTGGACCGCGGCCGTGAGCCTGGCCGGCGGCGCGCCGGTGCACTACGTGTGCGACGAACAGTCCGACTGGCTGCCCGACATCGAGGACATGCGGCGGAAAATCACGCCGAACACGCGCGCGATCGTCGTCATCAACCCGAACAACCCGACCGGCGCCCTGTATCCACGCGAAGTGCTGCTCGACATCATCGAGCTGGCGCGCCAGCACCAGTTGATCGTCTACGCCGACGAGATCTACGACAAGACCCTGTACGATGGCGCGGAGCACGTCTCGATCGCCTCGCTGGCCGACGACGTGCTGTTCGTGACCCTCAACGGCCTGTCGAAGAACTACCGTTCCTGCGGCTACCGCGCCGGCTGGATGGTGGTCTCGGGCGAGAAGCGCCATGCGAAGGGCTATATCGAAGGCCTGAACATCCTGGCCTCGATGCGCCTGTGCGCCAATGCGCCGGGCCAGTTCGCCATCCAGACCGCGCTCGGCGGGCACCAGAGCATCAAAGACCTGGTGGGGCCGGGCGGGCGCCTCCTGAAACAGCGCGACCTCGCGCATAAATTGCTTACCGAAATACCGGGTGTGTCCTGCGTCAAGCCAAAAGCCGCGCTCTACATGTTCCCGCGCCTCGATCCGAAGATGTATCCGATCACGGACGACCAGCAGTTCATCTGCGAACTGCTGTCCGAGGAAAAAGTGCTGCTGGTGCAAGGCACCGGCTTCAACTGGATTGCCCCGGACCATTTCCGGCTGGTGTTCCTGCCCAATTCCGACGACCTGACCGACGCTTGCGGACGCATTGCGCGCTTCCTCGACGGTTACCGACGACGCCACGCCTGAACCGGACCGGCGTCCTGACCATCAAGAGAAACAGATTTTATGAAACCGATTCAAGTTGGCCTCCTGGGCATCGGCACCGTGGGTGCCGGTACCTTCAACGTCCTTCAACGCAACCAGGAAGACATCCGCCGCCGCGCCGGACGCGGCATCGAGATTGCGATGATTGCGGCGCGCAACATCGAACGCGCGCGCGAAGTGACCGGCGGTGCGGTCGAGATCGTGGCCGACCCGTTTGCGGTGGTCAACCATCCGGACATCGACATCGTCGTCGAGCTGATCGGCGGCTACGAGTTGCCACGCGAACTGGTACTGCAAGCAATCGCCAACGGCAAGCACGTCGTCACTGCCAACAAGGCGCTGCTGGCGCTGCACGGCAACGAGATCTTCGCCGCGGCCCAGGAGAAGGGCGTGATGGTGGCCTTCGAGGCCGCCGTGGCCGGCGGCGTGCCGATCATCAAGGCCCTGCGCGAAGGCCTGACCGCCAACCGCATCGAATCGGTGGCCGGCATCATCAACGGCACCACCAACTTCATCCTGAGCGAGATGCGCGAGAAGGGCCTGGATTTTGCGACCGTGCTCAAGCAGGCGCAGGAACTGGGCTATGCCGAGGCCGACCCGACCTTCGACATCGAGGGCGTGGACGCGGCCCATAAATTGACCATCATGTCGGCGATCGCTTTCGGCATTCCGGTGCAGTTCGACAAGGCCTATGTGGAAGGCATCAGCCAGCTGCAGGCGGCCGACATCCGCTACGCCGAACAGCTCGGCTACCGCATCAAGCTGCTGGGCATCACGCGCCGCACCCACACCGAGTCGGGCGAGGGCGTCGAGCTGCGTGTGCACCCGACCCTGATCCCGGCCGCGCGCCTGATCGCCAACGTCGAAGGCGCGATGAACGCGGTGCTGGTGCAGGCCGATGCGGTCGGCGCCACGCTGTACTACGGCAAGGGCGCCGGTTCGGAACCGACGGCGTCGGCCGTGATCGCCGACCTGGTCGACGTGACCCGCCTGCTGACCGCCGATCCGTACAGCCGCGTTCCGCACCTGGCGTTCCAGCCGAACCAGATGACCGACGTCGCCATCATGCCGATGTCCGAGATCACCAGCAGCTATTACCTGCGCGTGCACGTGCAGGACAAGCTGGGCGTGATGGCCGACCTGACCCGCATCCTGGCCGACGCCGGCATCTCGATCGACGCCGTGCTGCAGAAGGAGCCGGGCGACCAGACCGACATCGACATCATCATGCTCACGCACCAGACGCGCGAAAAGAGCATCGACGCGGCGATCGCCAAGATCGAAGGCTTGCCGGCAGTGATCGGCAAGGTGACGCGGATTCGCCTGGAAGCGCTGGCCTGAGGGAGACGCCGCCGAAACCGCCGTTGCCCATGCCAGGGCAACGGCGGTTTTTTCATGGCGGCGGCATGCTCTCGTGCGCCAGCAAGGACGCTGGATACGGCTCGAAACGGCGCGGTAATTCCTCGTCATCGTCGAGGAGGGCGGTGGTGAGGAGCAGCAGGTCCTGCTCGATATGCTCGAACAGCGCATTGGCGACGCTGGCGTAGCTGATGTGGAAGTTGGCGGAAGTCATCCGCGGATTCTACCCTCGCTGCAGTGCACCAATGTGCCAGATCAAGCCTGATTTGACCGGCTTCAAGCATCCGCCGCACGCCCGGACGGTGACGGCCAGCACGCTTGCCGTGCCGGGAAGTCCATGCGCGCGCAAGCACGTCGTACTGTAGAGCAATACTTACGGGTTTGGATGCGAATACGCAATCATGAATGTGAGAAACAGCGTTTGTCCGGTTGTGCCTTGCGTTGTACATTACGCACTCCATCACAGCCGAGCGTTCCAGCATGAGCCAACCGAATCAGTTTTCCCTGCTGACCCAGCGCCGTTTCGGCCCGTTCTTCTGGACCCAGTTCCTGGGCGCCTTCAACGACAATCTGTTCAAGACGGCGCTGCTGGTCGTCATGACCTATGACGCGATCAACTGGACCACGCTCGATCCCTCGCTGCTCAACAACCTGATCCCGGGGCTGTTCATCCTGCCCTACGTGGTGTTCTCGGCCACCGCGGGCCAGATCGCCGACAAGTTCGACAAGGCCAGGCTGGCGCGCATCGTCAAGGTCGCCGAGATCGCGATCATGCTGGTGGCCGGCATCGGCTGGATGACGCACACGCTGTGGCTCCTGATCGCGGCGGTGGTCGGCATGGGCATGCATTCGACGCTGTTCGGGCCGGTCAAGTACGCGTATCTGCCGCAGAACCTGAAGCCCGACGAGCTGGTCGGCGGCAACGGCGTGGTCGAGATGGGGACCTTCGTCGGCATCCTGCTGGGCGAAGTGGCGGGCGCGATCCTGGTCGGCTACAAGCCGAACGGCATCATGCTGGTGGCCGGTGCAACCTTGCTCTTTGCCGTGCTGGGCCTGGCCGCCGCCTGGCGCATCCCGCCGTCGCCGCCGCCGGTGCCCGAGCTGCGCATCAGCCGTAACTTCATTGCCGAATCGTGGCGGAACCTGGCGTACTCGCGCCAGAACCGCACGGTGTTCCTGTCGATGCTCGGCAATTCCTGGTTCTGGTTCTATGGCGCCTTGCTGCTGGCACAGTTCCCGGTGTTTTCGAAAGACTATCTGATGGGCGACCACAGCGTGTTCGTGCTGTTGTTGACCGTGTTCTCGCTCGGCATCGGTCTCGGCTCGCTGCTGTGCGAGCGCCTGTCGGGCCACAAGGTCGAGATCGGCCTGGTGCCGTTCGGGTCGATCGGCCTGTCGGTATTCGGCATCGACCTGTATTTCGCCAGCGAAGCCTTTGTCGCCAGCACGACGCTGGTGGACTGGACCGGCCTGCTGAACCAGCCCGGCGCCTGGCGCATCCTGGCCGACCTGGTGATGATCGGCGTGTTCGGCGGCTTCTTCATCGTGCCGCTGTTCGCCCTGATCCAGACCCGCTGCGACCAGAAGCACGTGTCGCGCACGATTGCCGGCATGAATATCCTGAACGCGATCTTCATGGTGGCGTCCGCCGGCGTGGCCATCCTGCTGCTGGGGCAGGGCTTCAGCATCCCGGAACTGTTCCTGACCACGGCGCTGCTCAATGCGGTGGTGGCGGTGTACATCTTCTCGCTGGTGCCGGAATTCCTGATGCGCTTTCTGGCCTGGCTGCTGATCCACACCGTGTACCGGGTGCGCACCATCGACACGGCGCGCATCCCGACCGAAGGCCCGGCGGTGCTGGTGTGCAACCACGTCAGCTATGTGGACGCGATCGTGATCAATGCCGCCAGCCCGCGTCCGATACGTTTCGTGATGGACCATCGCATCTTCAAGACGCCGTTCTTGCGCTGGATCTTCCGCGCCGTGAATGCGATCCCGATCGCGCCGGCCAAGGAAGATCCGTGGACGATGGAAAAGGCCTTCGTCGACATCGCCCATGCGTTGCATCACGGCGAACTGGTGTGCATCTTCCCGGAAGGACGCCTGACCTCGACCGGCGAGATGAACGAGTTCCGCAGCGGCATCGCGAGAGTCGTGGAGCACAGCAAGGTGCCGGTGATCCCGATGGCGCTGCGCGGCCTGTGGGGCAGCTGGTTTACGCGCGACAGGAGCAATCTGTTCGAGCGCAGGATTGCGCGCGGCATGCGCTCGCAGCTGGCGCTGGCCGTCGGCCAGCCGGTGGCGCCGGAGCAGGCGACGCCGGAGTACCTGCAGCAGCAGGTGATGGCGCTGCGCGGGGACTGGAAATAGGGCCTGCCGCCCCGGAGTTGGCGACGATCTCGCACTGTATGGCAAAAACGCAAGATTTTTTCGCTGGCTCTGATATAATTATCGACTAGTCGGGGCGTAGCGCAGCCTGGTAGCGTACGTGCATGGGGTGCACGGGGTCGGAGGTTCGAATCCTCTCGCCCCGACCAACAGAACCAGTGAAAAAAGCCAGCTCTCGAGCTGGCTTTTTTCACATCAAGGCGGCGATCCCTGCGATGCCGGACCCTGCTCGTCCAGCATATCGAGCAACTGGCCGACGTCCACCGGCTTGACCAGGTGCCTGGTGAACCCGGCCCGTTTCGACGCCGCCATGTCTTGCGGCTGGCCGTAGCCGCTCAGGGCGATCATGGCCGCGCCGGCCACCAGCGGCGCCGCGCGCAATGCCCCTACCAGCTGGTAGCCATCCATATCCGGCAAGCCGATATCCAGCAGGCAGACGTCGAAGCCGTCCTGCTGCACCCGTCGCAGCGCCGCCATCGACGAATCCTCGACCTGCACCGTGTGCCCCACCGCCGACAGCACGATGCCCAGCGATTCGGCGGCGTCGCGGTTGTCGTCGACGATCATGATGCGCAGCGTCGAATGCGCAGCCAGCGTTGCGTCGTCCTCGCGCCGCCGTGCGTCGTCATCAGCGCCATCGGCGCCGAGCGGCAGGACCACACTGAAACAGCTGCCGCGCCCCGGCCCGTCGCTGTGCGCCTGTACCTGCCCGCCATGCAGGTCGACCATGCTGCGCACCAGCGCCAGGCCAAGCCCGAGCCCGCCCTGGGCGCGGTCGGGCGTGCGCTTGGCCTGCGTGAACAACTCGAATACGTCGGGCAGGAGCGTCGCATCGATGCCGATGCCATTGTCCTTCACGCTCAGCTTGACCTGTCCCGCGTCCGGCACGGCGTCGGCGGACACCGTGATTTCGCCGGCTTCCGGCGTGTACTTGGCCGCATTGTTGATCAGGTTCGCCATCACCTGCACCAGCCGCTTGCGATCGCCAATGACGGTGACGTTGGCCGCGCCGAGGCGGGTCGACAGGGTGTGGCCCTTCTTTTCGATCAGTGGGCGCGCCTGTTCGATGGCGCTCTGGATCACCGACTTGAGGTCGACCTGTTCGCGCTCCAGCTCGACCAGCCCGCGCGTCACGCGCGAGACGTCGAGCAGGTCGTCCACCAGCTCGACCATGTGCCGCACCTGGCGGTTGATGACGTCGCTGGCGTGGGCGATGCGCTTCGGGTCGACGCCGGACAGCCTGAGCATCTGGGCCGCGGTGCTGATCGGCGCCAGCGGGTTGCGCAGTTCGTGCGCCAGCATGGCCAGGAACTCGTCCTTGCGCGCGTTTGCCGCCTTCAGTTCTTCGGCGGCCAGCTTCTGGTCGTGGATGTCGGTGACCGTGCCCATCCAGCGGGTGATGCGGCCGGCCTCGTCGCGCACCGGCAGCGCGCGGTTCAGCACCCAGCGGTACTCGCCGCTGTGGTGGCGCAGCCGGTGTTCGAGCTCGAACAGGGCCCCGCTCGCCCGGCTCCCGGCCCACAGCGCCTGCAGCGTCGGCAGGTCGTCGGGGTGGATGACGGTGACCCAGTGGGTGCCGAGCAGCTCGGTGCTGGACAGGCCCGTGAAGTCGGCCCAGCCCCGGTTCGAATAATCGTTCTCGCCGTCGGCCCGGCACGACCACACCATCTGCGGCATCGCGTCGGTAATGGTGCGGAATTTTTCTTCGCTTTCGCGCAGCGCGCGCTGCGTGTCGACCTGGGCCGTGAGGTCCATCGAGGCCGCCACCGCGCCGGCGATGGCGCCATCTTCCGCGCGGATCGCGGTGGCGCGGGTGAGCAGCGTGCGGCGCTCGTCCGGGCGGCCGAAGGGGGCGATCTCGACGACGTCGGCCTCGACCTGCTCGCCTCGCAGCGCGCGCGCCAGCGCCCATTCGTCCGACCGTATCGGCCTGCCGTGGCGCTCCGAGTCGTCAGCCCACCAGCCGCGCCACACGGCGTATTGATCCTGGCTGGTGGGCATCGGATGTTCTCCCCACAGCTGGCGGTTCATGTGGTTGACGGACGACAGCGCGCCGTTCGCATCGGCGTAGACGATGCCGACCGGCGCCGAGCTGAGCAGCGCATCGAGGCGACGACGGTCGGCCTCGGCCTGGCTGGCCGCGGCGCGCGCCGCCGTTTCGCTGGCCTGCAGCGCGCGCTCGGCGTTCTTCTGGTCGGTAATGTCGGTAAACAGCAGGGCCACGCGGCGCTCGACCGGATGGGCGATCGGGCTGGCGTAGACGGTGAACCAGCGGCCCATCGCCTGCGAGAATTCCTCGAAACGCCGCGCCACGCCGGTGCGCGCGATCTCGTCGTAGGTGGCGATCCAGCGCTGTTCCAGGTCCGGCACCAGCTGGCGCGCGGTCTTGCCCACGCTGTCGGCGAGGCCGGTATGGCGGGCGAAGGCGCGGTTGGCTTCCAGGATGACGTAATCGACCGCACAACCCTGTTCATCGTAGACCAGGTCGATCAGGCAGAACGCATCGTCCATGGTCTCGATCAGCGCGTGGTTCGTCTGCTCCAGGCGCTGCCGCAGCAGGTGGTCTTCGGTTACGTCGTTGCAGATCACCAGCACCCCGTGGATGCCGGCCTCGTCCTCGATCGGGCTGTAGCCGTAGGTCCACCACACGTCTTCGCGACGGCCGTTGCGGGTCAGCGGGACCAGGCGGTCCTCGTACCAGGCGCTGGTGCCGTCGCGCATGACGCGCTCGATGTCCGGTCCGATCAGGTCCCAGGCTTCTTCCCAGCACGGGCGGCCGGGCTGGCCGAGAGCGGCCGGATGGCGCTCCGGGCCCATGGTCTGGCGGTAGCCGTCATTGTAGAACTGGATCAGGTCGTCGCCCCACCAGATGAACATCGGGTGATTGCTCGACAGCAGTACCCGCAGCACCGTCTTCAGGGTCGAAGGCCAGCCGTCGGGCGGGCCGAGCGGGTTGTCGTCCCAATCGTAGGCGCGCATGAGGGCGCCCATCTCGCCGCCGCCGGCCAGGAAGCTGAAACTGGAGTTCAAGGTGTTTGAAGTAAAAGGTGGAGAGCCGTAAACGCTACGGGCGATTGTTCTGTCGGCAATTGTAACGTGTGCAGCGCGGGTTCTTGATCACGACGCCGTCGGGCATGCCGACCAGCGGCCAGTCGTGCTCCTGGCGCCAGTGCTCGCGCACCAGCTGGGCGGTCTCCGGTTCGGCACTGGCGCAGGCGCAGTCGAACCCGGCGCAGCCGCGACAGCGGCGGGATCCCGGCGTCGCGTTGTCATCAAGTTGACACCATCGGTTGCTAAGATTGCTCCCGTGTCTCTCCGCGTGATCCCTCAACGGATACTGCGTTGTTCCGTCGGCCTTGCGGTCGGCGGATTTTTTTTTGCGCCTCCCGGCGGGCATGGCGCCGTGATCCACGGCGTGCTGATCGGAGAGCGGGTATGCGGCGACGGCCAGGCGACGCCCGACGATCCGGGAATGCAGGCGACGTTCAGGCGTGGACGGTCAGCTCGCGCAGGATGGCGCACTGGCCGGCGGGCCGGGTCGAATCGCAGCGCTCGCGCAGGCTCGACAGTTCGGCGCGCAGCTTGCTCAGCTCCAGGATCTGGCGGTCGATCTCGGACAGCTGGTGGTCGACCAGCGCGTTGACGCCGCTGCAGGAGCGGTGCGGCTGGTCCTGGTAGCCGAGCAGGGTTTCCACCTCGCCCAGCGACATGTCCAGCGATCGGCAGCGGCGGATGAAATGCAGCCGCTCGGCGTGGCTGGCGTCGTACATCCGGTAATTCGCCTGCGACCTGACCGGCGGCGGCAGCAATCCCTTTTGCTCGTAGAAACGGATTGTCTCGGACTGGCAGCCCGTCAGTTTCGCCAACTCACCAATGCGCATCAGCATGATCTTCCCTTGACCTTGTAGTTACTACAGGGATTCTAATGGTTTATCGTCATTGGAGGTGCGCTCATGTCCGCTTGCTGTTCCGGTTCCTGCAGTCCGTCCACGCCGCCGCCCGACGGGCGTTACCGCAGGGTGCTGTGGGCGGCGCTGTTCATCAACTTCGTCATGTTCGGCGTGGAGCTGGTCAGCAGCCTGGCTGCCGGATCGGTGTCGCTGCTGGCCGACTCGGTCGACTTTCTTGGCGACGCCGCCAATTATGGGGTGTCGCTGTTCGTGCTGGGCATGGCCGTGGTGTGGCGTTCGCGCGCGGCCTATGCCAAGGGCGTCGTGATGGGCGTCTTCGGCGTGCTGGTGCTGGCGCGGTCGCTGTGGCTCGGCCTCGACGGCCACCTGCCGCATGCCCCCACCATGGGGGCGGTCGGCCTGCTGGCGCTGGCCGCCAATGGCGCGGTAGCGGCCATGCTGTACGCGTTTCGCAACGGCGACGCCAATATGCGCTCGGTGTGGCTGTGCACGCGCAACGACATGATCGGCAACCTGGCCGTGATGCTGGCCGCGCTGGGCGTGTTCGGCGCCCGCGCCGCATGGCCGGACATCGTGGTGGCGAGCATCTTGGCGTGCCTTGGTTTGTCGGCGGCGCGCCAAGTGATACGGCAGGCGCGCGCCGAGTTGCGGACGCAGGCGCCGGCAAGCTTGCCCTCGGCCACGCCCACGCCCACGGCCACTCCTGCGCCGGTCGTCGAGATCCGGCGGCGCTGAGCGGCGGGTATCCCGCCGTTTCGCACATACTTCAAGAACGTCATCCCTGCGGTTGCGAGCCCGCCTGCGGCCGCAGGTCTTCGCGCTCGCCATGCCGGGCGATCAGCCTGGCCGCGCTGACCAGGTCTGGCGCGATGCGCGTGGGCAGGCGGCGTGGTCCCAGGCGCCATTCTGTCTCGTTGCCGTTGTCGATCAACAGGGTGCGGCAGCCGGCGCGGTTGCCGGCCTCGACGTCATGCAGGATGTCGCCGATCATCCAGGAGGCGCGCAGGTCGATGGCGTGTTCGTGCGCCGCGCGCAGCAGCATGCCGGGCGAGGGCTTGCGGCAGGCGCAGGCGAAGGCATAGTCGCTGACGGTGCCGAGTGGGTGGTGCGGGCAATAGTAAAAGCCTGCGAGGGTGAGCTGTTCGCGAAACAGCAGGTCGCCCAGGCGGTCGGAGACCGGGCCCATTGCCTCTTCGGTGAAACAGCCGTGCGCGATGCCCGGCTGGTTGCAGACCACGAACAGGCGATAGTCGAGCTCGGCCAGCATGCGCAGCGCCGCGCCGGCCCCGCTCACCAGGCGGATGCGGCGCGGCTCGGCATTGAATGGGATGTCGTCGACCAGCGTGCCGTCCTGGTCAAGAAAGATGGCTTTCATGCGCGCTCAGGCGAAGCGCACGCGGTAGCGCACCGCGCCGGCCAGGCGCCAGAACACGGACAGTGGCGGCAGCAGGATCGAGGTGATCGCCATCTCGGCCACGTGCGAGGCGCTGTGGGCGGTGCCCTTCAGGCGGCGCAGGAACAGGCGCACCGTGAGCGCCAGCCAGGCCAGGGTGGCGGCCAGGGCCAGCCAGCGCACGCCCAGCGCCCAGCAGGGCAGGGCCAGCAGCAAGGCGGCGACGATCGCGTAGTGGTCCCAGCACGGATGCGCTTCGATGCGTTCGCGGTAGAGCGTCGGATGCTTCTTGTACAGCAGCGCGTCGAACACGGCATGGCGGATCTGCAGCAGGCTCGCACCCCAGGGCGCCGGACGTACCGGGTGCACGGCCAGCGCCTGCGGCGCGCGCACGATGCGGATGCCCTGTTCGAGCAGGCGGAAGTGCAGGTCGGCGTCGCTGCCGCGCTGGACGCTGAAGCGCTCGTCGAAGCCGTCGAGCCGTTCGAGCACCGGCTTGCGGACGAAGCAGTTGGCGCTGGTGAAATCGGCAAGCTCGTGCGCATGCGCGCTGCGCTGGCGGTCGGTGGGGCGGGCCGGCACCGGGGTCTCGATGCGGCCGCAGACGACGTCGGCGCCGCCGTCGAAGGCGGCGAGCCCCTGGGCCAGCCAGTCGGGGCTGGGCACGGCGTCGTCGCTGGTGAAGGCGATGACGTCGGCGCGCGCCGCGCGCCAGCCGCGGTTGCGCGCGGCGCCGGGCCCGCGCGGCCCGGTATTGGCGACATACGCCAGCCGCGGCCCGCGCTCGAGCGTGCGGGTGCGCCAGCCGGCCACCAGGTGCAGCGTATTGTGGTTGGGTTCGTCGTCCACGACGATGACCTCGACGCTGCGCGGATCGACGCTCTGGCGCATCAGGGCGTCCAGGCTGCGGTCGAGCAGGTCCATGCGGCCGCAGGCCGGCAGCACGACGGAAACCGTGGGGATGGCGGCGGGCGTGGCGTTGGGCGTGGCGGGATTGTGGGCATCGTCCGTAGCAGGCATGGGATGTCTCCGCTGGTCTCGCGCCACGGCATGATCGTGGCGATGTCGAGCGGTTCGATTGCCATGCGTATGAAGCGGTTCCTGCGGTCCGGTACGGCTTGGAGATGGATCAAGCACGAAGGCGGAAATACACCTTCGGGCGCCCATGCGTCCAGATCACACCGGATCCGTGGCAATCCGGACGCTGGTTGAACGCGTGGACGGCCAGGCCGTCCACACAACGCCAGGGCTGTGGTGCGGGATGACGCTTCGTCAGCCGCGCGAGAAACCGGTGTCGTCGTCCATCTTGCGGTCGCCCGCCAGCTTGTTGGCTCCGCCCGGGCTGCGCGGGTAGCCGCCGGCAGCGTCGTTCGACTCGTGCACCGGGTTCGGATCGGCATGCATGCTGCCGCCCACCTGGTAGCCTTCGCCCTCGGTGCGCAGGCCGGAGTTGCCCGGGCTGCGCGGCAGGCCGCCGGCCACATCGTTCGACTGGTGGACGTCGTGGCTGCCCGTGTCGCGGCCCGCGCTGCTGCCGGGGTTGCTGCCCGCGTCGCGCGCCGCAGCGGCGTCGACTTCTCGCTGGATCCGGCTGGCGCTGGCGTCCTGGGTGTCGGCGCGATTATCAGAGGCGCCCTGGCGGTTGCCGTAGATGTCGCCGTGCTGCACGCCCGGCACGCCGGCCTCGGTGCCGATCGGCTCCGGCGCCGCGGTGCCCGGCACGCGGCCGTCGCGACCCGGTTCGGCGCCGTGCAGCTGCGGGTGCGCCGGATCCTGCGGATTGAGCGTGTCTCCGGTCTGGGTCTTGCCCTGGCGGTTCAGAGCGTCGCCGGTCACCGAGACGCCGGTATCGCGCTGGCGGTTGCCGACCGGCTGCTCGAGCTTGCCCCAGGCGTCGGAGTGCATGCCCATCTGGCGCTCGTGGCTGTCGGTCACGCCCTGGGTGGTGCCGCTGCCGCCTGACTGCTGGCCCTGCATCGAGCCGCCCTGCGCCCGGCTGCCGCCCGACTCGTCGATCGCGGAATTGCCTTGCTGACGGCTGGCCGCGTTGGGGTAGGTATGGTCCAGCGGACCATCGCGGGTGATGCCCTTGGCGCCGGGGACGCCTTTTTCATTGGCGCCATAGTCGGCCTGGTTGCCGGGGAGCGTGTGCTTGTCTTGCTTGTCGGTAGTCATGACGGTCTCCTGTACTGATAGACAGGCAGGTCGGATTCCTGCCGCAGACCGCCATGATGCGCGCCGCGCGCGCCGTACAGAATAGGAAGAGGTAGGGGGACGGTGTAGGACTGATCCTGACGAGTTTGTTGATTACTGGAAGTTATTTTTCGCACATGCATTATTTGTCGCGCGATGTCCTACAAAGTCATCTGAAATCCTCCTATAGCCGCATCGGAGATGCCTGCCTAAGATGGGCTTCGACTCATCGTTCGCCGGCGCCGGTCCGGCGGCGACGGGTCTCAAGCCTGCCGCAGGACGCGGCGGTTTCCATAGTGTATAAGGGAGAGCGTGATCATGGCCTCAAGTAATCAAGGTAACAAGCAATCTGGCAATCAGGGCAGCAGCCAGAGCAGCGGCACCCGCAATCGCGGCTTCGCCTCGATGGATCCGGCGCGTCAGCGCGAAATCGCCAGCCAGGGCGGCAAGGCCGCCCATGCCAAGGGCACCGCCCACGAATTCACGTCGGAAGAGGCACGCCGCGCCGGCAGCCTGAGCCACGGTAATCGCCAGTCGGCCAGCGCCGGCGCCGGCACGGCATCGCGCACCTCGACCAAGAGCGGCAACCGCCAGAGCACCCAGGGCGGCAACCGCAGCGGCGGCTCGAAAGAATAAGCTGGCAACCGAATATGCCTGCCGCCGGTCGGAGGCCGGCGCGGGAAATGCGACGGGAAGCTGGGGGCTTCCCGTTTTGCTTTTGTTTTGCCTGTAATACACACAAAACGCGAATGGGATAAGGTAGAATCGCTGCGCCTTTTTCAACCTTCCCCCAAGGATCAACGTCGTGAAACCAGCGGTCATCCGTCAAGTCAAGAGCCTGTCCATGTCCTGCGACCGGGTCGGCAACCTGTTGCTCACCAAGTTCTCCACCCAGGGCGCGAGCGACGTGGGCGTCCACGTCCCGGCTTCGATCGTGTTCTGGCTGCTCAGGCACTTGCCGGTCAACCGCGATCCGCAGCTGAAACCGCCGCCTGCCGGTCCCGGCATCACCCAGGCCGACTGGGACAGTCCCCACGTGCCGCGCGCGCAATACGTGAACTGCAAGGAACTGCCGGGCGCGATCCGCATGACCTTCGTGCTCGACCGCAAGCCCGACCTGACCGTCGTCCTCGACCGCGGCAACGTCGAACTGATGCGCCAGATCATGGACATGTACGCGAAGGACCTGATCGACCTCGACGCGCAGTAAAACACGCGCTCGCGGCCCGGCCCGGCATCAGCGGTCGGCATGGCCGATCCGGTATCATGGCCGGGCCAACGTCGGGCTGGCGCCCGATGCTTCCGATATTCGCACACCGTCCACCGCGACGGGCCATGAAAGGATCCCACGATGCCCATCAAGATCAGCACGATGTTCGACTCCGGCGCGATCGACGTCGTCCGCGCCGACAACGCCGGACAGATCGACCTGAACCTGCGCAAGGATTCGCACGCCGATATCCACCAGTGGTTCCACTTCCGCCTGCAGGGCGCGCGCGGCCAGGCGGTCACGATGCGCTTCCTGAACGCCGGCCAGGCCACCTATCCGAAGGGCTTCGAGGGCTACCAGGCAGTCGCGAGCTACGATACCGAGAACTGGTTCCGCGTCCCCACCAGCTTCGACGGCCAGGTGATGACCATCAACCACACCCCGGAACTGGACAGCGTCTACTACGCCTATTTCGAGCCCTACACCTGGGAACGCCACCTGCGCTTGCTGGGCGAAGTGGCCGAGAGCCCGATCGCGCGCGTGATCGATATCGGCAGCACGGTCGACGGCCGCGACATGAACCTGGTGGTGATCGGCAATCCGCAGGCAGAGAAAAAGATCTGGGTCATCGCCCGCCAGCACCCGGGTGAATCGATGGCCGAATGGTTCGTCGAAGGCATGATGGATGCGCTGCTCGACAACGCCAATCCGGTGGCGAGGAAGCTCTTGCAGCGCGCCGTGTTCTACATCGTGCCGAACATGAACCCGGACGGCTCGGTGCGCGGCAACTTGCGCACCAATGCCGCCGGCGCCAACCTGAACCGCGAGTGGATGAACCCGTCGCTCGAGCGCAGCCCGGAAGTAGTTTGCGTCAAGCAGAAGATCGAGGAAGTCGGCGTCGACATGTTCTTCGACATCCATGGCGACGAAGCGCTGCCCTATAACTTCGTGGCCGGCTGCGAGATGCTCGACAACTTCACCGCCGAGCGCGCGCTGGAGCAGAGCGCCTTCATCGACCGCTACATCGCCTGCAGCCCGGACTTCCAGAAGGAATACGGCTACGCCGCCAGCAAGTACAACGACGAGCTGCTGACGCTGGCCTCCAAATACGTCGGCCACCACTACAAATGCCTGTCGTTGACGCTCGAGATGCCGTTCAAGGACAACGCCAACCTGCCCGACCCGCACGTCGGCTGGAACGGCGCGCGCAGCGCCGGCCTGGGCGCGGCGATGCTGCAGCCGATCCTGCAGGCGCTGGGCTGATCCATGGGCCTCGAGATCGAGCGCAAGTTCCTGGTCGCGGGCGACGCCTGGCGCCAGCTCGGCACGCCCGTCCTGGTGCGCCAGGGTTACCTGAATTCGGACCCGGCGCGCACCGTGCGGGCGCGCATCTACGGCGACCAGGGCTTCCTCACGATCAAGAGCAAGAGCGAAGGCGCCGCGCGCGGCGAGTGGGAATACCCGATCCCGCTGGGCGAAGCCGCCGAACTGCTCGACCGCCTGTGCGAGCGGCCGCTGGTGGAAAAATACCGGCGCCGCATCGCGCACGCGGGCTTTACCTGGGAGGTCGATGAATTCCTGGGTGATAACGCGGGCTTGATCGTGGCCGAGATCGAGTTGCCGGCCGAAGACGCCGTTTTTGACAAGCCGGACTGGGTCGGCCAGGAAGTCACCGGCGACAAGCGCTATTACAACTCCAACCTGATCCGTTCCCCGTATTCCACCTGGACCGATACCGACCGATGACCATCGTTACCCACCGCCGCCGCAGCCTGCTCGCACTTTCCTTCACCACCGCGCTGGGCCTGGCGCTGCCGGCCGCCGGCGCGCCCGGCGCCGGCGATGCGGCGTCGCATGCGGCCTCGCCTGTGGCCTCGCCTTTGGCCTATTTCCCACCGGCCGGCGAATGGGCCCGCAAGGACCCGGCCCAGCTGGGCATGGACCCGGCGGCCCTGGCCGCGGCCGTCCGGTTCGCGCAATCGCGCGAGACCGAGCGTCCGCTCGACCTGTCCGACCAGGAAGCCATCTTCGGCACCCGCCTGGGCTCGATGCCGACCCGGCGCGCCCAGACCAACGGCGTCGTGATCTACAAGGGCTATGTGGTGGCCGAGTTCGGCGACACGCGCTTCGTCGATCCGACCTATTCGGTGGCCAAGAGCATGCTGGCGACCGTCGCCGGCGTCGCGGTGCGCGACGGCCGCATCCAGGTCGAGGACCCGGTGGCGAAGACGGTGAACGACGGCGGCTACGCCGCGCCGCACAACGCGCAAGTGACCTGGAAGCAGCACCTGCAGCAGGAATCCGAGTGGGAAGGCGAGCTGTGGGGCAAGCACAGCGATTTCATCGGCAAGCAAGCCTTCGGCAAGGGCGAGAAGAAGCCGCGCGCGATCAAGGCGCCGGGCAGCTTCTATGAGTACAACGACACGCGCGTGAACCGCTTCGCCCTGTCGCTGCTGCGCGTGTTCGGCCAATCGGTGCCGGACGTGTTCCAGCAGCAAGTCATGGATCCGATCGGCGCGTCGCCGACCTGGAAATGGGTTCCCTACCATAACAGTTATGTGGAAGTGAACGGCAAGCAATTGCCGTCGGTAAGCGGCGGCACGCGCTGGGGCGGCGGCATGTGGATCGACAGCTGGGACATGGCGCGCTTCGGCTACCTGTGGCTCCACCAGGGCAACTGGGGCGGCAGGCAGATCCTCCCCACTTCTTACGTGAAGCAAGCGCTCACGCCGAGCGCCCATGGTCCGGACTATGGCTACCTGTGGTGGCTCAATACCAAGGGCAAGAACCTGCCAGGCATGCCGGCCACCGCCTTCGCGGCGCTGGGAGCGGGCAGCAATGACATCGTCGTGTCGCCCGAGCATGATCTGGTGATCGTATGGCGCTGGCATGCCGGCAACGCGGCCGAGTTCGCCACCCGTGTCATCGCCGCTATCCGTCAATAAAACGTCCACTATCCGCAACGCGGGCCGCGCCAATTGTGCGGGGCAAAACGGGGTTTGAGTGATATATTTTTATCATTAATCCCACCCGCGATGCGGTGTTGTGTGTCCTCTGGTTAAATCCGACAATCTGTTCTTGCAGTCAACCCGGTCGGGTCGAGGTCAGGCATACGCTCCGGCATTGCCAACACCACCAGGACACACAAGAATGAACAAGAATATCGCCATCGTCGGCGCTGGATTCTCCGGGGCCGTGATCGCAAACCAGCTGGCGCAGGCCGGCTATACCGTCGACGTGTTCGAATCGCGTCCCCACATCGCCGGCAACTGCTATTCCGAACGCGACGCCGAGACCGGCGTCATGGTCCACGTCTACGGCCCTCACATCTTCCACACCGATAACGAGCGCGCCTGGGAATTCGTCAACCGCTACGCCGAGTTCAAGCCTTACGTCAACCGCGTCAAGGCCATCACCGGCGGCAAGGTGTTCACCCTGCCGATCAACCTGTTGACCATCAACCAGTTCTTCAACAAGACCATGGGGCCGGCCGAGGCGCAGGAATTCCTGCAGAGCCTGGGCGACAAGTCGATCGAGAACCCGACCACCTTCGAAGAGCAGGCGCTGCGCTTCGTTGGCCGCGAGCTGTACGAAGCCTTCTTCAAGACCTATACGATCAAGCAGTGGGGCCTGCACCCGAGCGAGCTGCCGGCCAGCATCCTCAAGCGCCTGCCGGTGCGTTTCAATTACGACGACAATTACTTCAACCACAAATACCAGGGCATGCCGGCCGACGGCTACACGGCGCTGGTGCAGAACATCATCGACGTGCCGGGCGTGACCGTGCACCTGAGCACGGCCTTCGATCCGGCGGACAAAGGCAATTACGCCCACGTGTTCTACAGCGGCCCGATCGACGCCTGGTTCAAGCACGAGGAGGGCCGCCTGCCTTACCGCACGCTCGACTTCGACACCTTCCGCGCCGACGGCGACTACCAGGGCAATGCCGTCATCAATTACTGCGACGACGACAAGAAATACACCCGTATCACCGAGCACAAGCACTTCTCGCCGTGGGAAAAGCACGAAAAGACCATTTGCTACGCCGAGTACAGTCGCCAGTGCGAAGAGAAGGACGTGCCGTACTACCCGATCCGCCAGACGCGCGAGAAGGCGCAGCTGGAGCTGTACGTGAACAAGGCGAAAAACGAAGAGAACGTCACCTTCGTCGGCCGCCTGGGCACGTACCGCTACCTGGACATGGACGTCACCATCCACGAAGCGCTGCTCACTGCCGACAAGTTCCTCGACAGCGCCAGGAACGGCGAACGCATGCCGGCCTTCACCATCGATCCGATGGCATAACGGCTCAGGCCGCGCTCATGCGGCAGCCGCCGTCGATCCACAGGTCGGCGCCGAACCCGGTCTTTTCCGGGTTCATGTCCGTGTTGGCCGGCCCCGGCAGCACATCATTGATCATGTTCCCGCGCGGCCCCGGTTCGCGCGCCAGTCCCCGGGTCAGGCCGCCCGGCGCCGGCTTGCTCATCGCATACACCGACCCGTCCACCATCGGCATGTGCAGCGCATTGGTGCTGCTGATGTCGACGTTGCGTCCGTCTTCCTTCATGTGCGTCAGCACCGCCTTCGCCGTCGGCGGCGTGCCGCCGACCAGGAGTGGAAACTAACCTGTCCGAAGTCGTTTGATTGTCAACCAACGGCATACAATCGCTGGATCGCCACCGTCAAGACAGCGCCATCATCGCGGCGCGCTGGTGAAAGTCTTGCCGGGCTGGTGCGTGAAGGGGCTGGCGCGGCGTTTCATCACGCCGGCGCTTGTTGCAAGAGGGGCAGGGAGAGAGGTGACGCTCCCGCCGCGGCGGGAGCGTGAGCGAGGTCAGTGGAAGTGCTCGGTGCCGGCTGGCGCGTCTTCCGGCATTTCCGCATGCACCAGTTCGCCGGTCGGGTCGGCGAACAGCGGCGCGCCGCAGTCGTCGCAGTACTCGGCCACGTAGCGTTCGTTGATGCGCTTGATGTGGGCGATGCCGGCGTCGTTGAGGTGGGCCGCGATCTCGTTGATCGGAGACAGCGCCGTGGCGGTGACCGCCAGCGGGCCTTCCATCGGCGTGCCGTTCTCGTCTTCCTGGCCGTACAGCGGCCAGACGATGCCATACACCACGTCGGCGCTCTGGCGCATGGTGAACGAGACGCGGTACTCGTCGATCTGGATGTCCGGCGACTCTTCGCCGAAGCCGGCGATCACGGCGCGCAGGTCGGACGCTTCCACGCCCAGAATATTGGTCAGGTAGTGCACGGCGGCGCGGATCGAGATCGGGCGGATCAGCTTGTCGGCCTCGCGGCAGGCGACGTAATAGGCTTCCGGCAGCAGCAGTTCGATGCCGCAGCCCGGCAGCAGGCGTGCGATATTTGCGGTGGCCTGGGCGCGCCACTGCTCCAGGCTGCGATTGCGCTCTTCGGCGAAGCGCAGGTGGTGCTGGGGCTCTTGCCAGCGGAACAGAGGCTCGCCGGCCGGGGCGACGATCGCGATCAAGAGGTAGCGGGTGTCGGCCAGGAAGGGCGCGGTGTCGTCCAGGTGCTGGGCCGGCTTGATGGTGCTGCCCTTGTGGGCGGCGGTGGCCAGCTTTTGCGTCAGCGCCGCGGTTTCGGCGTGGGTGCGCGGCAGCTGGTCGAGCGAGTACAGGGTGGGCGCGATCGCCATCCTGGTGCCTTCGGCCAGCAGATGGGCCGAGAAGTGGGCGCCCAGGGTCGACAGCATGTCGTTCGGGATGGCGCCGGTGGCGATCGAGAAGCGGGTCCAGGCCAGGATCGGCGCCGCGACCAGCAGCGCCTGCCAGGTGACGTCGCCGCCATCGGCCTGCTCGACCATGGTGGCCGATTCGCTGACCGCCTCGACGGTATCCATCAGCACGTCGTAGGAAGCCAGGTCGTCCTTGAACAGGGCGTTCAGGGCAGCGTCGATGCTGTCCTGATGATTGGTCTTGAGCAGCTTTTGCAGGCAGGTGTCGAGTTGGCGTTCCCACGCCCGCTCTTCGGCACGGCTGGCGGCTTGCATGAGGGCTTGCGAGAGGCTGACGAGGCGCTGGCTTTCTGCGGAAAGTTTTGGAGTTGAATCTTTGGAAGGACGACGCATGGCGCTGGTGGGTCTCTTGTCAGTGAATGTTTCGAAAGTCCTGGGGGTGATGATAAACCCATATCCCCGGTATTGTAGTTGATTCGGCCACAGGTCATGAACAATGGGTGTGCCGGGGCGCGATGGCCTGCAGATGAAAAAAGGGCATGCGATCGCTTGCACATTGCACCAACACGATAGATAATGAGAATAATTCTCATTCAATAATGTTTGGGAAGAGCGATTGGTGTGTTCGAGCTGTATCTGGTTTGTGTATATACCTTGTGTATTTAGCTTGTGTTGCAGTAGCCGCCGGCGACCGGGAAAGCGCTGGCGGATGTGTCACGGAGTACCACCCCCGCCGGGCAACCGGATTCAGCCCTCCTGACGCCGTCAGGAGGGATTTTTTTGTTGGCTCGCTAAGAAGACGAACGACATGATGCTGCATATTCCCGGCGTGCTGACGCCGGACCAGGTGGCCGATATCCGCGCCCGCATGGCGGGCGCGCCGGAATGGCTAGATGGCCGCGAGAGCGTCGGCCCGCAAGGCGCGAAGGTCAAGCGCAACCGCCAACTGGGCGAGGGCACGCCGCTGGCCGCCGAGCTGGGCCAGATCGTGAGCGCGGCCCTGATGGCGAACCCGCTGTTCTTTTCCAGCGTACTGCCGCTGCGGGTGCTGGCGCCGTACTTCAACGCCTACGGCGGCGGCGAGCATTACGGGCTTCACGTGGACGGCGCCATCCGCGCCCAGCGCGGCGGCGGGGCGCCGGTGCGGGCCGACGTCTCGACCACCGTGTTCCTGAGCGAGCCGGACGAATACGAAGGCGGCGAGCTCGAAGTGGTCGACCTGTACGGCGCGCACGAGGTCAAGCTGGCGGCGGGCGACGCGATCGTGTATTCGTCGGGCAGCGTGCACCAGGTGCGGCCGGTGACGCGCGGCGAACGGGTGGCTTCTTTTCTTTGGACCCAGAGCATGGTGCGCGACGACGGCAAGCGCGGCATGCTGTTCGATCTCGACACCCAGATCCAGAAGCTGCGCGCGCAGCATGGGGAGTCGGAGATCACGGTGGGGTTGACGGCGCATTATCACAATCTGCTGAGGATGTGGGCCGAGGTGTGATGCCTGCAGGGAGGACCTTCGCCGCGCGTTAACGAGACATCGGTAAGCTCTTCCATGCAGCAGCGTCGAGAAATTTGCCCATTCTCAAGGATGCGCACTCAGGAGTTGCCAGAATCCATGCTTGTTCCGGTGAGAAATAACTGGAGGATAGCGTGGGCATGGCTCCTGACCTCAGCAGTCCCCTGCAGTCTGGAAGCGACCTGACTGCTGATAATCGTCCAATCAGGCTGAGGATATCCGGCCAGGACAAACCGGGCAGCGACATGCTGCTCCCCCAATCGATTCATGGTACTGAAACCGTATGCGGTGGCTTCAAGTACCAGATCGATTGTGTGGCGACCTCGTGCCGTCTTCCACTGAAGGATTTTATCGGCCGGCCGGCAACCCTGGAGTTCGTCACTGACCGGGGACGGCTGAGGCAAGTCAGTGGTGTCATCGCCCAAGCCAACTCGGGTGAATCCGATGGGGCGATCTCCAGCTATCGCATCATCCTTTGCGATGTGATGACGATCATGGAGCAGCGTATCAATACGCGTGTCTTCCGGTGCTTGAGCTGGCCCGAAATCGTGGTCGTCGTGCTGAAGGAATGGCTTCAGATATACGGTGCGCAGGCTGGAGCCTTCGACTACGAGTTTGCAGATGGATTTCGTCTTGAAAACTATCCCGGACGTGAGCAGACAATCCAGTTCAACGAATCCGATGCTGTATTCGTGCGGCGGCTTCTCGGCCGTTCCGGCATTGCATGGTTCTTCCGACCCGGCAGCAGTCGCGTCTTGCAACAGAACGGTCAGGCGAGCGAGTGGGCGGCAGCGCACACGCTGGTGCTGTTCGACGCCCATAGCAGTCTTGCCCGGAATGATGCCGGCGTAGTCCGTTATCACCGCGATGATGCCACCGAAGAGCGCGATTCCGTCACGCGTTGGGGAGCCGTGCGCAAGTTCCAGGCGGGTAGTGCGAGTGTATTCAGCTGGGACTACAAACAACCGGGAAACGCTCCGGCGATGGTAACCGAGGTGCCCGGCAAGATCGATCAAGGCGCTTCAGGCAACCGGTTGGCCGGCGCGGTGCAGGAATACATCGTCGAATCTCCGCATGCCGCAACGGACGGCGACCAGCTGTACCGTCTGGGACTATTGCGCATGCAGCGTAAAGAACTCGATTCGAAGTGCTTTATCGGAGAGGGAACCGTGCGCGATTTTCGCGTAGGGGAATACTTCACGATCATGAATCATCCCGAGATCGATGGCCATCCCGTGGCCGAACGCGATTTCGTCATCACGGCGCTCGACGTCAGGGCGCGAAACAACCTGCCGAGAAGCCTGGAAGAACGGGTGCAGCGGCTGTTCGCGTGCAATGGCTGGGATAGTCGACAAGGCGGGCCTGCCGCGGGCGAGAACGCCAATCCTTTCCAGATGCGATTCGAAGCCGTGCGGCGTGCCATTCCGATTGTCCCGGCATTCGATCCACGGACCGATCTGCGCGACCCCGGTCTTCAGATCGCGCTCGTGGTCGGAGCGCAGAACGAGGTCGTTCATTGCGACGAGTATGGTCGCGTCAAGATCCGGTTTCCGGCAACGCGTCCGGCCGATCATCAGCACGCCGGGGGCGCCGGCGCGTCGGCGACCGACACGGATTCAGCCTGGGTGAGGGTGGCAAACCACTGGGCTGGTACAGGAGATTCACATTGCGGCAATCTGACTCTGCCGAGAGTCGGGACCGAGGTGCTGGTCGCGTTCATCGGCGGCGACCCGGACAAGCCGATCATCATCTCTCAACTTTACAACGCACATGCCTTGCCACCGCCGTTGAGCAAGAACGCGAACCTGCCTGCCACGCGGTATTTGTCCGGCATACGCAGTCAGGAAATTCAGGGATGGCGCGCCAATCAACTCCGATTCGACGACACGCCTCATGAAATCAGCGCGCAGCTGGCCAGCGACGATGGCGCTTCACAGCTCAATCTGGGTTGGCTGACGCATCCAAGGGGCGAGCGCCGTCAGCCCCGTGGCGAAGGCGCGGAGCTGCGCAGCGACCATGCCGTGGCGATCCGCGGCGGTAAGGGTGTGCTGATCACTGCGGATGGCAAGACCAGGGCCGAAGGCAATCAACTGGATCGGGCCGAACTGACCGGACTTGCCGACGGACTGCGCGACATCGCGGACCAACTGGCAAAGCTTGCCGAAACCCATGCCAAGGATCCGGACAACGGACCTCTGCTGACCCAGCTGGTGGACAAGCTCAGGCATCTGGATCATGGGACCAATGCCGTCGAGGGCAGTGCTGGCGGCGCACCCATCGTCGCCGTCAGCGGACCGGCCGGGATCGTCATGGCGAGCGCGGAAAGCCTGGCGCTGGGCGCCGAAAAGAATATCGACCTGATCACGGCTGCGGATACGCATCTGGCGGCCGGCGGGCGGACGTCGGTACGCGCGACCAATGGACTCAGCGCTTTCACGAACGACGGTGGCATCAAGCATGTTGCGGCGCGGGGCGATATCCGCACCGAGGCGCACGACGGCGCCATTCATCAGATTGCCAAGAAAGTCATGGAGCTGATCAGCACCACGGATTGGATCGAAATCAAGGCGAGAAAGGGCGTTCGCATCTATGGCGGTGGCAGTGAATTGAAGATCAGTGCCGAAGGCATTGTCGGCAACACGACTGGGAACAGCCACATGTATGCCGCCGACCATCAGACCTTTGCGAAGAAGGCGTCTGAGGTGCAATTTCCTGACGAGCTGCCGCATCACGACATTTGCATTCCCTGCATGCTGGCGGCGGCGCGTGCGCATAGTCCATTGGTGGAGGCGGAATGAGCGGCGGCAACGGAGAACTGTCTGTGTATCTCTTGATCGATAACGGCCTGTTGCACGACCTTTCGGCTGGTTATGCGCATGCCGATGCAAAGAGTCGCCCGATCTGGCTGGCACCGGTTTACGCGCAACGCGCATTGGAGGTTAGTCCGCTCCTGATCGACGTCGAGGCGGCTTATGAAGCCGGTGACATCGAGAAAGTCATGGGCTATGTGAGCGCGTGTAAGCCGGCATTACACACGTCGATTATCGAAAGCGAATTGAAACTTGGAGAGCTCGTCCACCATTTGCGCCACTTTATTTTCATTGTCGATCCGAACGGTAAACAGTTCACGCTCAGATATGCTGATTGTGCGGTCCTAGCAACGCTCTCATCTGTACTGACGCCGGCTCAATGGGGGGCAATGAGAGGGCCTATAGCGCGTTGGGCAGTACACGATAGATCAGGATCGATCATCCATTTGCCGTTGATCGAATCAGATGCTCGTGCACCGACGCCCTTTTGCCTGGATTGGGAACAGTTGGCAATGCTCGACGAGGCCAGCGAACCCGACCACCTTATTGCAAAAGCGAAAATGATGCGTCACGGGGCCAATTTTCCTGGCAATACCGTGGAACAGCATGCTTGGGCACGAGGCGCTCTTGAGGTATGGCGAGCCGCTGGCAACTCTAATCCACTGTTCCTGACATTTTTGACTGAGGCAGTGTTAACAACACAGGGGGGTATTCTAAATAGGAGTGAGGTTCGCGAGTGTCTTGCATTAAGTAATATTGATATATTTTCTGCTCGATTGAAGGAACTCGTGGCGCGAATGTAGGGACAGTTGAACTGCTCTTGGTTACTCCAAGTTCGATTTCTCATTCCTTATTGCTCTTAGGGTGAGGTGTCTGACAGACGAAGAGCTCGCTGAGCATCAGCGTGAAATCGACCGTGATAGAAAGAAATACGGAGATTGGCGATGATGCGTGACGATTTTCGCATTTTTCCGAATAAAATTTCTCCGGTATCAGAATGCCAATCAACTTAAACATCTTTGGGAATAGTTAAGCTAAATATTTCCACGAACGGCTTAGTAAAATCGTGTGCGAAAGACAAGTTTGTCTCGAGGAATAAATCTTAGTGGTAGACGCATTCCCTGCTCTCATGTAAAGGCTCCAGGAATCTATGAAACTAATCAAAAAATTCTATTCATGGCGGAGGCTGGGAATTTCACTGGTGGCGGCGGGAATATTCGTCTCGCTCGGCTTAAGGATGTTAGAGCAAGACGTGAAAGAAGAACGCTTTCCTGCTGACGTCGTAGGCGTTCATCATCTTGGCGCAGATCATGTCGTCAATAATTTCTATATCAACAAAAGTATCAGTGATAACGTTGGAGAAGGCGGTGGGGGCGGTAGTAGAAGATGTTGTGTGAATTTACCAAGGCAACCGAGTTCAAATCTATCAGCAGACGTGCGTTGGGAGGTGAGTCGAATTATTAGGCACGCTGATCCAACTGCCCCGGAAACTGTAGAGCTTGAGGGAATATATCAAGCACAGGTGCCGGTTGAGTCATACGTAGAGCCGGGAGATTTTTATGTTCATTTTTTTTCTAATGGGCGCGTGCGAATTGTGGTGAGCAGATATACATCCAGTGGCGAACTCCATCCAATTCAGGCTGATGATGCCTTGGCGGAAAATGTGGCGACACCAGGACGTCCTATTAAGGCTATTTTTAGCAAAGGGGAATTGGATGAATTAGAGCGGAAAATTTACAATGATAGAAAGTTACATGGGGACTGGAGATGAAAAATACAAAAGAATCGAAATTTACAGTTCTTCCAGTTAAAGCCTCGCCAGCTTCGCAAATTAAGAGGGTCCTTCCGGAGAGCGAGTGTAACGTAAAAAAATGCGAAAATAGAATAAATGTGGGAATATTTTTTGATGGAACTAACAACAACCTCGATGAAGACTCTCCTTCGCGCTCCCATACAAATATTGCAAGATTATATGGCGCCTATTATTCAAATGAAAAACTCGGTTCTCATCGAATCTATGTTCCGGGGGTCGGTACGAAGTTTTCTGATATTGGAGAGAATGAGAGAAGCTCTTTGGGCGCTGGTTGTGCATTTGGCTGTGAAGGGCGGGTGATCTTCGGTTTATTAGAGATATTGAACTTTCTTCACCGGCAGTGCTATTCTGAAAACCTTTTTGATAAAAGTGCTGTTCTTGCCCTGTGTCGTAATGGTTCATATGTGAATCTTAAAATTGATAAGGAGAATTTGGCGAAGCTCGGTGAAGACAGTGGCTTGTTGGAGCCGGAGATGGGAGATGGGAATAGGCGGGATTTTTTGACGCGACAATGTAAGCTCTTGAAGGAAAAACTCAAGACTGGAAAGCCTCGTATTGTAGAATGCTTCATCGATGTTTTTGGATTCTCCAGAGGTGCAGCGGAAGCACGAGTGTTCTGTAGCTGGTTGAATGAATTGCTTGTTGGCGAATGCCTCGCTGGGGTGCCGTTGCGTTTCCGGTTTGTTGGAATTGTCGATACTGTTGCATCGGCGGGATTTTGGTCTGGCGTAATTGCGTTTGCAACCAAATCAACTGGGGGGCACGGCGCTTGGGCTAGTGCTGAAGCTCTGCGCTTACCATCTTCCGTTAAAAACTGTGTGCACATGGTGGCAATGCACGAGCTTCGACGAAACTTCCCTCTCGATCTCATTGGCATTGATGGAAAAGTGCAGCAGGGCTGGCTCCAATTTGCTTATCCGGGTTCGCATAGTGACGTCGGTGGCGGATATCGGCCAGGGGAACTCGGTATTGCGGTAGGGGACGATTCACAAAAACTGTCACAGATACCTTTGAATCATATGCTGGAATGTGCTGTGGCAGCTGGCGCTCCGATCACTAAATCACGTCCTGCCGACGGAGAATATGATCCATTTGCTATTCACCCCGATCTTGCCAAGGCTTACGAAGAGTTTATTGACCAAGCTACGTTGAACCCGCGGCCAGTTTACGAATGGCTTCAACCTTATCTAAATTGGCGTTGGCAAATTCGTGACCGCTTTCACACAACTAGCCAAGTCGTTCGCGCAGGCGAGATGGATAGGAGGGTGTTGCTCAGCCATAATAAGACATTGGTCGATGATGCTAATATAATGGGGCGAATGAATAAACATAGGAGTTTCGGTCAGATGGCACAGGCGGCGATGAAAACCATCATCATGTCTCGAAAAATACGATTTGTCGAGATTGAGATCGCTTGAGCCGGAGGCTCGATCTATACTTGAGATTGCTCAGAAGTCCAAGCCGACGCCTACTTCTTTCGCCAGATTATTTGAACACTACGTGCATGATTCGCTCGCTGGATTTAATTCGCCTATACTGGAAAGCCCTGGTTATTGGCGCTACCGAAGAGTCTACCTCGGTACCGATGATCACGCTGTTGCGGCGGTCCATCATGTGGATACTGGGACCAGCGCCGTCTGACGATCTAAGGGAAAAAGATACCATGAAGGATCAAAACGGACGCGGCGTTATCCGCCTCGGAGATAAAACCAGCCATGGCGGAGAGGTTATATCGGCAGCCGGAGATTTCACAGTGCTCAGCAAGCGAATCGCCGTCGAAGGGGATACTACTTATTGCCCCAAATGCGAAGGCCAATTCCCGATCCAGCCCAGCGGAAGCACCCGCAAGCATCACGGCAAACAGGTCGCATATGACCAGGATCTCACCGCGTGTGGCGCCAAGCTCATCTCTTCAATATGACTCCCACTGCCATCTGGTGACACTCTCGAAAATGTCTGGCAGGACAGGATCATGCAAACACAAAAGGGCTGGAACCCTCCCGGATTCCAGCCCTTTTCGCTTGAAGCGGCAGCCCGCCTGAGCGGGCTTACCCGATTTAGGCAGCCAGCAACTGACGCAGCACGAACGGCAGAATACCGCCATGCTTGTAGTAGTCGACTTCGATCGGGGTGTCGATACGCAGCAGCACTTTGACTTCCTGCGATTCGCCGTTTTCGCGGTGGATCACCAGGGTTGCCAGTTGTTGCGGCTTGATCTCGCCTTCCAGGCCCTTCAGGTCGTAGGTTTCCTTGCCGGTGATGCCCAGCGATTCGACGCTGTCGTTGCCGATGAACTGCAGCGGCAGCACGCCCATGCCGACCAGGTTCGAGCGGTGGATGCGCTCGTACGAACGCACGACCACGGCCTTCACGCCCAGCAGCTGGGTGCCCTTGGCGGCCCAGTCGCGCGACGAGCCGGTGCCGTACTCTTCGCCGCCGAAGATCATGGTCGGGGTGCCCGCGGACACGTACTGCATTGCCGCGTCGTAGATCGACATCTGTTCGCCCGACGGCTGATGGATGGTGATGCCGCCTTCGACTGCGCTGCCATCGGCCTTCGGCGGGATCATCTTGTTCTTGATGCGCACGTTGGCGAAGGTGCCGCGCATCATGATCTCGTGGTTGCCGCGGCGCGAGCCGTAGGAGTTGAAGTCCGCCTTCAACACGTTGTGTTCCTTCAGCCACTTGCCTGCAGGGCCGTCTTCCTTGATCGAACCGGCCGGCGAGATGTGGTCGGTGGTGATCGAGTCGCCGAACACGCCCAGCGCGCGTGCGCCGGTGATGCCGGTGGCGGCCGCTTTCGGGGTCATCTCGAAGTCGGCGAAGAATGGCGGTTCGGCGATGTAGGTCGATTCAGGCCAGTTGTACACCTGGCCTTCGGTCGACGACACGCGTTCCCACAGCGCGCCAGGGTTGCCCTTGACGTCGGCGTAGTTCTTCTTGAAGACTTCCGAGTTCATCGCGAAGCGCATCAGTTCGCCGATCTCTTGCGAGGTCGGCCAGATGTCGCCCAGGTAGACGTCGACGCCGTTGGTGTCCTTGCCCACCGGCTCGGTCATCAGGTCCTTCGTCATGTTGCCGGCGATCGCGTAGGCGACGACCAGCGGTGGCGAGGCCAGGAAGTTCGAACGGATGTTCGGGTGAATACGTGCTTCGAAGTTGCGGTTGCCCGACAGGACGGCGGCGGCGATGATGTCGTTCTGGGTGATCGCGGCGTTCAGTTCCGGGGTCAGGTCACCGGCATTGCCGATGCAGGTCGTGCAGCCGTAGGCGGTCACGCCGAAGCCCAGCTTGTCCAGGTAAGGCAACAGGCCAGCGGCGGTCAGGTACTCGGTGACCACGCGCGATCCCGGCGCCAGCGACGACTTGATGTGCGGCGCCACGGTCAGGCCGCGCTCGACGGCTTTCTTGGCCAGGAGGCCCGCGGCCAGCAGCACGCTCGGGTTCGAGGTGTTGGTGCACGAGGTGATGGCGGCGATCAGGATGTCGCCGTTCTTCACGCGCACGCCGTTGGTGGTCTCGTAAACCTTGTGCAGGTCGTCCGGGTTCTTGTTGAAGCCGTTCTGGGTGGTCGGCTTGCTGAACAGGTCGGTGAACGTATTCTTGACGTGGCCCAGTTCGATACGGTCTTGCGGACGCTTCGGACCAGCCAGCGACGGGGTCACGGTCGACAGATCCAGTTCCACCACGCGGGTGTAGTCGATCTCGCCTTCCTGTGGAATGCCGAACATGCCCTGGGCCTTGTAGTAGCCTTCGAAGGCCGCCAGTTCTTCTTCGGTGCGGCCGGTGCCGCGGAAGTAGTCGACGGTGGCTTCGTCCACCGGGAAGAAGCCCATGGTCGCGCCGTATTCGGGCGCCATGTTGCCGATGGTGGCGCGGTCGGTGGTCGACAGCGAACGGGTGCCTTCGCCGAAGAACTCGACGAACTTGCCCACGACCTTTTCCTTGCGCAGCAGTTCGGTGATGGTCAGCACCAGGTCGGTCGCGGTGCAGCCTTCGCGCAGCTTGCCCTTCAGGTTGACGCCGATGACGTCCGGGGTCAGGAAGTAGACCGGCTGGCCCAGCATGCCGGCTTCGGCTTCGATGCCGCCCACGCCCCAGCCGACCACGCCGACGCCGTTGATCATGGTGGTGTGCGAGTCGGTGCCGACCAGGGTGTCGGGATAGTACATGTCACCCTGCTTCATGACGCCGCGCGCCAGGTATTCCAGGTTGACCTGGTGGACGATGCCGAAGCCCGGTGGCACCACGCCGAAGGTGTCGAACGCTTGCATGCCCCACTTCATGAACTGGTAGCGCTCGTTGTTGCGCTGGAATTCCAGTTTCATGTTCAGGTCGAGCGCGTTCGGCTCGCGGAAGTGGTCGATGGTGACCGAGTGGTCGACCACCAGGTCGACCGGCACCAGCGGCTCGATCTTCTTCGCGTCAAGGCCCATCTTGGCGGCGACGTTGCGCATCGCGGCCAGGTCGGCCAGCAGCGGCACGCCGGTGAAATCCTGCAACACGACGCGGGCCACGACGAATGGGATCTCGTCGGTACGCTCTGCGGTCGCGCCCCAGTTGGCGACTTGCTTGACGTGCTCTTCGGTGACCTTCTTGCCGTCGCAGTTGCGCAGGACGGACTCGAGGACGATACGGATCGACACCGGCAGGCGCGACAGGTTCACACCGAGGTTTTCCGCCAGCGCCGGCAGCGAATGGAGCTGGCCGCTCTGGCCTGCGCCGATCGGGAATTCCTTCAGTGTGTTCAGAGTGTTGCGAGACATAATCTCTCCTTCAGTGGGAATATTGTTATTTCAACAGCAGCGTTCACGGAAATAACGGACAGATAACTTCGGGCGACAGAACAGCGCGGCGTTCCGGGAAAATCCGCGCCGCATCTTCAGGGCACCTCGAAAAACCTGCTGCGCGTTGCATTTTCGGTCTGCGATGCTCACCGTACGCCCGTACGGTTGCGCTTCTCGACCGAAACTGCTGCCGCTCGCGACAGTTTTTCGAGGCGCCCTTCAAGTCTTGCTCGCTTCCGGTTCCGCGGTCGCCACGATCGCGGACTGTTCGGCGTTCTTGCATTCATTGGCCAACTGGCGGTTGAGCTTCGAGTCGAGCAGCATGCCCTTGGACGGGATGCCGATCCAGATCAGGCCATAGTGCGGATTCTCGAAGCGCAGCGCGCCGGTGGTGGTGCCGATGCGGGCCAGGCGGTGCAGGCGCTGCTTCCAGCGCAGCGCGATATGGCTGTCGTCGGCTTCGTTGGTATAGATCGTGATCTTGTTGCCGAGTTCGCAAGCGTATTCGGTCACCTTGGTATCGGTGATGTCCGGCTCGTCGACCTCGAGCGGGTTGGCAGCTGCGGCAGCCGCTGCCGCAGCCGCCGCGGCCGCTGCTGCGGCCTGCGCTTTCTTCGATGGTTTCTTCTTGGCTTGCGCCTTCAGGACTTTTTCCGCTTTCGGATGCGGTTCCTTGGCGGCGGCGCCTGCGGCAGTGGCCGGCGCGCACATGCCGGCGGCCGCGAGCGCGACAGCGCAGGCGGCGGCGAATTTGGGGAAGAGGGTGGCCATGGTCGGGTTATTCGCTGTCGGGGAGGTGGACGATTGCCGCAGCGGCTTCCGGCAGCGCGAGGCCCGCCAGTTTGGCACGCTGCAACACCGACCAATAATATCGGTAGCTCGCACGGTCGTGCAAGCGGCCATGCTGGGCAATCGGTCCCCAATCCGCCGCCATGGCTTCGCTCAAGACATTCGTCGCTTCATTGACCTCGGACAGGCGCGGGGTGAACGCCTTCAGGATCGGCTTGATCTGGTCCGGATGGATGCTCCACATCCGGGTAAAGCCGAATTCGGCGCCGGCGCGCTGGGCGTCGTTGGCGACCGTCGGGCTGTCCTTGATGTCGGTCGTGACGTTGTGCGACGCCACCTTGCCGTGGGCGTGGCAGGCCGCCACCATCTCGAGCTTGGCGCGCACCACCAGCGGGTGGGTGAACTGGCCCGGGGTGCGCATCGCGCTGGCCGGGATCGCGCCGTAGTGGCTTGAGACGAAATCCATGATGCCGAACGACAGGCACTCGACCTGAGGCAGGGCGGCGATGTCGTAGGCCTCGCGCAGCGCGCCGTGGGTCTCGATCAATACGTGCACCGGCAGGTTGGTCGGTCCGGCGCTCCGGCGGCCGGCGGCCTGGGCGTGCTGGTTGATCAGGTCGATCGCGCGGGCGACTTCGATCGCGCTTTCCACCTTGGGCAGCACCACATACGCCAGGCGTTGCGCCGCGCCGCCGACGATGAACTCGACGTCCTTCGCAAAATGGGGGCTGGCCGGGTCGTGCAGGCGCGCGCCGATGCGGTCGAAACGGTTGTCGTCGCTGTTGACCATCTGCGCCACCAGGATGGCGTGCTCCAGTTCGCTGCCGGCAGCGGCGCCGTCCTCGCAGTCGAAGGTGATGTCGAACAGGGGGCCAAGCTCTTGTTGCAGGGCCATCGATTTACGCATCAGCTTCTCGGAGCCGGCGTAGTGGTCGCAGGCGGGGAGAAGGAGCGGCTGGCGTTTGCCCTGGAATAAAACCTCGGAAGGGTGCATATCTCTCACAACATAAAAACGGCCGTGCCGCTTGAACGGCACGGCGCGGTTGGCGCACGGCGACTGCCGCGCGCCAGGTTCAGGCTCAGCCCAGCAGGTGAGCGACGCCGGCTTTTTCTTCTTCCAGCTCTTTCAGGGTCAGGTTGATGCGCTCTTGCGAGAAGGCATCGATATCCAGGCCCTGGACGATGGTGTACTCGCCGTTCTCGGTCGTGACCGGGAAGCCGAACATGGTGCCTTCCGGGATGCCGTAGGAACCATCCGAAGGAATACCCATGGTGGTCCACTTGCCGTTAGTGCCCAGCACCCAGTCACGCACGTGGTCGATGGCGGCGTTGGCGGCCGACGCTGCCGACGACAGGCCGCGCGCTTCGATGATGGCGGCGCCGCGCTTGCCGACGGTCGGCAGGAAGGTGTTGGCGTTCCATTCCTGGTCGTTGATCAGGTCCTTGATCGACTCGCCGCCGGCGGTGGCGAAGCGGTAGTCGGCGTACATGGTCGGCGAGTGGTTGCCCCACACGATCATCTTCTCGATGTCCTTGACGGCCTTGCCGGTCTTGGCCGCCACTTGCGACAGGGCGCGGTTGTGGTCCAGGCGCAGCATGGCGGTGAAGTTCTTGGCCGGCAGGTTCGGGGCCGATTTCATCGCGATGTAGGCGTTGGTGTTGGCCGGGTTGCCGACCACCAGCACTTTCACGTTGCGCGAAGCGACGGCGTCCAGGGCCTTGCCCTGCACGGTGAAGATCTGGGCGTTGGCTTCGAGCAGGTCCTTGCGCTCCATGCCCGGGCCGCGCGGGCGGGCGCCGACCAGCAGGGCGACGTCGGCGTCCTTGAACGCGGTCATCGGGTCGGCGTGGGCGGTCATGCCTTCGAGCAGCGGGAACGCGCAGTCGTCGATTTCCATCATCACGCCCTTGAGCGCCTTCTGTGCCTTCTCGTTGTCGATCTCGAGCAGCTGAAGGATGACCGGCTGGTCCTTGCCCAGCATGTCGCCGCTGGCGATGCGGAACAGCAGGGAATAGCCGATCTGGCCGGCCGCGCCGGTGACGGCGACGCGCATTGGGGTTTTAGCCATGATGAATCTCCAAAGTGGGAATGAATACGGTTTGCGCCGAGGTCGACGCCGAGCATACGCCTGTTTGGCTACAAGTTGCTTCACCGCGGTTTGATGAAGCTGCAATGATACCAAAAGCGCACTTCAAGCCTTCAAGGTCGAAAGTCGGGTGTCGCGCGCGTACAATGATGTCAAGAGTGGCGCCGACTCCCGGTCGGCCATGAGTGTATTCCTCTGCCGTTTGGTCTGTCAATTCAATATCATATGTCTTATATAAGACACATATCTAAAGACCTCTAATACTGGACGGTCATGCACTTTTGTGGTGAAATCGCGGTCTATGAATTCCGCCCCGTCCAATCCGGCCGTTGATCCTGTCAGCAGTGGCTCGCCGTCGTTCCGGCCCCTCTATCAGCAGATCAAGGCGCTGATCACCCAGAGCCTGCAGGCCGGTGAATGGAAGCCTGGCGAACTCATGCCGAGCGAAGTCGAGCTGGCGGCCCGTTTCAAGGTCAGCCAGGGCACCGTGCGCAAGGCAATCGACGAACTGGCTGCCGAGAACCTCGTGCTGCGGCGCCAGGGCAAGGGCACGTTCGTTGCCAGCCACGCCGAAGAGCGCGCCCATTTCCGCTTCCTGCGACTGATGCCGGACGAAGGCGTCCCCCATCATCCCGAGAACCGTTTCCTTGAAGTCAAGCGTACTCGTGCGCCGGCCGAGGTCGCGCGCCTGCTCGAGCTCAAGTCGGGCGACGCCGTGGTCTACATCAAGCGCGTGCAATCGTTCGACGGCCAGCCGACCATCCTGGAAGAGCTGTGGCTGCCGGGTCAGCTGTTCAAGGGCCTGAGCGCGGAGCGGCTGCAGGAATACAAGGGGCCGATGTACGGCCTGTTCGAGACGGAATTCGGCACGCGCATGATCCGCGCGACCGAGAAGATCCGGGCGGTGTCGGCCGACGCGGCCACGGCCGAGCACCTGAAGGTGGCGCCCGGCACGCCGCTGCTGTGCGGCGAGCGGGTGTCGTTCACCTACGGTGACAAGGCCGTCGAGCTGCGCCGCGAACTGTACTCGACCGCAAGCCACCATTATTTGAACGAATTGTCGTGAGGAGAATAAAGCAGAAAACGGTCAGGTAGAAATTCTCTGTTTTCTGTCTTTTCGAATAATTCGGAAAATAGCCGGATGGGATAGGCCCCCTCTGCGGCGATTGCGCGAATGCGATTAAAATATATTGGTTTTGGGTACGCGACGGACATGACCCGGTTCGCCGCCCGCTGTCCCGCTGGCCTGGTCCCAGTTTCCCGGACCAGGCCGTGAAATCGGCAAGAATGCAGGGTTCATACAAAAATTTGTCTTAAATGGGAGGTGTACCATCATGTCGGAAGCCGTGAGAGAAGCAAGCAAGAAAGGGCGGCCGGTGTATCGCAACGTCGGAATCGGCGATATCACGACGAAATATCGCATGCCGCCATCGGCGATCGTGTCGATCCTGCACCGCGTCAGCGGCGCCGGGTTGTTCCTGATGCTGCCATTCCTGCTGTATTTGTTCCAGCAGAGCCTGCTGTCGGAATCGTCGTTCGGCTATTTCGCCGGCATCGTGTCGCTGCCGCTCGTCAAGATCATCCTGCTCGGCCTGTCGTGGGCTTACCTGCACCATTTCGTCGCCGGCATCCGCCACCTGTTCATGGACAATCACTTTGCCCTGGACAAGGACGCTGCCCAATCGACCGCGCGCTGGGTGCTGATCATCAGCCTGCTGCTGACCGCGCTGGTCGGCATGAAACTGTTCGGAGTGTTTTAAATCATGGCAACCAAGAATAATATCGGCCCACGCCGCATGGTCGTCGGCGCCCACTACGGCTTCCGCGACTGGCTGGCGCAGCGCGTCACCGCCATCGTCATGGCGATCTACACGGTCGTCCTGCTGGTCTCCTTCCTGACCGGCCAGAATTTTACTTATGAAGGCTGGGCCGGCCTGTTCTCGAAACAGTGGTTCAAGCTGTTCTCGCTGGTGACCTTCCTGGCGCTGTACTACCACGCCTGGGTCGGCATCCGTGACATCTGGATGGACTACGTCAAGAACGCAGGCCTGCGCCTGCTGCTCCAGCTCGCGACGATCTTCTGGCTGATCGCCTGCGCCGCCTGGACCGTGCAAATTCTGTGGAGTGTGTAATCGTGGCAGCAATCAAAACCGCAATTCCTACCCGTCGCTTTGACGCGGTCATCGTTGGCGCCGGCGGTTCCGGCATGCGCGCATCGCTGCAACTGGCCGAAGCCGGCCTGAACGTCGCGGTCCTGTCGAAGGTCTTCCCGACCCGTTCGCACACCGTTGCGGCGCAGGGCGGCATCGGCGCCTCGCTGGGCAATATGAGCGAGGACGACTGGTACTGGCACATGTTCGACACCGTGAAAGGTGGCGACTACCTGGGCGACCAGGATGCGATCGAATTCATGTGCCGCGAAGCCCCAAAGGTCGTCTACGAGCTCGAGCATTTCGGCATGCCGTTCGACCGCAACCCGGACGGCACCATCTACCAGCGCCCGTTCGGCGGCCACACCGCGAACTTCGGCGAGAAGCCGGTCCAGCGCGCCTGCGCCGCGGCCGACCGCACCGGCCACGCGCTGCTGCACACGCTGTACCAGCGTAATGTCCGCGCCCGCACCCACTTCTTCGTCGAGTGGATGGCCCTGGACCTGATCCGCGACGCCGACGGCGACGTGGTCGGCGTGATGGCCCTGGAAATGGAAACCGGCGACGTGATGATCCTGGAAGCGAAGACCACCATCTTCGCCACCGGCGGCGCAGGCCGCATCTTCGCCGCATCGACCAACGCGTTCATCAACACCGGCGACGGCATGGGCATGGCGGCGCGCGCCGGCCTGCCGCTGCAAGACATGGAGTTCTGGCAGTTCCACCCGACCGGCGTCTCGGGCGCCGGCGTCCTGATCACCGAGGGCGTGCGCGGCGAGGGCGGTATCCTGATCAACTCGAACGGCGAACGCTTCATGGAGCGCTATGCGCCGACCCTGAAGGACCTGGCGCCGCGCGACTTCGTGTCGCGTTCGATGGACCAGGAGATCAAGGAAGGCCGCGGCTGCGGTCCCAATAAAGACCACGTGCTGCTCGACCTGCGCCACATCGGCAAGGACACCATCGAGAAGCGCCTGCCTTCGATCCTGGAAATCGGCCACAAGTTCGCCAACGTCGACGCGACCAAGGAACCGATTCCGGTCGTCCCGACCATCCACTACCAGATGGGCGGCATCCCGACCAATATCCACGGCCAGGTGGTCGCGCCCGACGGCACCGGCGGACAGAAGATCGTCAACGGCCTGTACGCGATCGGCGAATGCGCCTGCGTGTCGGTGCACGGCGCGAACCGCCTGGGCACCAACTCGCTGCTCGACCTGGTGGTGTTCGGCCGCGCGGCCGGCAACCACGTGGTGGCCTCGAACCTGAAGCAGAAGTCGAACAAGCCGATGCCAGCGGACGCGGCCGACTTCGCCCTGGCGCGCCTGAACAAGCTTGAATCCTCGGTCGGTGGCGAAAAAGTGCAGCACGTCGCCAACGACATCCGCGCCACCATGCAGAAATACTGCGGCGTGTTCCGTACCCAGGAACTGCTGGAGACGGGCGTCAAGGAAATCATGAAGCTCGACGAGCGCCGCAAGCACGTGTCGTTCCAGGACAAGTCGAAGGTGTTCAACACCGCCCGCGTGGAAGCGCTGGAACTCGACAACCTGATCGAGACCGCCAAGGCGACCATCGTGTCGGCGGCGGCGCGTCCGGAATCGCGCGGCGCCCACGCCCACAGCGACTACCCGAACCGCGACGACGAGAACTGGATGAAGCACACGCTGTTCTTCTCGGAAGGCAATCGCCTCGAGTACAAGCCCGTGGTGCAAAAACCGCTGACCGTCGACACCTTCAAGCCGAAGGCCCGTACTTTCTAATATTTTCCATGGCCGGAACCGACGTTCCGGCCCAGAACAGGTAATGAAATGGCACGCACCGTCCAACTGAAAATCTACCGCTACGATCCGGACAAGGATTCGAAGCCATACATGCAAGACGTGACCGTCGAGCTGAAAGACACCGACAAGATGCTGCTGGATGCCCTGCAGCGCATCAAGTCGGACGTCGACGACTCGCTGGCCCTGCGCCGCTCGTGCCGCGAAGGCGTGTGCGGTTCGGACGCGATGAACATCAACGGCAAGAACGGCCTGGCCTGCACCACCAACCTGAACGAGTTGACCCAGCCGATCGTGCTGCGTCCGCTGCCGGGCTTGCCGGTGGTGCGCGACCTGATCGTCGACATGACCAACTTCTTCAAGCAGTACCACTCGGTCAAGCCGTACCTGATCAACGACTCGATCAAGCCCGAGAAAGAGCGCCTGCAGTCGCCCGAAGAGCGCGAAGAGCTCGACGGCCTGTACGAGTGCATCCTGTGCGCCTGCTGCTCGACCTCGTGCCCGTCGTTCTGGTGGAACCCGGACAAGTTCGTCGGCCCGGCCGGCCTGCTGCAGGCCTACCGCTTCATCGCCGACTCGCGCGACGAAGCGACCAACGAGCGCCTGGACAACCTGGAAGACCCGTACCGCCTGTTCCGCTGCCACTCGATCATGAACTGTACGGATGTGTGCCCGAAAGGCCTGAATCCGAACAAGGCGATCGGCAAGATCAAGGAACTGCTGGTTCGTCGCGCCATTTGATGGTCGCGTAGCGCATGCGGCGGCCGGCATGGCGCCGCATGCGGTGTGCAGACGTGCGTATAACGGCGTGGTGTTTCGAGCGCCGGTTGAACGCGTCGGCGGGGGACCCGCCAACCCTACGATCGGTATATTGCCGTAGGGTTGGCGGCTCTGCCGCCGACGCGTTCAGCGAACGTGTGCATACTCGTGTCGGCCCAACCATGCCGAAGCAATACAGTAAAAGTACCGTACTGCCGAATCGCGGCAGCCGGGGTATGATGTCGAACCAACAACGGACTCTAGTGTGAAACCTAGTGCAAATGCGCATCAAGCCGATCCCGCCAACCGTGCCCGCCTGCGTTGGCGCGCACGCCGGGGATTGCTCGAGAACGATCTGATTCTCACGCGCTTCCTGGACGCGCACGAAGAAGAACTGACCGACGAAGAGGTCGATGCGCTGACCCGTCTGCTCGATCTGGCGGACAACCCGTTGATGGACCTGCTGCTGGGACGCTCCGAGCCTTCCGGCGAGGTCGACCTGCCGCATGTGCGTGCCTTGCTGGCGCGGTTGCGGCAAGCGTAAGCGAAATTGGGCATCCGGTCTGCCTCGCGGGCTGGTCGCGGCGCCCTCCGGTTTCGTTTTATTTTGTAGACCCACTCCCACAAGAAGGAAGTGCCATGAACATCTCTGATACCAAAGCCACCCTGTCGTTCTCGGACGGCAGCCCGTCGGTCGACATGCCGATCTACAAGGGCACCATCGGCCCGGACGTCATCGACATCCGCAAGCTGTACGGCCAGACCGGCAAGTTCACCTACGATCCTGGCTTCATGTCGACCGCCGCTTGCAACTCGAGCATCACCTACATCGACGGTGACAAGGGCGAGCTGCTGTACCGCGGCTACCCGATCGAGCAACTGGCCGTCAACTGCGACTTCCTGGAGACCTGCTACCTGCTGCTGAACGGCGAACTGCCGAACGCCGAGCAGAAAGAGAAGTTCAACGACACCGTGACCAAGCACACGATGATCCACGAGCAGATGCAATTCTTCTTCCGTGGCTTCCGTCGCGACGCGCATCCGATGTCGGTGCTGGTCGGCACCGTCGGCGCGCTGGCGTCGTTCTACCACGACTCGCTGGACATCAACGACGCCAAGCAGCGCGAAATCTCGGCGATCCGCCTGATCGCCAAGCTGCCGACCCTGGTCGCGATGGCCTACAAATACAATGTCGGCCAGCCGTTCATGTATCCGCGCAACGACCTGTCGTACAGCGCCAACTTCATGTACATGATGTTCGGCAATCCGTGCGAAGAGTACAAGGTCAACGACGTGCTGGTGCGCGCGCTGGACCGCATCCTGATCCTGCACGCGGACCACGAGCAGAATGCGTCGACCTCGACCGTCCGCCTGGCCGGTTCGTCGGGCGCCAACCCGTTCGCCTGTATCGCCGCCGGCATCGCCTGCCTGTGGGGCCCGGCGCACGGCGGCGCGAACGAAGCCGCGCTGAACATGCTGAAGGAAATCGGCACCGTCGACAACATCCCTGCCTTCATCGAGAAGGTCAAGGACAAGAACTCGGGCGTGAAGCTGATGGGCTTCGGTCACCGCGTGTACAAGAACTTCGACCCACGCGCCAAGCTGATGCGCGAAACCTGCCACGAAGTGCTCAACGAGCTCGGCCTGCAGGACGACCCGCTGTTCAAGCTGGCAATGGAACTGGAAAAGATCGCCCTGAACGACGAATACTTCGTGTCGCGCAAGCTGTACCCGAACGTCGACTTCTACTCGGGCATCGTGCAGTCGGCCCTGGGTATCCCGGTCTCGCTGTTCACCGGCATCTTCGCCATGGCCCGCACCATCGGCTGGATCGCCCAGTGGAACGAAATGATCGCCGATCCGGAGCAGAAGATCGGCCGTCCACGTCAGCTGTTCATCGGTTCGCCGGTGCGCGACGTGCCGAGCATCGACAAGCGTTAATCACAACGCGGTGTCATCGGAAAGCGGGCCTTGGCCCGCTTTTTTTTTTATGGTGCTGTCCTGTTTAGCTGTGGATGAGCATTGATCTACTGAGCTGATGCGCGGTCCAATTCCGGTCGTCATCGATCGGGAGCGTACGATGAAAGCGCCGCAGTTTGCGCAACTGTTCGCCCAGCTGCCAAAGCTGAACCAGCCACAGCGCTGGCAGGTGCTCGCCGCTCTCGTCAGCAAGGCAGCTGCCAGCAAGTAAGCAAGTAAGCAAGTAAGCAAGTAAGCAAGTAAGTAAGTAAGTAAGTAAGTAAGTAAGTAAGTAAGTAAGTAAGTAAGCGTTGAGGCCAGCCGCCGGTTGACTGGAAAACAAAGCGCGCTATACTGGGCTAATCGTCTCAGCCGACCGCCATGAATCCATTCCGCCTGCCACCGTTTGACGCCGCATCGCCCCTGGGCGATGGTGGCGTTCGCGTGCGCGTGGCAGCGCGCCGAGCGGCGCATCTTTCCAGCCTCGACCTCGCCCGGCTTTCCCTGGCTCGGTGAGGAACCACGGCAGGCCAGCGCCTGTCCATCCTCCCGGGCCGCCTCCATCTACTGCATCGCCGCATCGATCATGCGGCGCCGTCATCAATCTTGACCTTATCCGGTCATTTTGTGGAGAACACATGAAACCATCCATCGTCGTATCCTGGCTCGACCTCGAGCGTCTCGAACGCATCCTCGACCGTCTCCCCGCCGCGCAAGCCACTGCGCGCGACGCCCTGCTGGACGAACTCGGGCGTGCTGAAATGGTCGAGCCGTGGGAGATGCCGCCCGACGTCGTCACCATGAATTCGCGCGTGCGTTTTCGCTTCGCCGGCTCGGACGAAGACGTGACCATGACCCTGAGCTATCCGAAGGACATGAAGGACAGCGGCGAGCAGCTGTCCGTGCTGACCCCGGTCGGCACGGCCCTGCTGGGCCTGCGCATCGGCGCCAGCATCACCTGGCAGCGCCCGGGCGGCGGCACCTTCGAAGCCACCGTGCTCGACATCGACTACCAGCCGGAGCGGGCGGGCGAGCTGCACCGGTAGCAGGCGTGGGCGTGGTGTTGCTTACACATTTGCATGTGTACAATAACCGCGCTCACACTCCATCGAAGGGATCTTTCGTGAAACGCTTCCTGACCGCCTGCTTCCTGTGCCTGGGTTTGATCGGCGCCGCCAATGCTGCCAATGCCGCCACCGATGCCGAGCTGACGAAGCAGGTCAATGCCTTCGTCGACGAGTGGCATGACGACGCCGCCAACACGCGGATGGCCTATTTCGACAAGATCGCCAAGGACGGCGTCTACATCGGCACCGACCGCAGCGAGCTGTGGACCCGCGACGAATTCAAGGCCTGGTCGAAGAAGTATTTCGACGCCAGGTCGGCCTGGACGTTCAAGGCCACCCGTCGCCACGTCTATGCGTCCGCCGACAAGTCGCTGATCTGGTTCGACGAATTGCTCGACACCAGGAACATGGGCCATGCGATGGCAAGCGGCGTGATCCGCAAGACGGCGAAGGGTTTCGAGATCGTTCACTATCAACTCTCGCTGGCGGTGCCGAACGAGGTGATCGACCAGGTCACCGGCATCATCGCCGGGCACGAAAAGAAGAAGTAGGGTGGACGCGTCTACCGTCCGCACGTCCAGGTGCACGCAGGATTTGAACGCGTGGACGGTGAGCCGTCCACCCGACGCAATTTACCTAGATTGAGCGACGCCACTTGAAACTTCCGTATATCGGCCGCTTCGCCCCATCGCCCTCCGGTCCGCTGCACGCCGGCTCGCTGGTGGCGGCGCTGGCCAGCTACCTCGACGCGCGCTGGCACGGGGGCGCCTGGCTGGTGCGCATCGAAGACATCGACGAGGGCCGCAGCGTGCCTGGCGCGGCCGAGGGCATGCTGGCGCTGCTCGATGCGCTCGGCATGCATGCCGACGGCGAAGTCGTCTGGCAGAGCCGGCGCAAGCGCCTGTACCAGGCCGCCGCGGAGCGCATCGCGCAAGACACCTATCCCTGCGGCTGCAACCGGCGCGAGATTGCCGATTCGCGCCTGGGCTTCGCGCCCGACGGCGCGGCGATCTATGCCGGCACCTGCCGCCACGGGCTGGGCCCGGGCCGCGCCATGCGCAGCCTGCGCGTGCGCGTGCCCGAGGCCGGCCATGATGAAATCACCTTCATCGACCGGTTCGCGGGCAAGGTCACGCAGCACCTGGCGCTCGACTCGGGCGACTTTCTGCTCAAGCGCGCCGACGGGTTCTGGGCCTATCAGCTGGCGGTGGTGGTGGACGATGCGGAGCAGGGCGTCACCGACGTCGTGCGCGGCGCCGACCTGCTCGACTCGACGCCGCGCCAGATCTACCTGCAGCGCCTGCTTGGCGTGCCGACGCCGCGCTACCTGCACGTGCCGGTGGTGCGCAATGAAAACGGTGAAAAGTTGTCGAAACAGACCGGTGCGCTGGCGGTGACGGCGGGGGACGAGCCCGCGGCCGTCGCCGCACTGCTGGATGCGGCGCGCTTTCTCGATCTGGATCTTGCGTTCGGGTTGGCGCCGCCGCGCTCGCGCGACGAGTTCTGGCAGGCCGCGATCCCGGCCTGGGGCCGCCTGCTGGCGCGCCGCGCAGGCGCCGGGCCCTAAGTACTCACCCATAAATAAATCTGTTTTTGGCTGCCAGAACCGGCGCGTTGCTGCGTTGGCTCGTGCTTGCAGTGCTCGCACTGCGGCGCAGTCGCCGCCTTGCACCGCATCCGGTTCTGTTTGCCAAAATTCACATTTATTTCCGGCTGAGTACTTAGATCGCCCGCCGTGGCTGCGGCATGACGCGGCGCCGCGCCAGCAGCGTCAGCACGCCCAGTCCCATCCCCATCATCGCCCAGGTGCCCGGTTCCGGAATCGGCGCCGCGACCGCGAAGCCGCGGATTTCGCCGTCCGGATAAGCGGTGCTGTGGATGTTGAGGTAAGCCTGGTCGCCGTTGAACGCATTGATGAGCGCCCCGCTTGCCAGCTGCGGCGTGCCGCCGTTGGCCGCGAGGAAGTCCGGATCGTAGACGGCCGGGTTGCCCAGGTCGAAGGCGGCGGAATAGGAACCGGCCGTCACGTCCAGCGGGAAGTCCGTGAGGGGGATGGCGACCGGCGCCACGCCGCGGAAGGCATCCACCGTGCAGCAATGGATGTGGGCGCTGATGGTCGGCGCGGACAGGTCGCGGAACGGCACCTCGGCGCGCAGGATGAGGTCGTCGATCTCGAAGCTTGATACGCTCGACCCGGGCGAGCCGTTGGGTATCTCTTCGGCGGGGCCGCTGGCAACCGCGCGGTAATAAACCGGCGCGGCCTGGCTGGTGGCGGCGACCAAGGTCGACGCGGCCAGCGCTAACACGGTGAGGACTCGTTTCATGGTAGACCTCCTGATCAGGAAAGAAACCAATCGCGCCGCCGAATTGGCAGCGGTGCCCAAAAAATTAGCACAGGAGGCGTGGCCCGCCCACACCGTACGGGTAGTAAAAGGCTGTTGAGAAATCTCGGCCGTTCAGGCAAGCGCGCTGCGGCAAGTTACGGCCAGGCTATTCTGGATTGCGCAGAACGCTGATCCGCCCGTCCGCTTCGAGAAAGGCGCATTTCATCCTGGGCCGGGGGCAGTCGGCTTCGCGCAGCGCTTCCTCGACATCGCTCTCGGAAAGACGGCAGCGCTTCATGACTTTTTCGAAGAACACGCCGTCGCGGCCAATCAGCACCGGGCTTCCTTCGATGAGTTCCTCGAGTTTCTTGTTGCGCGACGTGAGGAAGGCGAACAGCACGGTCAGCGCGACGAGGGTCGCGGCGATGATGAGGCCGCCGAGCAGCGATTCGTCGCCGCCGGTCATCGAGTTCGACACCGCTTCCGACAGCAGCATCACCACCAGCAGGTCGAACGGCGTGAACTGGCCGACGGTGCGGCGGCCCGACAGGCGCATCATGACCAGCAATGCGCAATACACGATGGCGCCGCGCGCAATGAATTCCCACCAAGGAAGATCGAGATCGAGCATGAGCCCTCCGCAGGCATGAGTCTGTTCAGTCAATTCTAATCACTTTGTTAACAATTCACCGTTCAAGCGTGCGTGTGCTTCCAGTCAGCAGTTCTCCCTCAGGTATGATGTTCCTTTCAGTCAGCTCCAGCGCGCACTGTTTCGTCCATGGACTTCCGTCAGATTCATTATTTCATTTCCCTGTACGAAGAAGGCACGGTCACCCGCGCGGCGCACCGTCTTCATATCGTGCAGCCGGCGTTGAGCATGCAGATCGGCCGGCTCGAAGAGCATCTCGGCCAGAAGCTGTTCGAGCGCACCAAGAACGGCATGGTGCCGACCGACGCGGCGCGCCAGATGTACCGGCTGTTTTTGCCGATCATGCGCGACTTCTCGAACGCCGAGGCGCAGATGCTGAGCAGCGAAGGAGACATCCGCGGGCATGTCAATATCGGCCTGATCGCTTCCATCACGCAGGGCGTGCTGGTCGACACGCTCGGCGCGTTTTCACGCCAGTATCCCGGGGTCGACGTGTCGGTCAGCGACGGCTACACCAGCGTACTGGCGGACCGGGTCGCGGAAGGGCGACTCGACGCGGCCATCGTCAACAAGCCGCGTCGTCTGCTTGCGCTCGACGTCGAACACATCATCGATGAAGAAATGGTGCTGATCGTCGGTCAGCGGTTCGAGGGCAGCCTGTCGCCTTGCCTGACGCTGCGCGAGATGGCGGGGAGCGGGCTCGATCTGGTGCTGCCGACCCGCGGCCACGGCTTGCGCGCCAATATCGACAGCTTTTTCGAGAGCGAGAACATCGAGCTGGCGCCCAAGTTCGAGATCGATTCGCTGGTCGCGACGATCAAGCTGGTGGAACAGACCCGGATGGCGAGCATCGTGCCGCGCGTGGCGGTGCACCGGCAGCTCTACGACGGCAGCCTGCGCGCCCACAGCATCGTCTCGCCGCGCCTGGTGCGGCGCGTGGTGAGCGTGTCCAATCCCCGGCGGCCGCTCAGTCCGGCCACCAGGCTGTTCATTTCGATGCTGGCGGCGAACCTGCGTTTGCGCGCGCCTGGCGCCGGCGCGGACACGCCCGACACCGGGGCCTAGGCCAGCCCCGGCGCCGGGAAGCGCCTGGCTCAGAAGTGGTGGCGCAGGCCCATCATGACGCCGGTCTGCGCCATGCCGACCCCGACCGTGCCGCCGGCATCCAGGGCCACCGCCGACGCGCCGTCGTTGTCCATGTGGCCCAACGAGGCGTAGACGTGGCTGCGCTTGGACAGGGAATACGTCAGCCGCGCCACCAGCATCGACACGTCGGACGGCGAGTCCTTGAGGTCGCGCCTGGCCCACTGGGCGTCGAGCGTGAACGGTCCCATCGGATGGCTCGCACCGACGTACCACAGGTTCGACAGCGACTGGCCGGTGGCGGCGTCGGTGTCACGGTGGATGACGCCGGCGCCGAGGCGGGTGGTTCCCAGCATCAGGTAGCCATTCAGGGTGGTGCGCACATCGCTACGCGCGCTGCTGGTCAGGCCGAAGGCGGCGCCGCTGTTGCCATGCAATTTGTCGTAAGAGCCGATCACGCCCCACTGTTTGGTGTCCCAGCCCAGCAGGGCCGTGTACTGGCGGCAGGCCTTGGCGTCGCCCGCCACTTCTCCGGCGCAGTTGGTGGCGGCCGGCCCGCCGGCGCTGGAGGCGTCGCGGCCGAAACTCCAGGTGGCGCCCGCCACCAGGTTGCCGAAATTGCCCATGTAACCGATCGCGTTGTCGGAGCGCGCGTTCGGCAGGTAGCCGTCGATGCTGCTGATGGCAAACAGGTTCGGCCCCATCACGTCGGTCTTGATGGTCGCGATGTACGTCATATTGACCTGGCGCCCGACCGTCAGCGTGCCCCAGTCGCTTTTCAGGCCGACGTGGGCGGCGCGGCCGAACAGGCGGTTGCCCTGGCCGAGCGCGCCGGTGTCCATGGCCAGGCCGCTTTCCAGCACGAAGAAGGCTTGCAGGCCGCCACCCAAGTCTTCGGTGGCGCGAAAGCCGATGCGCGACGGGAAGGAGCCGGTCAGCGACGGCACCTTGGTGATCGAGTCGCCCTCGGCGTCGGCATTGGTGGTGTGGACGACGCCGCTGTCGACGATGCCGTAGATCTGGACCGCGGATTGCGCGCTGGCGCTGGACGCGGCGATGCTGCAGGCGAGCGCGAGCGCGCCTCTGGTGAGGTGGTGCATGGTGTCTCCAGTTGTTGTAGTTTTATGGTGCGGTGTTCAGAGCAGGCCCGCGTCCCGGAAGATGTGCTTGGTTTCCAGGAAGTCCGCCAGTCCTTCATAGCCATGCAGGCGGCCGATGCCGCTGCGCCGGTATCCTCCGGTTTCGGCTTCCGCGAACAGGCGGTTGTGGTCGTTGATCCAGACCGTGCCGTTGCGCAGGGCGCGCGCCAGGCGCATGCCGCGGTCGCCGTCGCCGGTCCAGACGCTGGCCGACAGGCCGAATACGGTGTCGTTGGCGCGCGCCACCGCCTGCTTTTCGTCCTCGAAGCGTTCCAGCACCACGAACGGTCCGAAGATCTCCTCCTGCGTGAAGAACGCCGAGGCGTCGGCATGCGCCACCAGCGTGGGCGTCATGAAGTGCCCGCCGGCAGGCATGCCGTCGGGCCGGCCGCCGCGCAGCACGACTTCGTCGCACAGGTCCAGCGCGCGCGCCACGTCGGCCGACACGCGCAGGTGGGCGTCGGCGTCGATCAGCGGTCCCATGCCGGCGCCCGGCGTCGTTCCCGGCGCGACCACGATCGCCGCCAGCGCGTCCCTGAGCGCGTCCTTCATGGCGTCGTAGCAGGCGGCGTGCACCAGCACGCGGCGGGCCGCGGTGCACTGCTGGCCCGAGATGATCGTCGCCGCGGTCGCCAGCCGGCGCGCGACCGCCCCGACGTCGGCGTCGGGGAACACCAGGCAGCTCGACTTGCCGCCGAGCTCGAGCGACAGCTTCTTCATGGTCGGCGCGGCCGCGGCCATGATGCGCTGGCCGGTCAGGTTCGAGCCGGTGAAGCTCAGCACGTCCACGTCGGCCGAGGTGGTCAGTTCCTGGGCGGCCTCGCTGCCCTGTTCCAGCACCAGGTTCAGCACGCCGCGCGGCAGCAGCTCGACCGCAGCCAGTTCGTGCAGGACGGCGGCGCTGATCTGCGCGGTCTGGTGCGCGGGCTTGACCACGACCGTGCAGCCCGCCGCCAGCGCCGGCGCCAGCGACCGGATCAGCAGCACGATCGGCGCGTTCCACGGGATGATCAGGGCGGCCACGCCGGCCGCTTCGCGCAGCGTCGCCGAATAGGCGCCCGGCTCGACTTCCATGAAATGGCCGGGAATGTGGCGCGCAAGACCCGCGTAATAACGGATCTCCGAGATGGCCGCCGCCATTTCGCCGCGCGCCTGGGGCAGCACCTTGCCGTTCTCCAGGGTCAGCAGGGACGCAAGTCCAGTGCACCGCTCCAGGCGGTCGGCCCATTGCAGCAGCACCATCTGGCGCTGGCGCGCATCGTGGGCCCAGTGCGATTCGTCGAAGGCCCGGCGCGCGCTGGCGATGGCGCGCCGGGCGTCGTCCTTTGTACTCGCGGCGAAGCGGCCGATGACGGCGCCGCTGGCCGGATCGTGGCTGGCGCCGGTGGCGCCGCCAGCCGCGTCCTGCCACTCGCCGTCGATGTAGTTCCGTGCGTGCAGATCGCTCATGTAGGCGCTCTCCCCGCTCAAGTGCCGTTGAACACCGGAGGACGCTTGGCGTGGAATGCCTCGACGCCCTCGCGGAAGTCGTTCGACGAACGCAGGCGGCTGTAGCAGTGGCCCTCCAGCTCGATGGCGATCGACAGCGGCGAATCCTCGGTATCGTTCAGCAGCTTCTTGGCGGTGCGCTGGGCGATCGGCGAGAACGCGCGCAGTTCGTCGACCAGGCGGTCGGTGGCCGCTTCCAGTTCGGCGTCGGGCACGCATTCGGTGGCCACGCCCCAGTCGTAGGCCTGCTGGCCAGGGATGCGGCGCGAACGCATCACGATGTCCTTGGTGCGGGTGATGCCGACCATCTTCTGCAGGCGCGCCGAACCGCCCGAGCCCGGGATCTGGCCCAGCTTCTGTTCCGGCAGCGCGTAGAAGGTGGTGTCGGTGACCAGGCGGAAGTCGCAGGCCAGCGAGATCTCGAAGCCGACGCCGAAGCAGAAGCCGCGATTGGCGGCGATCACCGGCTTGCTGCAGCGGGTCGGGGCGGCGACGTTCCAGGCCAGCTTCGACACGTGCTCGGGGCTCGCCTCCAGGAAGCCGCGGATGTCGCCGCCGCTCGAGAAATGCTGGCCGTCGGCGCGCAGCACGATCACGCGCACGCGCTCGTCTTCGTCGAGCGACTCGAACACCAGGCGCAACTGCTCGCGCTGGGTCATCGAGATGATGTTGAACGGGCCGTTCGACAGGATGATGTCGGCGCGCTGGCGCCCGGCGTCGATCTCGACCCGGAAGCCTTCGAGATTTGCCAGCAGGCTATGGGCGGGGTGGTTCAGTTGGGTCATGTGGTTCTCCTGGTGTTATCGGTTGTATGGTTAGAATCTGTCCGTGCGCGCAGCGCCGTCGGCGCCGGCCCTGGCCATGCCTTCCCAGCGCTTCACGAGGCCCTGGTGCGGCAGGTCGAACAGGTCGAGCAGGCGCCCGACGGTGTGGTCGACCAGCTCGTCGAGCGAGTCTGGCCGGGTGTAAAAGGCGGGCACCGGCGGGAACACGATCCCGCCCATTTCGGTCACCGCCGTCATGTTGCGCAGGTGCGCGAGATTGAGCGGCGTCTCGCGCGCCACCAGCACCAGCTTGCGGCGCTCCTTGAGCACCACGTCCGCGGCGCGCGTGACGAGGTTGTCGGCCAGCCCGTGGGCGATGCCCGCCAGCGTCTTCATCGAACACGGCGCCACGACCATGCCGGCCGAGCGGAACGAGCCGCTGGCGATGGTGGCGCCGATGTCCTTCACGTTGTGCACCACGTCGGCCAGCGCCTCGATGTCGGCGCGCCGCAGGTCGAGCTCCTGCTGCGCGGTCATCACGCCGGACGCCGACATCACCAGGTGGGTCTCGGCGACGCCGGAGGCGCGCAGGTGCTGCAGCAGGCGCACGCCGTACACCGCGCCGCTGGCGCCGGTGATCGCGACGATCAGGCGCGGTCGGTTCATGCGCGCACCGCCGCGTCGCTCCAGTTGATCGTGGCGCCGCGTACTATTTCCTGGTCGAGATCGATCTCGCGCTCGCCGGGAATGGCGACCTTGGTGAAGACGTGGCCGTGGTAGGCCACCGGCTTGGTCGCGTCCAGCCCCATCTTGGCGCTGATTCCCTGCAGGTGCGGCGGCGCGACCTCGCCGTCGTGCATCTGGCCGATCGTGGTCGAGGGATCGAGCGCCGAACCCTGGGCACCGGCGATGACGATCAGGTCGCGGTCGGCCTGGAAGCGCGTGGCCACCGCCCATTCGACCTGCTGCGGGTCGTGCACGTCGACGTCATCGTCGACGATCGTGACCTGCTTGATGTCGTAGTGGGCGCCGAAGGCGCCGAGGATCACGTTGCGCGGCTCGCCTTCGCGCAGCTTGCGGAACTTGACGAACAGGTGGTAACGGCCGACGCCGCCGACCGACAGGTGCACGTCCAGCACGTTCGGGAAGCTGCGTTGCAGGTGCGCCAGCATGGTCGCCTCGCGCGGGATCGAGCCGAGCAGCAGGTGCTCCATCTCGGCCGGCACGATGGTGTGGAAGATCGGCTGGCGGCGATGGGTCACCGCGGCGACCGCGATCACTTCGCGGTTCTCGCGTGCGCTGTAGTATTTCGGGAATTCGCCGAACGGGCCTTCGGGCTCGCGCACTTTCGGCAGCAGCTTGCCCTCGATGACGATTTCGGCGCTGGCCGGCACGCGGATCTCGCTGGTGCGGCACTTGACCACCGGCAGCGGCGCGCCGTGCAGGGCGCCGGCGATCTCCAGTTCGTCGAAATCGATCGGCGTGATGGCCTGCGAGGCGAGCAGGGTGAGCGGATCGGCGCCGATCACCACCGCCACATCCAGCGCCTGGCCCTGGTCCTCGGCCGCCTTGTAGAACGCCAGCAGATGGCGCGGCAGCATCAGGATCGCCATGCGGTCGGGACCGTGCACCTGGATGCGGTTGATCGATACGTTCTGCACGCCGGTGACGGGATTGCGGGCGATGACCAGGCCGGCGGTGATGTAGGGGCCGTTGTCATGTTCGCTGTGCGTCGGGATCGGCAGCAGCGCATGCAGGTCGCCGGCCGTTGGGCCGCCGAAGTCGTGCACCACCTGCTGGCAAGGCGCGGCGGCGGCATCGACCTCGCGCCACGGCAGCGGATTGTCGACGGCGCGGCGGAATGCGCCGAGCAGGTCCGCCTGCTCGACGCCCATGGCCTCGGCGATCCAGGCGCGGCGCGCCACGAAGCCGGACACGACGGGCAGGTCATGGCCGTCGGGGCGTGGGAAGAAGGCAGCCTGCTTGCCGTCGAGGCGCTTGGCGATCGCCGCCAGCGTGTGCCTGAGCGGCACGCCTTCGCGGATCACGGCCAGGCGGCCGGTCGCTTCGAGGTGGGCCAGCCAGTGGCGCAGGTCGCGCGCCTTGTGGTTCGGGAGCTCGGTGTTGTTCATGGCTTGGTGTCTCCAGGTTCGGTGGCGGCCGGCGCCGCCACGACGTCGTACTCGCCCGCCACCAGCTTGCGGCGCAGGATCTTGCCGACCGGCGACTTCGGAATCTCGCGCACGAACACGTATTCGCGCGGGCGCTTGAAGTTGAGCAGGTCGGAATTGCGGCAGTATTCGTTGAGCGCTTCGGCGCTGACGGCGCCGTGCAGCTTGACGAAGGCCACCACCTTCTGGCCCCAGCGCTCGTCGCGCAGGCCCGCCACGGCGACTTCGTCGACCGACGGATGCAGCGACAGCACCGACTCGATGTCGACCGGCGAGATGTTCTCGCCGCCGCTGATGATCATGTCGTCCATGCGGCCGGTGACGAACAGGTCGCCGTCGGCGTCGATGTAGCCCGTGTCGCCGGTGAAGTACCAGCCGGCGCGGATCGACTTGGCGTCGGCGTCGGGGCGGTTCCAGTAGCCCTCGAAGGATTCGTCGCCCTCGAGGTCGCAGATGATCTGGCCCTCTTCGCCCGGCGCCGCCAGGGTGTCCGGTCCCTCGGCGGTGAGCGGCACCACGCGCAGGCGCGTGTTGATGCCGGCGCGTCCGGCGCTGCCGGCCTTGCGCGTGGCGTCCTGGTCGATCGCGAAGGTGTAGACCTCGGACGAGCCGTAGTGGTTGACGAACAGCTCGGGCTTGAAGGTCTCGGTCAGGCGCTTGAGCAGCCCGTCCGGCATCGGCGCGCCGGCGAAGCCCAGCTTGGTCACCGACGAGATGTCGGCGCCGTTCTTTTCGCGCCAGGCCAGCATGTCGTGGTACAGCGTCGGCACCAGGTACAGGTTGGTGACGCGTTCCTGCTCGATTGACTGGAATGCGGCGGCGCAGTCGAATTTGGGAACGCACACGAAGCGGCCGTCGATCAGCGCCATCGCCAGCAGCGAGCGCACGCCCATCGTGTGATAGAGCGGCATGACGCCGAGCGTGCATTCGCCGCGCCGGTACAGGTTCTGCGCCACGTGGCCGAGCGCGGCGGCGCGTTCGGCGCGGTGACGGCGCGGCACACCCTTGGGCTTGCCGGTCGTGCCCGAGGTGTACAGCATCAGCGAGATGTCGTCGCTGCGGGCCTGCAGGATCGGCGCCGCGGGCGCCTGCGCCAGCAGGTCGTCGTAGGCGAGGGTGCCGCCGTCTACGCCGCCGACGGCGATGCGCGGCAGCGCGCTGGCGGACAGGCTCGCCAACACCGCCGGCGCGCTCACTGCTTCGAACGCGACCGCCTTGGCGCCCGAGTCGACCGCGCAGTACTCGACTTCGTCGGGCTTGGCGCGCCAGTTGAGCGGCGTGGCGATCACGCCCAGGAACTGGCAGGCCCAGTGCAGCGTCGCCATTTCGATGCGGTTCTGCAGCACCAGCAGCAGATGGTCGCCGCGCCGCAGGCCGAGCGCCGACAGGCCGTTGGCGACCCGTTGTATCCGTTCATGCCATTCGGCATAGGTGAGGCGCTGCTCGCCGTCGACGACAGCCAGCGCATGCGGGCTGCGTTCGACGCTTTGCAGGAATGTGCGTCCAAGATCGAGCACGGTGTTCTCCTTGTCGTTGTTGTGATGTGGGGGCGGCGTCAGGCGTCGACCAGGCGCGCCTGCTCGGCTGCGCCGATGCCGGCGTGGCCGGGGCCGTCGGGGTGGGCGCCGGGGGCGCGCGGCTTGCCAAGCCGGTCGGCGGCGGTTTCCAGCACCGCGCGCACGATGTTGGTGTAGCCGGTGCAGCGGCACAGGTGGCCCGACAGCATCGCGCGCACCTCGTCTTCGCTCGGATCGGGATTGCGGCGCAGGTAGTCGCTGCACGACATCATGATGCCGGCGGTGCAGAAGCCGCACTGCAGCGCGTGATTGCGGCGAAACGCTTCCTGGAGGTCGGACAGGCCGTCTTCGCCCGCGGCCTTGCGCGCGCGGTCCAGGCCCTCCACCGTGTCGATGCTGCAGCCTTCGGCCTGCACCGCCAGCGTCATGCACGAACGTCCGGCGACGCCGTCGATGGTGACCGTGCAGGCCCCGCAGACGCCGTGCTCGCAGCCGACGTGGGTGCCGGTGGCGCCCAGTTCCTGGCGCAGGAAGTCCGACAGCAGGGTGCGCGGTTCGCAAATGCCGCTGCGCTGCTGGCCGTTGAGCACCAGCGCGATGCGCACGACGTCGTTCTTGCGGTAGGTCTTCATGTGGAGGCTCTCCGGATCGCGGTGGCGCCGAGGTGGCGCACCAGTTGACGCCTGAACTTGGCCGAGGCGTGATGATCGTCCTTCGCCTCCAGTTCCCAGGCGAAGTCATTGATGGCGTGGTCGAGGTCGGCGCCGGACAGGCGCGGCCAGGTCTTCATGCGCGGGCGGTCCGATACGCCGCCGACCGCCAGCCGGATGCCGTCTTGGCCGACCACGGCCGCCACCGCGCATACGGCGAAGTCGCCGTGGCGGCTGGAAAATTCCTCGAATGCGTAGCGCTCGCCCGCACGCGCGAGCGGGTAGCGCGCTTCCTCGACCAGTTCGTCGGGTTGGCGCGCCGTCATCAGCATGCCCTGGAAGAAATCGGCGGCGGCGACGACGCGCCGCCCGCGCCGGCTGCGCAGCGCGACCTCGCCCTGCAGGGCCAAGAGCGCCAGCGGCAGCTCGGCGCTCGGATCGGCATGGGCGATCGAGCCGCACACGGTGCCGCGGTTGCGGATCTGGAAGTGCGAGATGTGCGGAAACGCCTGCGCCAGCAGCGGCACCTCGGCGGCCAGTTGCGCGCGCCACTCAACGGCGCCCTGGGTCGCGGCGGCGCCGATCGCGAGATGGGTGTCGCCGGCGCGCACGTAGTTCAGGTCGGGGACCCGCGAAATGTCGATCAGCACGCTGGGCTGGGCCAGGCGCAGGTTCAGCACCGCCATCAGCGACTGGCCGCCGGCGAGGATGCGGGCGTCGTCGCCGGCCTCGGCCAGCAGCGTCACCGCCTCGTCGGCGCTGTCGGGGCGCGCGTAGTCGAATGCTTGTGGTTTCATCGTTGTACTCCAATCAGGGCCAGCAGACGGCGCCACAGGCCGCGCTCCTGGCCGGCGCCGGCCTGCGGCAGTGCGCCCTGGCCGCCGGCTTCGCGGCCGAGCTGCTCGAACAGCTGGCCCAGGACGATCTTGGCCGCGCCTTCGAGCATGCGGCTGCCCACCGCCGCGACCTTGCCGGACACTTCGGCCGAATAGTCGTAGCGCAGCAGGGTGCCGCCATCGGCCGGTTCGAGCGTCACCAGGCCGCTGCCGCTGGCGCTGCCGACCGCCGACAGGCCGGAGCCGGCCAGGCGCAGGCTGCGCGGAGGATCGAGTTCGGACAGCGCCACTTCGGCCGCGTAGCGTGCCTTGATCATGCCCACGCCGACGCTGACGTCGGCGCGGTAGCGGTGTTCGCCGGCCGGTTCCAGCGCATTGCAGCCGGGGATGACCTTGGCCAGCGCGACCGGGTCGAGCAGGACCCGGAACACGGCCTCCGGCGGCGCCGCCAGCACGACTTCGCCGCGCGCGGACAGCGCCTTGCCGCCCTTGCCGGCGGTGGCCGGCGCGGGCGCCGGCATCGCCTGGCGCAGGGCCGCGGAGGGCGGCGGTTCGTCGGCGCCGATCAGCGCCATGACTTTCGACGGCGTCAGCGGGAGCACGATGTCGGCCACGCCGAGCGCATCGGCGACCGCGTTGCCGATGCAGGGCGGCGTGCTCATGTTGTTGCCTTCGCCGAGGCCCTTCGCGCCCAGCGGCGTGAACGGCGACGGCGTCTCGATGTGGATGATCTGCGGCTCGGGCACCTCGCAGGTGGTTGGCACCAGGTAGTCGGCGAAGGTGCCGGACTGGAAGCTGCCGTCTTCGCCATAGCGGAATTCTTCCATCAGCGCCGCGCCCAGGCCCTGGGCGAACGCGCCGCGGATCTGGCCGTCGGCCAGCGCCGGATTCAGGATCTTGCCGGCGTCGTGGGTGGTGACGTACTTGTCGATCGTGACGCGGCCGGTGTTACGGTCGATCTCGACCCCACACACGTCGAAGGCGAAACCATAGGCGGCCGAGGTGTTGACGCGGTCGTCGTCGTCGGGCGCGCCCAGTTGCGGCGCGCTCCAGAACGCGGTTTCGCGCAGGCCCAGTCCGACGCCCTCCGGCAGCAGCGCCGGCGCCCAGTGCGGGTTGGCGGCCATGCGCGGGAACGGCAGCGCGCGCGCCGGGTCGTCCTTGGCGTGCACGAGGCCGCCGGCGAACACGACATTGGCGGCGTCGACCCCCAGCTGCGGCGCGGCGATGGCGGCCAGCTTGTCGCGGATCTGCATGGCCGCCAGGTGCACGGTGCCGGCCACCGCGCCGGCGAAGCGGCTCGAATAATTGCCGGCGGCGACCGACCAGGCATCTTTCTGGGTGTCGAATTCGACGTTCACCGCCACCTGGTCGGGATCCACGCCCAGCACGTCGGCCACCACCTGGGCGCAGACCGTGCGGTGGCCCTGGCCGGCGGGCGCCGACGCGATCGTGACATTGATGCCGCCCAGCGGATCGATGGCGACGGTGGCCGAGGCGATCGCGCCGTTCTTCGGTCCTGCCTTGGCGCGCGCTTCCTTGGGCAGCGCGTTGGTGATGTAGCCCATGTTCGAGATCGACGGCTCGATGATGGCAGCGAAGCCGATGCCATACAGCCGGCCCTCGGCGCGCGCGCGGTCGCGCTTCGCGTACAGCTCGGCCAGGCCGCCTTCGCTGGCGACCAGTTCCAGCGCCCGCTGGTAGTTGCCCGAGTCGATCAGGGCGCCGGCCGCGGCCGGATAGGGGAAGGCGTCGGCCGGAATGAAGTTGCGGCGGTACAGGTCGACGGGGTCGATGCCCAGCTCGACCGAGATGCGCTGCATCAGGCGTTCCAGCGCGAAGTACACCTGCGGGCCGCCGAAGCCGCGCACCAGCCCGGCGGGAGTCTTGTTGGTCAGCACCACGCGGTTGCGCACCGCCAGGTTCGGGATCGCATAGGCGCCGGTCAGGCAACCGTGCATGCGGTAGAAGGTGGCAGGTTCCGGCGCCCGCAGGTAGCCGCCGACGTCGTCGAGCTGGTCGTAGTCAAGCGCCGTGATGCGCCCATCCGCCTCGACCGCGGCGCGGATGGTGGACTGGCGGCTGGTGGCCGAGGTCAGGCCGCCGAGGTGCTCGAGGCGGTCTTCGACCCATTTCACCGGCGCCCCGGCCTTGCGCGATGCCAGGCACATCAGCACCGCGTACTGGAACACCGCCTGCTTGACGCCGAAGCTGCCGCCCGAATCGCGGAAGGTGCGGTGGCGCAGCTTGTGGCCCGGCACCCGCAGCGCCAGCGCCATCACCGTGTGCAGCGAGAACGGTCCCATGAAGTTCGAGGCGACGTCGTAGCCTTCCTCGGCCGACAGGTAGTCGGCCACCACCACCGCGCACTCGATCGGGGTGCACGAGTTGCGCGGGTAGCGCACGCTCAGTTCGACCGTGTGCGCGGCCCGGGCGAACGCCCCTTCCGGGTCCCCGTAGCGAAAGCTGCGGTCGCTCGCGATATTGGTGCCGACGCCGTCGTGCAGCACCGGCGCCTCTGGCGCGATGGCGGCATCGATCGAGGTGACCGGCTCGAGCCGGGTGTAGTCGACCACCAGCAGGTCGGCCGCATCCTCGGCCAGGTAGCGTGTGTCGGCCACAATCACCGCCACCGGTTCGCCGGCATAGCGCACCCGTTCGCGTGCCAGCGCCCACATTTCCATCGACGCCTTGACGCCGACGACGAACGGCTTCGACCAGGCGGCCAGGTCATCCCCGGTCAGCACCGCCCGCACGCCGGGGGCTTGAGCCGCCCGCGTGCTGTCGATGCCGTTGATCAGGGCATGGGCATGCGGCGCCCGGACGATCGCCGCGTGCAGCGTGCCGGGCTTGACGCCGACGTCGTCGCCGAACTGGCCGCGGCCGGTCAGCAGCGACGCGTCTTCGATACGTTGCAGGGAACGCCCGATGAAGGGCGCCGGCGGCTGCCGCTCGGCGGATCGAGCGTTTGTGTTTTCCATTCTGTCAGGCTCCAGGCGCGGCAGGTTCGTCGAGCTTGCCGATGGTTTCGGGAATGACCAGGGCGCCGATCAGGAAGATCACGCTGATGCCCGCCAGGAACAGGGCCAGCGACATCGGCACGTCGGACGGCATGGGCGAGGCCAGCGACACGAAGGTCGGCAGCACGCCGCCGATGGCGAAGCCGATGTTCCATGACAGGCCGGTGCCGGTGGCGCGGATCTCGGTCGGGAAGCGTTCGTTCAGGAAGATCAGGAGCGGCGCATAGCCCATGCTGCCGAGCATGCTGAACACGATGACGTAGATGGCCAGCGTGAAGGTATCGGTCACGCCGGGCATCAGGAGCGCGATGGCGGGCAACATGATCAGGCGCGCCACGCCGACCCAGACGAAGGTCTTCTTGCGGCCGATGAACGTACTGAGGTGGCCGGTAGCGATCGACGCGACGATGACGCCGACGCTGGCCAGCATCAGGATGAAACCGGCGGTCTCGGAAGGCGTGCCGTTCACCACTTTCAGGAAGGTCGGCAGGAAGCCCGAGGTCAGGTAGTAACCGGCGCCGCCGCCCAGGGTCAGCAGCAGGTTGACCAGCAGGATGTTACGGTATTTGCCGGTGAACAGGGTGCGGACCGGGTTGGCGGTCGGTGCTGCGGTGGCCTTGCGGAGCGCCTTTTCCGCCTGCAGCTTCTTGAACATCGGCGACTCTTCGAGCTTGCCGAAGATGGTGATGCCGAGCACCGCGCTGATGATGCCGGTGAAGAACATCCAGCGCCAGCCCCATTCGTCGAACTGTTCGCCCGGGAAGATGGCGGACAGCACCCAGAAGGTGAACGACGCGAACAGGGCGCCCAGGCCGGCGCCGCCGCCGCCGATCAGGCCCGAGACCGCGCCGCGCCAGCGCGGCGACACCGATTCGGTGCCGATGGTGTGGGTCGATGCGACCACGCCGCCCACGAACACGCCCTGGATCAGGCGCAGGAGGATGAACAGCACCGGCGCCATGACGCCGATGCTGGCCACCGTCGGCAGCAGGCCGAAGGCGGCGGTGGACACGCCGACGCCGACCATCGAGGCGATCATGGCGGCCTTGCGGCCCTTGCGGTCGGCGTAGGAACCGAACAGCGCCGAGCCGAGCGGGCGCATCAGCAGGGTGACGCCGAACGAGGCGTACACCGCCGCCAGCGACAGCATCGCGTGCTCGGACGGGAAGAACAGGCGGCCGATGATCGGCGCCACGTACAGCAGGATGAACAGGTCGTACAGGTCGAGCGACCAGCCGACGCACGAGGCCACGACGGCCCTGAACGTGTTGCGGTCGTTCTCCTTTGCGGTTGTTACAGTATCGGGTGTTGCCAGCGCCATGGTTGTCTCCTGTGGAATGATTATGGTCCCGGCGCCTCGGGGCGCCGTGGTGGTGGTCTCGACTGCGTGTGTGCCGCCTGGTGCGGCCTCAGGAATCGTCGGCCAGGGCCGGTTCGCGCAGCACGCTGCCGCGGTGGCCCCGTGCGCGAATGGCGTCGGCGATTTTCTCGGCCATCATGATCGTGGGAATATTGGTGTTCGCCGAAGGCAGGCTCGGCATCAGCGAAGCATCGACGACGCGCAGGCCCGCCACGTCGTGCACGCGGCCTTCGGCGTCGGTCACCGCGCCCGGGTCGCCGGCGCTGCCCATGCGGCAGGTGCCGCTGGCATGCCAGACGCCGAAGACGGCCTTGCGGATGAACGCATGCAGCGCCGCGTCGTCGGCCAGGAGCGCGCTCATGCGCTGGCCGCCGGTCACGAAACGTTCGATGATCCAGCGCCGCAGCGGCGCCGGGGTGTCGAGCCCCAGTCCCAGCGCCCGCGTCAACAGCGCGTTGCCCGGCGTCACGCGGCTCAGTGCCTTGACGCGCGGCGAGAAGGAGGCCGGGAAGAAGTCGCCGGCATGGCGGTGCAGGTCGCTGTGCATGACCACCGCGGCCAGCTTGCGCACCCCGATCGCCATGCGCAGCAGATCGCGTTCGTCGTTCAGCAGGTTGAGGTCGACCTCGGGGTGCGCGAGCGGATCGGGCGAGGCGAGCCGCACTTCGCCGCGCGAGTAGGGCCGGTTACACCACAGGAAGAACAGGCCGAGGCGGTTGCCCAGCGCGTGCCAGGCGGCGCGCGTCGAGCTCGACATATACATGTCGGACGCGTCGCAGCCGGCCAGTTGCGACGAGAAGCGCGCCGCCGTCATGCTGGCGCGGCGGCGCGACAGCGGCATCCGGAATTCGGGCGCCAGGAAATGGCAGAAGGTCAGCGAAGGATGGTCTTGCAGGTTGCGGCCGACGCCGGGGCGGTCGGCCACGACCGGGATGCCCAGGCGCCCGAGGGCGGCGGCGTCGCCGATGCCGGCATGCAGCAGCAGGGCCGGCGATTGCAGGGCCCCGGCGCACAGGATCACCTCGCGGGCGTCGAAACGCAGGGAATGGCCGGCGCCGTCGCGCGCCTGCACGCCGGTTGCGGTGCGCCCCGCCATGATGACGCGCTCCACCCTCAGTCCGGCATGGATGCGCAGATTCGGCCGTGCGCGCGTCGCCGCGTCGAGGTAGCCCGCGGCGCTCGATACGCGGCGGTCGTCGATGTTCGAGAAGGCCGCCGGAAACAGGCCGTCGCCAAAGTCGGCGTTCTGGTCGTCCATGTAGGCCAGGCCGTTGGCTTCCATGCCGCCGGCGAACGCGTGGCAGAAGCGCGGCCAGTCGGCGCGGGCGATGCGGCGGATCGGGATCGGACCGCGGTCGCCGTGCAGCGGCGCGCCGCCGAAATCGAGATCGCGTTCGAGCTTGCGGAAATACGGCAGCACTTCGTTCCAGCCCCAGCCCGCGGCGCCCTGGCCGACCCAGCCGTCGTAGTCGCGCGGCAGGCCGCGGTTGGCCGCCTGCACGTTGATGCTGGAACCGCCGCCCATCACGCGGCCCTGTTCATAGGTCTTCAGCGGAGAGGTCGGGGTGGCGCGCGCCTTGAGTTCCGGCCAGATGAAGCGGTCGCCGCAGAACAGCGGCATCGGATAGCTGTCGAGGATTTCGGCCGGCTCGCGGCCTGGCGGGGTGTCGGATCCGGCCTCGATCAGGGCGACCCGCACGGCGGGGTTGTCGGACAGGCGGTTGGCCAGAACGCAGCCGGCGGAGCCGCCGCCGACGATCAGGTAATCATAGTGTTCCTGCACATTGCTCACACATGTCTCCTTGCTGTGCAGCATCGCCGGTTTCCGTCGTGCCGCTACTTGTATGCAATGAGATTAACGTGGTTTCTTCATCTGCTCTAATAATGTTTAATGATCCGTGTTATCACTCCTTATGATATTTCGCTGTTCAGATTTTCCCATCCCGCCCCATGGCGGAAATGAACTGGCCGCCAGCGGCGATGACCTCGGCGCTGCACTCGCGCTGCGGCGAATGCCCGCAGCCGGGCAAGACCAGCAGTCGGGCATGCGGGACCAGGCGCGCGATCGCGTGCAGCTGGTCGAGCGTGCCGTAGGGGTCGTCCTCGCCCTGGATCGCCAGCAGCGGGGCCGTGATCGCCGCCACGTCGGCGCGGATGTCCCAGTCGCGGAAGGCAGGATCGAGCCAGATGTCGTTCCACCCGCGAAACGCCGCGTCGACGTCGTCATGGTAGGGCGCCAGCCGCGCCCGCAGCGCACCGTCGCGGTAGGCCTCGCGCGCCGCCGCGATCGCCGCCAGTGCGCATTCCTCGACGTACAGATGGGGCGCGGCGACGATCAGCCCGCTCAGCTCGGCACTGTGGCGTGACGCGTACAGCAGGGCGATCGAGGCGCCGTCGCTGTGGCCGAAGAGCCAGGGTTGCACGATGCCCAGCCGCGCGAGCAGCGCGGGCAGGACTTCATGCGCCTGCTGGTGCATGTAGTCGGGCGTCAGTGCGGCAGTGCGCGCACTCGAGCGGCCGTAGCCGAAGCGCGAGAACACGAGTCCGCGCAGCCCCTGTGCGCGGCAGAATTCATCGGGAAAGTCTCTCCAGTGCGAAACGGATCCGAGCCCTTCGTGCAGGAACACGACGGTCGGGCCCGCCGACGCCGGGGCGCCGACCCACTGCGCCTCGAGCTGGATGCCCTGGCCGCGCCAGGGGAGGTCGATGAAGAAGGGTTGAGTGTATGGGACGGGCTTTGTCATGGTGCGCATGCTACCGCAAGCACGAGGCCGCCTGCCACTGCTGCGCCAGGCGCCGGTCAGTCGTCGAGGCGGTAGCTGCGCAACTGAAACACCATCCTGCCGTCTTCCCGTTCGCACGCTGAAGCGACGCGCCTGCGGCAGCCTACCGAGTTGGCGCCTGGCTGAATGCCACCGTCACGGCGACGAAAAGACGGTGGCCGATGTCGCTGTTCATATTGCGCCAAAGATATATAGATGTCTCAAGCTAGCTTGTTTCTTCCCAATAACTGCCATATTGATAATTATCATTCTAAAAACTGGCAAATACATATCGAATTTTTCTTCCGGAATGCCAGTCCACACGTATCCACCAATGCGGCGAATTCCTACAGGATGACTGCCGGTTTTTGGTGTTCAGCGCGCTTTCAGGTGGCTACGATGGAGTCCTTCGCGTCAGCACCGCTGACATTGTTCACGATGAAAAGGAGTCAATCATGGCAAACAATTCGCGTAACAACAACCCGCAGGGCAATAACCAACACTCGCAGCAAGGCAATAGCCAGAGCGGCAACCAAGGCAACCAGAGCAACCAAGGCAACCAGGGAAGCGGCAAGCAAGGTTTCGCCTCGATGGATCCAGAGCGCCAGCGTGAAATCGCCAGCGAAGGCGGCCGCGCTTCGCATGGTTCGGGCAACCAGCAGAGCAATCTGAACCAGGGCAGCCAGCAAAGCGGGCGCAACCAGGGCAGCCAGCAGAAGGGCGTCCAGGGCGGCACGCCGGAACAGCACGCCGAAGCGGGGCGTCAAAGCCACAAGAACGACAAACGCTGACGCTGCTCAGCACAGCAAGGTCGATCGATTCCGCCGGCAGCGCCGGCGGTTCTCTTTTTTCCTAGTACACGTCGCGCCGGTAGCGTCCGTCGGCGATCAAGGCCTCGACCCGTTCGGGGCCGAGCGCCGACACCAGCGCATCGTGCACGCCGCCGGCCATGCCTTGCAGGCTGCCGCACACATAGATGGCTGCGCCATCCACGACCCAGCGGCGGAGTTCTTCCTGGTGCCCATCCAGCAGGTGCTGCACGTAGCGCGCCTTGTTCTCGTCACGCGAAAACGCCAGGTCGAGCCGCGTCAGCATCCCATCGGCGCGCCAGGCTTCCAGCTCCTCGCGGCACAGGAAATCGTGGGCCGCATTGCGCTCGCCGAACAGGAGCCAGTTGCGATCGATTCCGGCGTCGATGCGCGCCTTGAGCAGCGAACGCAATCCTGCCAGGCCGCTGCCGTTGCCGATCGCAATCAGGGGCCGCCCGGCATTGCTTCCCAGCCGGAAGCGCGCGTGGGCGCGCACGCGCAGGCGGATCGTGTCGCCCGGGGTCGCGCCCACGCACAGCCAGCCGGAGGCCGCGCCCGGTGCGCCGTCCGCGCGCGTCTGCAAACGCACCAGCAGGTCGAGCCGGCCTTCGCAGGGCGCCGAAGCGATCGAATACTCGCGCGGATGGCCCGGGTCGAGCGGCGCGCTGACCTGGGCCAGGTCGCCCGCTTCCCAGGCGGGTAGCAGGCCGGCGCGCGGCGCGAGGGCGATGCGGTACAGCGGCGCGCCGGCGCTGCCCGGGTTCAGGTGGATGCGGCTGGCGATGCGCCACTCGCCATAGGCGGGCGCATCCCAGTCCGGCACATCGCTGGTGCCGGCCAGGCGGCTCAGCTGATGCTGCCAGGCCGCCAGCGCCTCGGGCGCGCCGCGGTCGACGTCGATCCGGTCGAACAGCGGCGTGGCGCCGCGCCCGCGCAGCCAGGCGTCCAGTGCGCGGCCGAAGCCGCAGTAATTGGCATACGTCGCGTCGCCCAGCGCCAGCACGCCATAGTGCAGCCGCGAGAGGTCGGGCGCCTGGCCCATCGTGTGGCCGGCGAAGCGCGCGGCGGTATCCGGCGCATCGCCTTCGCCATAGGTGCTGCAGACGAACAGCACGCGCGAGGCGGCGGCCAGCTGCGCGCCGTCCACGCGCGACATGCAGGCGGCGCGCGCGTCAAGGCCGCCCAGCGCCAGGGTGGCGGCGGTGCGTTCGGCCAGGAATTCGGCGCTGCCGGTCTGGCTGGCGTGGACCACGAGCCAGTCGGGCGCGCCGCCGCCGGACCGGGTGCGCGCCAGGCGGCTGCGCCAGATGCCGAGGCACATGGCAAGATAGACCGCGGACAGCGCGAGCGCGCCGCCCCAGCGCAGCGGGTCGATCGTCAACATCATTGCAATAGAGCGCGCCAGGCGCTGGACGCGGTGTCGACCAGGCCGCCAGGCGCGCGCGCCAGGAAGCGCGCCGCGATGGCGCGCGCCTCGGCGAAGGCCAGGCCTTCGTCGGGACCCAGCACGGTCAGCGCAGTGGACAGCGCATCGGCCGCCATGCAGGTCGGCGCCAGCACCGTCACCGAGGCCAGGCCGTTATCCACGGGATAGCCGCTGCGCGGATCGAGGGTGTGCGCGGCGCGCCGGGCGCCATGTCGATAGTAGCGGCGGTAGTCGCCCGAGGTGGCGATCGCCAGGCCATGCAGCGCCACCACGGCCTGGGTGGCGGATCCCCCGGCATCCGGCACCGCCTCGATTTCCACCCACCACGGTTCGCCATTGGCCTTGACGCCGGCGCCGCGCAGCTCGCCGCCGGCCTCGACCACGTAGTGGCGCACGCTGCGCTGCTCGAGGCAGCGCGCCATGCAGTCGACCGCATAGCCCTTGGCGACGGAAGAAAAATCGAGGAGGGCGCCGCCCGGCTGCAGCAGGCGGCGCGTGGCGCGGTCGAGCAGCGGTTGACGGGCGCCGCGCTGCGCCAGCACGGCGCCGATCGCGGCCGCGTCCGGCGCATGAAAGCCGGCCTGGTCGTACCGCCGGGTGGCGCCGAACCCCCACAGGTTCACCAGTTGCCCGCCGGCCGGATCGTAGGCGCCGCCGCTGTCGTCGTGAACCCGCAGCGCGTAGTCGGCGACGTCGAAGCATTGCGGCGGCAGCGCATGCCAGCTGCCGGCCGGGGCATGGTTGTAGCGCGACAGGAGGGAGTCGGGCTCCCAGTGGCTCATCTGCGCGACGATCTCGTCCAGTTCGCGCCGCAGGGCAAGCGTCAGGGCGGCGCCGTCGGCGCCGGGCGGCAGCATCAGCCGCGCCGACCAGCCGGTGCCCATCGCCGTGCCCGAAGTCGTGTACAAGGTGCTGCCGCCGGGCGGCAGCGCCATGTCGACCTGCAGCGGAACGAGAACGTCGCGCATCGGGCTTATTGCGGCAGGACTTCGAGGGTGGCCGCGTAGCTGTAGCGCCTGGCGCCCGGCTGCGGCTTGCTGTCGCCGAACGGGAAGCCGGCGCTGAGCCAGTACATGTTCGCCGCCGGCACCGTGAACGACGCTTCGCCGTTGGCGTCGGTGTTCAAGCGCTGCTCGCCCGAGGCGCCACGGTACTTGACGGTGCCCTGCACGATGCTGAACGGCAGGTTGGCGACCGGCTTGCCGTCGAGGTGAAAGCGCACGCGGATCGGCTCGCCGACGCGCAGGTCGGACGGATTGGTCAGCGGGATCATTTCCAGGCCTTCGCCGACCGGCTTCAGGGCAGTCTCGCTGAGCTTGTTGGCCGAGACGAAGGTCTCGTTGCGCGAGTGGACGGCGGTGGTCTGCACGTCGGTGGCGCCGGCGGGGATCGCGACCGCCGGGCTGCCGGCGACGCCGCGGAAGCGCTTGGTCTCGCCGTTCAGCTTGTAGCTGCCCGTCAGGTTGTTGTTGACGATGGCCAGGCGATAGGTGCCGTCCTTCGGCAGGCGCAGGTCGAGCGTGCTGCGGTATTTGCCAACCACGGCGCCTTCGGCCCTGGCCTGCACGCCGTCCGGATCGGTGACCATCAGGTTGTCCAGGCGCAGCGGGTGGTGGTTGAACTCGAACACCTCGTTCGAGATCGCGGCATCGATCGTGACCCAGGCTTCCTTCGAATCGACCATGGCGGTATTCGGCAGGATCCAGGCGCGGTGGGCCTGGGCCGTCATCGAGGCGCCGGCGAGCATCAGGCCGACGATGGCGGCTCGGTAAAGTTTGTTCTGCAGCATGTGGTTCTCCTGATTGTGTGTATTGGTCGTTACTGGATCTGGAGCGAGACGGCGCCCAGTTCTTCCTTGCCGGCCGCGTTCGCCGCCAGCTTGCCCTTGCCGGCCCAGGTGAACGGCACCTTGACCACTTCGCGTCCGCCCGCCTCGCGCGCCGCTTCGACCACCAGCTTGTAGTCGCCGGCCGGCAGCTTGTCGATGCCGTGCCTGGCGCCGTTGAACTTCATGGTGTGGGCGCCGGGCGCGCGGGTGGCGCCGCTGACGCCGTCGATCGGCAGGGTGGCGTCGCGGCCCGCCTTGCGCCACCAGGTGCGCAAGTCCTTGACCCATTTCTCGCCGCCCTTGTCCTTCATCTTGACGTCGTACAGCACGGCCAGGTTGGAAGCGATGCTCTGGTCGGCATGCTCGATCCAGATCGCGACGTAGGGCTTGTGGTACTCGGCCACGTTCAGCTGCGGCAGTTCGAACTTGACCGACAGGTCGGCGCCCATGGCCGAGCCCGACGCGAGCGGGAGGGCAAGGGCGAGCGAATAAGACAGTTTCATTCTTGGTCTTCTCTCAGGTTGATGGGGCGGTGGGCAAAACTCAGTGAACGAACAGGAGGGCCAGCACGATCGGCAGCACGACGCCGAAACCGACCACCGGCCAGGTCGACGGCCGCTTGGCCGCGTGGTACTTCAGGATCAGGAAACCGGTGATGCAGAACACCACGCAGGCCACGGCGAAGAGGTCGATGAACCAGCTCCAGGCCGCGCCCGTGTTGCGCCCCTTGTGCATGTCGTTGAGCCAGGAGATCCAGCCGCGGTCGGTCCGCTCGAATTCGGCGCTGCCGTCGACGGCGATGCGCAGCCAGGCGTCGCCGCCGGGGCGGGGCAGGGCGACGTAGGCGTCTTCCTCGCTCCATTCGGCGCGCTTGCCGCGCACGTCGACCGGGAAGGCGCCATTGGTCCAGTCCGCGATCTCGCTCGGCAGCGGCACTTCGGCGTCGACGTGGTCTTCCGCATAGGCCTGCAACTGGGCCCGCAGCGGCTCGGGGAGGGTCGCCTTCAGGCGCGTGACCACGGGCCTGGCCTCGACCAGGGTGGCGTTGTTCAGGGTCAGGCCGGTAAAGCTGAACAGCAGCATGGCCATCAGGCAGATGGCCGAACTGATCCAGTGCCACTGATGCAGCTGCTTGAGCCACATGGCGCGGCCGGCGCCGGGCAAGCCGCTGCCGGCCGCGGGGCTGGCAGGCGTCACGAATGCGGCGGTGGCGGCAGGCGCGGGCGCGGCCTCGGGGGCAGGCCCGGGTTGATGGTCGAGGGGAGGCGCGGATGAAGACATCAGCAAATGATAACGATTATCATTTACACGGTCAACCCGGCAGTGAAATAGTTGCTGAAATCACCACGCCGGAACATACATTTTGAAATAAATAATTTCTTGGGCCAGAATCTGCCTCGGCCGAGATCATGCGTTACAATAATATGCGCAAATTGGCAGGATTTTGCACAAGTATTTTGGTACCGAACAGTCCTTCCCCCACAACTTGATGTCTTGAAGTGCAATCCGCTAACCGGTCAGGCCGTGTCGCGGAAGGTTTTAAACAACCCGCCCAAACCTCGCGAAGCGCGAAAAGAAAGGTGAGCAAGAATGATGCAACAATCTAACGCCAACTCCTACCTGTTCGGCGGCAATGCCCCGTACGTGGAAGAGTTGTACGAGGCCTATCTGGACAACCCGACCTCGGTGCCCGAAAACTGGCGCGCCTATTTCGACCAGATGCAGCACGTGCCGGCAGTCGACGGCTCGAACCGCCCCGATGTGGTGCACTCCTCGGTGGTGGCCTCGTTCGCGGAACGCGCCAAGCAGGGCCCGATCCGTACCGTCGTCGCTTCGGCCGACTCAGAACTGGGCCGCAAGCGCGTCGCCGTCACCCAGATCACCGCCGCCTACCGCTACCTCGGCTCGCGCTGGGCCAACCTGGATCCGCTGCAGCGCCAGGAACGTCCACCCCTGCCGGAACTCGACCCCGCCTTCTACGGCTTCACCGAAGCCGACCTCGACACCGTCTTCAATATCAGCAACACGTATTTTGGCCAGGAAACCGCGCCGCTGCGCGATATCCTGAACATGCTGCGCGATACGTACACCCGTTCGATCGGCGCCGAGTTCATGTACATCAGCGACCCGACCGAAAAGCGCTGGCTGCAAGAGCGCCTGGAATCGATCCGCTCGACCCCGACCTTCAGCGCCGAGAAGAAGAAGCACATCCTCGAGCGCCTGACCGCGGCCGAAGGCCTGGAACGCTACCTGCACACCAAGTACGTCGGCGCCAAGCGCTTCTCGCTGGAAGGCGGCGAGTCGTTCATAGCCTCGATCGACGAAGTGATCCAGCGCGCCGGTGAAAAAGGCATCCAGGAAATCGTGATCGGCATGGCCCACCGCGGCCGCCTGAACGTCCTGGTCAATACCTTGGGCAAGAGCCCGGCCGACCTGTTCGAAGAATTCGAAGGCAAGCACGCCGACGACCTGCCGGCCGGCGACGTGAAGTACCACCAGGGCTTCTCGAGCGACATCTCGACCCCGGGCGGTCCGGTCCACCTGTCACTTGCTTTTAACCCATCTCACCTCGAGATCGTCAACCCGGTCGTCGAAGGCTCGGTCAAGGCGCGCATGATGCGTCGCGGCGACAAGAAGGGCAAGGAAGTGCTGCCGATCCTGGTGCACGGCGACGCCGCGTTCGCCGGCCAGGGCGTGGTCATGGAAACCCTGAACCTGGCGCAGACCCGCGGCTACGGCACCGGCGGCACCGTCCACATCGTCATCAACAACCAGATCGGCTTCACCACCTCGGATCCGCGCGACGCGCGTTCGACCCTGTACTGCTCGGACGTCGTCAAGATGATCGAGGCGCCGGTGCTGCACGTGAACGCGGACGATCCTGAAGCCGTGGTGCTGGCCAGTCAGATCGCCCTCGACTACCGCGCCGAGTTCGGCAAGGACGTCGTGGTCGACATCATCTGCTACCGCAAGCTGGGCCACAACGAGCAGGACACGCCGGCGCTGACCCAGCCGCTGATGTACAAGAAGATCGCCAAGCACCCGGGCACCCGCAAGCTGTACGCCGAGAAGCTGGCCGCGCAGGGCACGATCGAAGCCGATGGCGGCGACAAGCTGGTCGCGGCCTACCGCGACGCCATGGACGCCGGCAAGCACACGGTCGATCCGGTGCTGACCAACTTCAAGGGCAAGTACGCCGTCGACTGGGCGCCGTTCCTGAACAAGAAGTGGACCGACGCCGCCGACACCGCCGTGCCGGTCACCGAACTGAAGCGCCTGGCCGAACGCATCACCAAGGTGCCTGAAGGGTTCAAGCCACATTCGCTGGTCGAAAAAGTGCTGGCCGACCGTGCCGCCATGGGCCGCGGCGAGGTCAACCTCGACTGGGGCATGGGCGAGCACCTGGCCTTCGCCTCGCTGCTGGCCTCGGGCTACGCGATCCGCCTGTCGGGCCAGGACGCCGGCCGCGGCACCTTCGTGCACCGCCACGCCGTGCTGCACGACCAGAACCGCGAGCGCTGGGACCAGGGCATCTACCTGCCGCTGGCCAATGTCTCCGACAACCAGGCCGACTTCACCGTGATCGACTCGGTGCTGTCCGAAGAAGCGGTGCTGGGCTTCGAATACGGCTTCTCGACCGCCGAACCGAACACCCTGACCATCTGGGAAGCCCAGTTCGGCGACTTCGTCAACGGCGCGCAAGTCGTCATCGACCAGTTCATCGCCTCGGGCGAAGTGAAGTGGGGCCGCGCCTCGGGTCTGGTCATGATGCTGCCGCACGGCTACGAAGGCCAGGGTCCGGAGCACTCGTCGGCCCGTATCGAGCGCTTCCTGCAGCTGTGCGCCGACAACAATATGCAAGTGGTGCAGCCGACCACGGCGGCCCAGATCTTCCACCTGCTGCGCCGCCAGATGGTGCGCCAGTTCAGGAAGCCGTTGGTGATCTTCACGCCGAAGTCGCTGCTGCGTAACAAGGATGCCGGTTCGCCGCTGACCGACCTGACCAAGGGCGGTTTCCAGACCGTCATCGGCGAATGCGACGACAAGGTCGATGCAGGCAAGGTCAAGCGCGTGGTCGTGTGCTCGGGCAAGGTCTATTTCGACCTGGTCAATGCACGCAAGACGCGCAACAGCGCCGACACCGCGATCATCCGTATCGAGCAGATGTACCCGTTCCCGCACAAGTCGTTCGCCGCCGAACTGAAGAAGTTCCCGAACGCGACCGAAGTGGTCTGGGCGCAGGACGAGCCGCAGAACCAGGGGCCATGGTTCCAGATCCAGCACAACATCTTCGAAGGCATGGAAGATGGCCAGCGCCTGGCCTACGCCGGTCGCGCCGCGTCGGCTTCGCCGGCGGTGGGGTATGCGGACAAGCACATCGCCCAGCAAAAGGAACTGCTCGAAACCGCGTTCTCGAAGCTCAAGGGTTTCATTCTGACGAAGTAATCTCGTCAGATAGGGTAAAACCACGACCCCCACGTTCCGTGCGTGGGGGTACTTGCAAAGAATAATTACTGGAGTTTTAGAAAATGGCACAAATCGAAGTCAAGGTACCTGTTCTGTCGGAATCCGTTGCTGAAGCAACCCTGCTGTCGTGGCACAAGAAAGTCGGCGAATCCGTCTCGCGCGACGAAAACATGATCGACATCGAGACCGACAAGGTGGTCCTGGAACTGCCGGCGCCGAGCGCCGGCGTGATCGTGCAGCTGCTCAAAGCCGACGGCGATACCGTCGTCGCTGGCGAAGTCATCGCGGTCATCGATACCGAAGCATCGGCCCAGACCAGCCCGATCTCGGTCAAGGCCATTCCATCGGCGGCGCCGAACGCATCGATCTCGGCCGCACCAGCGGCGAGCGCGCCGGCGGCTGACCAGTCGAAAGCGGGTGTGGCCATGCCGGCCGCCGCCAAGATCCTGGCCGACAACAACATGAGCGCGTCGAACGTCGAAGGCTCGGGCCGCGATGGCCGCGTGACCAAGGGCGACGCCCTGGCTGCTGTCGCCGGCAAGCCGGCCGCCGCACCTGCCGCCGCACCTGCCGCCGCGCCAAAAGCAGCCCTGCAGCAAGTCGCCGCTCCGGCGCCAGCCAGCCTGGGCGACCGTCCGGAAGAGCGCGTGCCGATGAGCCGCCTGCGCGCCCGTATCGCCGAGCGCCTGCTGCAGTCGCAATCGACCAACGCCATCCTGACCACCTTCAACGAAGTGAACATGGCGCCGGTCATGGACCTGCGTAACAAGTACAAGGACAAGTTCGAGAAAGAGCACGGCGTCAAGCTGGGCTTCATGTCCTTCTTCGTCAAGGCCGCCGTTGCCGCGCTGAAGAAGTACCCGATCCTGAACGCCTCGGTCGACGGCAACGACATCATCTACCACGGCTACTTCGACATCGGCATCGCCGTCGGTTCGCCACGCGGCCTGGTGGTGCCGATCCTGCGCAACGCCGACCAGATGTCGATCGCCGAGATCGAGAAGAAGATCGGTGAGTTCGGCCAGAAAGCCAAGGACGGCAAGCTGACCCTGGACGACCTGTCGGGCGGTACCTTCTCGATCTCGAACGGCGGCGTGTTCGGCTCGATGCTGTCGACCCCGATCATCAACCCGCCGCAGTCGGCGATCCTGGGCGTGCACGCGACCAAGGACCGCGCCGTCGTCGAGAACGGCCAGATCGTCATCCGTCCGATGAACTACCTGGCAATGTCGTACGACCACCGCATCATCGACGGCCGCGAAGCCGTGCTGGGCCTGGTCGCGATGAAGGACGCGCTGGAAGATCCGGCCCGCCTGCTGCTGGACCTGTAATCCACCCCGTGCCGGCGCCGCGTCGGTGATCGAACCGCGGCGCCGGCTTGCTGTTTGCCGGAGAACGCCATGCTGTCAGACGAAATCAAGCGGCTGCACGAGCTGCACCAGGCCGGCGCGCTGTCGGATGCCGAATTCGAGCAGGCCAAGGCGCGCATCCTGTCGGGTGCGTCGACCGTGAGTCTCACTAAAGAGCCGACCTTCAGGGAGCCGCCGGCCAGCGAGCGGATTTCGTTCGACCGGCACCGCGACGACCTGCTGAGCGGCCTGCGCCGCTCGCGGATCGACCGCTGGCTGGGCGGCGTGTGCGGCGGCCTGGCGCGCACCTACGGTCTCGAATCGTGGGTCTGGCGCCTGATCTTCGTGCTGTTCGTCCTGACGTTCGGCTTCGGCATCCTGATCTACCTGCTGTTGTGGGTATTCGTTCCGGAAGAATAAAGAGGAATCAAAGTAATGAGCGATAAACAATTTGACGTCGTCGTGATCGGCGGCGGTCCTGGCGGCTACATCGCCGCCATCCGCGCGGCCCAGCTGGGCTTCAAGACCGCCTGCATCGACGAGTGGAGCACCGCCGCCGGCAAGCCTGCCCCGGGCGGCACCTGCACCAACGTCGGCTGCATCCCGTCCAAGGCGCTGCTGCAATCGTCGGAACACTTCGAGCACGCCGGCCACGCCTTCGCCGACCACGGCATCAAGGTCTCGGGCCTGGAGCTCGACCTGGGCACCATGCTCAAGCGCAAGGACACCATCGTCAAGCAGAACAACGACGGCATCCTGTTCCTGTTCAAGAAGAACAAGGTCACCTTCTTCCACGGCCGCGGCGCGTTCGCCGGCAAGGCGGAGGGCGATGCGGGCTACACCATCAACGTCAGCGGCCCGACCACCGACACCATCACGGCGAAAAACGTGGTCGTCGCGACCGGTTCGAACGCACGCCAGCTGCCGGGCGCGGAATTCGACGAGAAACTGATCCTGTCGAACACCGGCGCCCTGGCGATCGACGCCGTGCCGGGCAAGCTCGGCGTGATCGGCGCCGGCGTCATCGGCCTGGAAATGGGCAGCGTGTGGCGCCGTGTCGGCGCCGACGTCACGGTGCTGGAAGGCCTGCCGACTTTCCTGGGCGCGGTCGACGAGCAGATCGCCAAGGAAGCGCACAAGCTGTTTACCAAGCAGGGCCTGAAGATCAACCTGGGCTGCAAGATCGGTGCGATCACCAAGGGCGCCAACGACGTCACCGTGGAATACGCGGATGCGACCGGCGCTTCCTCGACGGCCACTTTCGACCGCCTGATCATCTCGATCGGCCGCGTGCCGAACACCAATGGTCTCGGCATCGAGACCGTGGGCCTGCAGTTGGATGAGCGCGGCTTCGTGGTGGTCGACGACGAATGCCGCACCAGCCTGCCGGGCGTGTGGGCGGTGGGCGATGTCGTGCGCGGCCCGATGCTGGCGCACAAGGCCGAAGAAGAAGGCGTGGCGGTTGCCGAGCGCATCGCTGGCCAGCACGGCCACGTCAATTTCAACACGATTCCCTGGGTGATCTACACCTCGCCGGAAATCGCATGGGTCGGCAAGACCGAGCAGCAGCTGAAGGCCGAAGGCGTGCAGTACAAGGCCGGCACCTTCCCGTTCATGGCCAACGGCCGTGCGCGCGCGCTGGGCGACACCTCGGGCATGGTCAAGTTCCTGGCCGACGCCACGACCGATGAAATCCTGGGCGTGCACATCGTCGGCCCGATGGCCTCCGAGCTGATTTCGGAAGCCGTGGTCGCGATGGAGTTCAAGGCGTCGTCGGAAGACATCGCCCGCATCTGCCACGCGCACCCGTCGCTGTCGGAAGCGACCAAGGAAGCCGCGCTGGCGGTGGACAAGCGTTCGCTGAACTTCTAATAAAGCGAAATCGGCTGGCGCTCCGGCGCCGGCAAATCGTAGGGTGGACGGCTCCGCCGTCCACGCGTTCAACCCGCGCGGGCATGGTCACCATCGTGGCGCCACGCCGTTCGTTGAACGCGTGGACGGGGGACCCGTCCACCCTACTTTTGGCAACTCCCATATGAACGTCCAAGAGTATTACCAGCACGCGCTGAACGAGCGCGGCTTCAAGTCCGACCCGGCGCAGCAGATGGCGGTCGACCGCCTGCAACAGGCGTACGACGACTGGGTCCATTACAAGGCCCAGCGGTCGTCCGCTTTCAAGCGCCTGATCAACCGTCCCGACGTGCCCAGGGGCGTGTACATGTGGGGCGGGGTAGGGCGCGGCAAATCCTTCCTGATGGATTCGTTCTACCTGGTGGTGCCGGTGGTGCGCAAGACGCGCCTGCACTTCCACGAGTTCATGCGCGCCGTGCATGGCCAGCTCGATGAGCTCAAGGGCGTGGCCGATCCGCTCGACGAAGTGGCCAAGCGCATCGCCAGGAAATACCGCCTGATCTGCTTCGACGAGTTCCACGTGTCGGACATCGCCGACGCGATGATCCTGTACAACCTGCTCAAGGCCCTGTTCGACAACGGCGTGAGCTTCGTGATGACTTCGAACTACGAACCGTCGACCCTGTATCCGGACGGACTGCACCGCGACCGCATGCTGCCTACCATCGCGCTATTGCAGGAGAAACTGGATGTGCTGAACGTCGATGCCGGCAATGACTACCGCAAGCGCGCTTTGGCCCAGGTGGAGGCCTATTACATGCCGCTCGATGCGGCGTCCGACAAGGCGCTGCGCGACGCCTACGCCAGGGTGGCCGATACCGCCGACGAGTCGCCGGTGGTCTATATCGAAAAGCGCGAGATCCGCGCGCTGCGCCGCGCCGGCGGCGTGATCTGGTTCGACTTCGCCACCCTGTGCGGCGGCCCGCGCTCGCAGAACGACTACCTGGAACTGGCCAGCCAGTTCCATACCGTGATCCTGTCCGGCATCCCGGCGATGTCGGCCGCCCAGTCGTCCGAGGCGCGCCGTTTCACCTGGCTGATCGACGTGTTCTACGACCACAAGGTCAAGCTGATCATGTCGGCCGCGGTCGAACCGGAAGAGCTCTACACCAAGGGCCAGCTGGCGAACGAATTCCACCGCACCGTATCGCGTATCATCGAGATGCAGTCGCGCGAGTACCTGCTCGCCGAACGGCGCGGCGCGGCCGACGCCATTGCATGATCGAAAGGAACACCATGAGAAGACAACCGATGCTGCGCGCCGCCGCAGTGGCTGCATTGACCCTGTTGCTGGCGGCTTGCGCGGGCCCCGAGCTGGCGCTGCAGGAGGCGCCGCCGGCGCCCACGACGTCGCCCGAACAGGCCGAACAGCGCCTGGCCACGGTCGCCTCGGAACGCGCCGCGATCGAGGCCCGCTTTGCCGAGCGCGAGGTGGTTTGCTACGAGAAATTCTTCGTCAATCGCTGCCTGGACGAAGCGCGCGAAGTGCGGCGCGCGGCCCTGGCGACGCAGCGTGCGATCGAGATCGAGGCCTCGCACTACCTGCGCCGCCTGAAGGTCGAGGAGCGCGACAGGGCGATCGCCGAAGCCGATGCCGCCTATGCGCAAGAAGAAGCCAGGCTGGCCGCCGAGCCGCCGCCGGTGAAGAAACCGGCCGCCGCCGCGCCGCCGGCGAAAAAACCGGCCGCCGCCGCGCCGCCGCGCGCCAGGTCGGGCGACTCGCGCGTGGTGCGCGGCCAGCAGCGGGCCCAGGAAAGCACGGCGAACGCCGAGCAGGAAGCCGCCGAGCGCGCGGCCAATGTCGCGGCCTATGAAGAGCGTCGCCGCAAATCGCAAGAACGCCAGAAGGAAGTGGCGCGCCGCGTGGCCGAACGCGAAGCCAAGGCGGCCGAGCGCGCGGCCGACGAAGCCAGGCGCGCCAACGGCAACCAGCCGGCGCCGACGAACTAGCCCTTAGCTTAAGTACGTCGTTCCCGCGCAGGCGGGAACCTCATTCGCATGCGCGGCCACAAGGTCGAACGTAGCCGTCGTGCGAGCAGGCTTGGATTCCCGCCTGCGCGGGAATGACGTGCCTGGGCAGCAGGGAGGGGGAACTCGCGCCTGTTCAGGTCGGTTCGTTGTTCACGCCGACGGCGATCTTGGCCCTGCGAACGACCCGTCCTGCGCCGGCTTGACCAGTTTCACGATGGCCATGGTGCAATTGCCGCCCTTGCCTTGCGAGCGCTCGGTGGCCTTGTTGATGAGCATTTCGGAGGCCTGGCGCGGCGTCGTCCTGGCGGTCACGGCCGCCAGCTCGGCGTCGGTGAAGAAATGCCACAGGCCGTCCGAGCACAGCAAGAAGCTGTCGCCCGCCGCCAGCCCGCTATGGCTGCCGGTCGTGACGAAGGGCTCCTTGCGGCTGTTACCCAATACGTTGAGCAGGAGCTTGGAACGGCGGTGGTTGCGCGCCGCTTCCGGCGGCAGGCGGTCGCTGGCGACCAGGTGCTCGACGTAGGCGGTGTCGCCCGTGCGCACCACGCACTTGCCGTGCTCGAAGCGGTACAGGCGCGAATCGCCCACATGGGCCCAGACCGCCTCGCCGTGCGGGCTGATCACCAGGCCGACGAAGCTGGCGTGGATCTCGGTCTGCGTGGCCACGGCGTTCATCTTGATCACCGTGTGGGTCTCGCTGATCATCTCGTGCAGCAGTCGGGCCAGGCGCTCGATGCCGGGACCGTCGCCGGGTTTGAATTCGTCGAAGACCTGGCGCGCCGTGTGCAGCACCTGGTCGGCCCCGGCCGGGCTGGCGACCCCGTCCGACAGCACCGCGAGCACGTAGCCGGGCGCGCGGGCGCCGGTGAACAGGGCGGCGCGGTCGCTCTGCTGGGGGCGGTTCCCGATATGTTGCGCGGTGCCCGCTTCGATCTTGTAAGAAGTCATAAATCCGTGTTTTCCAGGACGCTAACGCCAATCTTTGTTGGCGGCAACCTCCGCCTCGATTAAACTATGCACTGAGAAGCCATCTGCTTGCAAGTTTATCTCGTAGCAACAACATGGCAAGCCCCGGCGCGCCGCGCCCGGCCGGCGCTGCCCGCCATTTTTTTCCCGCAACCGCATTTTTCACTGAACTGTTTGGAACAGTAAACATGACCGACGTCCAGGACATCCAGCGCCGTATTATCGAACTCGATGTGGAACACCGCGACCTCGACGCCGTGATCTCCCTGTTGACGGCGGACGGTCATGCCGACCAGTTACAACTGCGCCGCCTCAAGAAGCGTAAACTGCAGCTCAAAGATCATATTACGCTGCTGAAGATGCAGCTGGTACCCGATATCCCCGCCTGATGCATTGCCTTCAGGCACAACAGACCCACGTATTTTGACCGACCACCTACCCGAATCTCCCGTTGGCTCCGGCCTCGCCGCCGCGCCGACCGGGGCCGACGCTGCCGACGTCGTCGCAGCGTCGGCAACCCAGGCGCCCGCAGGCAAGTATGACGCCGACGTCGATCGCCTGTTCGGTGCGGGCGGCCCGCTCGCGCCCGCCGTCGGCACCTTCAAGCCGCGCCAGTCGCAGACCGAAATGGCCAAGGCCGTGGCCCAGGCCATCGCCGACCAGCAAGTGCTCATGGCCGAGGCCGGCACAGGCACGGGCAAGACCTTCGCCTACCTGGTGCCGGCGCTGCTGTGGGGCGGCAAGACCATCGTCTCGACCGGCACCAAGAACTTGCAAGATCAATTGTTCCTGCGCGATATCCCGACCGTGCGCGCCGCCCTGCGCGCGCCGGTCTCGGTCGCCCTGCTCAAGGGCCGCTCGAACTACGTCTGCCATTTCCACCTCGAGCGCACCCTGCAGAACGGGCGCCTGACCTCGCGCGACGACGTCGGTCACCTGCGCGAGATCTCGCGCTTCATCAAGATGACGAGCTCGGGCGACAAGGCCGAGCTGGCCAAGGTGCCCGAGACCGCCACCGTGTGGAACCTGGTCACGTCGACCCGCGACACCTGCATGGGCGCCGAGTGCCAGTACTACCAGGATTGCTTCGTGATGAAGGCGCGCCGGGAAGCGCAGCAGGCCGACGTGGTGGTGGTCAACCACCACCTGTTCTTCGCCGACGTGGCGCTGAAGGATACCGGCGTGGCCGAGCTGCTGCCGTCGGCCAATACCATCATCTTCGACGAGGCGCACCAGTTGCCCGACGTCGCGACCCTGTTCTTCGGCCAGTCGATCTCGACCTCGCAAGTGCTGGAACTGTGCCGCGACGTGCTGGCCGAGGGCCTGGCCCATGCGCGCGGCGGCCCGGACTGGGCCAAGGTGGTGACCGTGGTCGAGAAGGCGGCGCGCGACCTGCGCCTGTCGTTTGGCGACGGCAACCTGCGCCTGTCGCTGCCGCAGATCATGCCAAGTTCGCAGTTCTTCCCGGCGCTGGAAAAACTGAAGGAAGAAATCGCCGGCATGATCACGGTGCTGGAAGAAAACGCCGCGCGCGCCGAGACGATCGAAGCCTGCCGCCTGCGCGCGCACGAGCTGGCCGCCGCCTTCGAGGCGTGGAAGCCCGACCACAAGGCGCCGGCCAACGAGCAGGCGGTGCTGTGGGCCGAGGCTTTCTCGTCCTCGCTGCAACTGCACAAGACGCCGCTGTCGATCGCGCCGATCTTCGCCAGCCAGCGCGAGGGCACGCCGCGCAGCTGGATCTTCACCTCGGCCACGCTGGCGGTGAAGAACGACTTCAAGCACTTTTCCGACCAGCTGGGACTGACGGGCGAGCCGGCCAAGACCTGGCCCAGCCCGTTCGATTACCAGAACCAGGGCATCCTGTACGTGCCGACCGGCTTGCCGGAGCCGCAAGCGGCCGTGTACACCGACGCCGTGGTCGATGCCGCCTTGCCGGTGATCGAGGCGGCCGGCGGCCGCACCTTCTTCCTGTGCACGACGATTCGCGCCGTCAACAAGGTGGCCGAGCGCCTGCGCGTTGAATTCGCCGAGCGCGGCTGGGATTTCCCGTTGCTCGTGCAGGGCGAGCGTGGCCGTACCGAGCTGCTCGATTCCTTCCGCAATGCCGGCAACGCGGTGCTGGTCGGCAGCCAGAGTTTCTGGGAAGGCGTCGACGTGCGCGGCGAGGCGCTGTCGCTGGTGATCATCGACAAGCTGCCGTTCGCGCCGCCCGACGATCCGGTGCTGGCCGCGCGCATCGAGGTGATGGAAAAGCAGGGCATGAATGGCTTCATGCACCACCAGCTGCCCGAGGCGATCATCACCCTCAAGCAGGGCGCCGGGCGCCTGATCCGCGACGTCGACGACCGCGGCGTGCTGATGATCTGCGATCCGCGCATCATCACCAAGCCCTATGGCCGCCGCATCTGGCAGAGCCTGCCGTCGTTCAAGCGCACCCGGGTGCAGGAAGAAGTCATCCAGTTCTTCCGCCCGCTCGAACAGGCGGACGAGAGCGCGGCCTGAGCGGCGCGTCAGGGCACGATCACGACCTTGCCGATGACCTTGCGCGCCGCCATGTCGTTCAATGCCTGCGCGGTGTCGGCCAGCCGATAGCGCCGCGAGACCAGTGGTTTCAGGGTTCCTGCGGCGATCCAGCCGGTGATGCGCCGCATCGCCGCCAGGTGCGCGTCCCGTTCCTTGCGCGTGAAGTCGCCCCAGAACACGCCCACCACCGACGCCCCCTTCAACAGCATCAGGTTCCACGGCAGGCGCGGGATCTCGCCGGCCGCGAAGCCCACCACCAGGTGGCGCCCGCGCCAGGCGATCGAGCGCAGCGCCGGTTCGCTGTACTTGCCGCCCACCGGGTCGAAGACGACGTCCGGGCCGTGGCCATCGGTGGCGGCGCGGATCGCTTCGCGCAAGTCCCCTGCCTCGTAATCGATCAGCACGTCGGCCCCGTGCGCCTTGCACGCCGCCAGTTTCTCGTCGCTGGACGCGGCCGCGATCACGCGCGCGCCGAGGGCCTTGCCGATCTCGATCGCGGCCAGGCCGACGCCGCCGGCAGCGCCCAGCACCAGCATGGTCTCGCCGGCCTGCAAGGCGCCGCGGTCGGCGACCGCATGGTACGCGGTGCCGTAGGTGAGCGTGATCGCGGCCGCGACCTCGAAGTCCATATCGTCCGGCATGGGGAGGAAGGCGCTGCCTGGCGCCACGGCCTGCTCGGCGAACGCGCCGGTGCGGGTGAAGCCGATCACGCGCTGGCCGGGAACGAGGTCGCGCACGCCGGCGCCGACGGCGCGCACCACGCCCGCGAACTCGTTGCCCGGCGTGAAGGGAAGGGGAGGACGCACCTGGTACTTGCCCTGGACCGTCAGCACGTCGGGGAAGTTGACGCCGGCCGCCTTCACGTCCACCACGACGTCGTCGGGACCGGCGACCGGCGCCGGCAGGTCCTCGAGCACCAGGCTGTCTGGCGGTCCCCAAGCGGTGCAGCGTACGGCTTTCATTGCTTCCTCACAGTCTATTAGCGGAGTTATTGGCGGGGCGAATTATGCCCTAAGAAAGAGAGCGAATCTTCGTCCGCAAGGCCTGTGTCCGCTTGTCCGTCCGCAAAGCCGGCAGGGGACCGCGCGCTAGAGTCTTGAGATGCGGGCGCCGCGCGCGCCAGGACCAGAGGACAAGCATGGCAATCCGTTACGGTTGTTTCTTCAGTTACGCCCACGGCCGACACGCGCTGATGCAGCGCTTCAAGTCGGCCCTGGCCGACGCCCTGCGCTGCTATCTCGAACCTTACTTCGACAACGAAAACGAACTGTTTATCGATACCGAGCAGCTGGGCGGCGGCGACGACCTCGACCGCAAGATCGCACGCGCGATGTGCGAAAGCGTCTGCATGATCCTCATCTACACGCCCAAGTACGAGGCCCACGCCTACACGCGGCGCGAGTACGAGGCCATGCGCCTGATCGAGGCCGAGCGCGCCAGGTGGTATGCGCTGCCGAGCCGCCTGATCATCCCGGTCGTCATGACGCGCCACCCCGAATCGCTGCCGCCCCAGATCAGCGACGCGCGCTTCTACGTCGATTTCTCGCACTACACGATGGCCACGCCCGACCTGATGTCGAATCCAGACTTCTTGCCAGACATTGACAAGATGGTCAAGCGGATCGCAGCCCACTACGCATGTCAAAAAAAGCATGTGCCGCTCGACCACGACTGCAACCAATTCGTGCTTCCCGCTGTCCCACCCGAATGGCGCGATGTTCCAGAACTTACGTTTCCAAAAGAATGAGGAGCCATATGGACCAACAAGGTATCTCGCTCCAGCCGCTGGCCATGCCGGGCGCGGTGACGAGCTTCTATGCCTACGAGGGCGGCGCGGCGCGCAATGCCGTGCTGGCGGCGCTGGCGCTGCAGCTGGCGGGTGGGGACGCCGAGGCGCCGGTGCTGGTGATCGACTGGGATCTCGAGGCGCCGGCGCTGCACCGCCACTTCGCGGCGCCGGCCGATGAACCGTTTGCCGGCCCGCCTGTCGCCCTGCATGGCGCCGGGCCGGCGCCCGCCCACCCGGCGGCGCCTCCGGTCGCGCATGCCGCCGGCGACGACGCGGACGACCCGGCCCGGCCCGGGCTGCTCGAGTTCTTCGAGGCCTGCCGCGCGCGGCTGCGCAACACCGCCGGCCGCGGCGAGGAGCTGGCCGACCGCGTGATCGACGGCGTCGGCTGGCAGGCCTATCTCGAACGCGCCGACGGGCGCCGCCCGCTGTACCTGCTGCGCGCCGGACGCTTCGACGACAGCTATGCCGAACGCGCGGGCCGGCTCGATTACGCAGCCCTGTTCGACGCCTGTCCCGCGCTGTTCCGCCGCTTCGCGGCGCGCCTGGCGCAGCATTTCGGCCACGTGCTGGTCGCCACCGCGGCCGGGCGCTCGGCCGCCGTCAGCGTGTGCTCGACCCTGGTGCCCGACCGCCTGGTGGGCCTGTTCACGCCGGCGCCGGGCAGCATCGAAGGCATCGAAGGCGTGCTGCGGCGTGCAATCGATTACCGCTGCACCCATGAAGAAGAACAGCGTCCGCTGCTGCTCTATCCGCTGGCCTGCTCGGCCGACGGCGCGCGCAGCGATCCGCACGCACGCTGGCGACGCGGCGATGCGCGCCAGGGCCCGGGTTACCAGCCGCGCTTCGAGGCGTTGCTGCGCGCCAGCTATGGCTGGTCGCGCGTCAATCTCGACAGCTGGTTCGACGAGACCCAGCTGGCGCTGGCCGACGCCTTGTCCACCGCCGGCCCGGCCGGCGACCGCCGGGCGCTGGCGCGCCATGCCGCGCTGCTCGCCGAGTGGCTGGCGCCGGGGCGCTTCCCCTGGCAGTCGCTGGCCGAAGTGCGCCTGCGCGCCGCGGTCGCACAGGCGCGCCGTCAGGCCAGTGGCGACGAGATCGGCTCGCCGTCGCTGGCCGAACACCTCGGCCGCCTGGGCGAGCTGTGCCGCCGCGAGCGGCGCCGCGACGAGGCCCGCGCCTGTCTCGAAGAAAGCCTGGCCCTGCGCGAGCGCCTGCTCGGCGACGACCATGCGGCCACGCGCCAGGGCCGCGCCGCGCTGGCCGCGCTCCTGCTCGACGGCGGCGCGTTGCCAGAGGCGCGCCGCCACTACGACCTGCTGGTCCAGTCCTGCGCGCGCAAGGCCGGCCTTGAAGCGCCCGAGACGCTGGCGGCGCGCTCGCAGCTGGCGCGGGTGCTGGCCGCGCTGGGCGAGGGCGAGCGGGCGCTGGCGCTGCACGAGCAGGTGGTCTCCACCAGCGAACGCGCGCTCGGCGCCGAACACCCGTGCACGCTCGACTGCCTCGAAGACCTGGCGCACAGTCTGGTGCAGCAGCGCGAATTCGGACGCGCCCGGATCGTGGTCGAGCGGGTGCTCGACGCGCGTCGCCGGCGCCAGGGCAGCGAGCATGCCGACACCCTGCGCTGCGGCCAGCGGCTGGCGCTGCTGCTGGGCGAGACGGGCGAACTGGGCAACGCGCGCCGCATGCTCGAATCGGTGTTGCGGGCCTACGAGCGGCACGATGGCCTGGACGCCGCCGGCACGCTGTCGGCGCGCGAGGCGCTGGCCGAGATCCTGGCTGCCCAGGGCGACCTGGCGGCGGTACGCAGCATCCAGGAATCGCTGGCGCGCACCCGCGAGCGGCACCTGGGGGCTGGCCATCCTGAAACGCTCAATATGCAGCTGCGGCTGGCCTCGACCCTGGGCCAGCAGGGCGAGGCCGAAGCCGCGCGCCGCCTGCGCGAACAGGTGGCCGAGCTGCGCCAGCACCTGCGTGAAGTCGAAGGCGCGCCGCCCGATGCCGCGCCGGCGCAGGCAGGGCAAATGCGGGCACAGGCCGGGGCATCCGGCGCCAGCCTGTCGCCGGACTACGTGGCGCACGGCATGCCATCGTCGTCGACTGCGGCGAACGGCATTGCGGCGCACGGCCATCATGAATTGCCGGCATCGCGCGAGCACGCCGAAACCAGTCAGGCGGCCGACAACCTGGGCCACAAGCTCACCGAGCTGCAGAACCTGATCGACAGCCGCAGTCCCGAAGAAGCCAGGGCGCTGGCCGACAGCCTGCGCACCTCGGTGCTCAAGCCCAGCGCCTCCCATCCGCTGCGTCGGCGCGGCGCCGCCATGATCAAGCAGGTCTATCTGCAAGAGGGCGACAAGGACGCGCTGCTGTCCTTCACCCAGGACGAAGTGTCGCTGCTCGAAGGCGCCTTGATCGAGGCGGCGCGCGACAATCCGATGACGATGCGCTGAAAGCGCGGCGCGCTCTGCGCCGGCATTGACGCCCGGCGCCGCTCCGGGCGAGTGCTTGCACCGGCGCCCGTTCGCACGCGCCGGCTCGTCGGCCGCCGGATCGCCGGCACGCCGGCCCGCTCAACCGCAGACCGCCAGCCCACCGGGCCGCCGGCCCGCTCACCCGCAGACCGCCAGCCCACCGGGCCGCCGGCCCGCTCACCCGCAGACCGCCAGCCCACCGGGCCGCCGGGCCGCGCCTCGCCGCCTTGCCGGCCTGCGCGCCCGAGGCCGTCGCCCCCGGCCTGCCGGCAGGCAACCGCCATCGACTCCCGACGCCAGCTCGTCGCCGCCCGTCGACTGCACATCGACCTGCGCCGACATGTCATTGCCAGCGCGCGTCACGCCCCCCAATTAACGGCGCGACAAGCCACTTGCCAGGATGGCATCGCAGGAATGTCGCCGAGCTTGCCAGCCTTTCCAGTAAACTGTCGCATGGCTGCTGCACTGTTATAAGATGGTCCATTGACCGTCCCGGATCGTGAAATCCTGGCGTGAAATTCTCATGTCGGGTATCGATACGGGCGTTGCTTCAGGTAAAATCTCCGCCATGCGAATCTTGATCAGCAACGATGACGGTTATCTGGCGCCCGGGCTGGCCGCGCTGGCGGACGCGCTCGCGCCGATCGCCGACATCGTCGTCGTCGCCCCCGACAGCAATCGCTCCGGCGCGTCGAATTCGCTGACCCTGGACCGGCCGTTGTCGGTCTACAAATCGGCCAACGGCTACTATTTCACCAATGGCACGCCGACCGACTGCGTGCACATCGCCCTGACCGGCATGTCCGATGCGCCGCCCGATCTGGTGGTTTCTGGTATCAATAATGGCCAGAATATGGGCGACGACACCCTGTATTCCGGCACTGTCGCCGCCGCCACTGAAGCCTTCCTGTTCGGTCTGCCGGCAATCGCCTTCTCGCAGGTGCACGGCGGCTGGGCCCATGTCGATTCGGCCGCCCGGGTGGCGCGCGACATCGTCGAGCGTTTCGCCGCCGGTGGCTTCGACATGCTGCCCAAGCCCTTCCTGCTGAACGTGAACATCCCGAACCTGCCGTACGAGGACATCGGCCCGCTGACGCCGACCCGCCTCGGACGCCGCCACCAGGCCGAACCCGTGATCCGTGCGCAGGATCCGCGCGGCCGCGAGATCTTCTGGATCGGCGCGCCCGGCGCCTGCCGCGACGCGGGCGAGGGCACCGACTTCCACGCGACCGCGCAGGGCCGCGTGTCGATCACGCCGCTGCAGATCGACCTGACCCACAAGACCCAGTTGGCCCTGCTGGCGGGAGGGCTGGCATGAAGGATGCGCGACCGAACTTTCCGCTGCCGCTGTCCTCGGTGACGAGCGGCGCGCGCAAGCCCGGCACGCCGGCGCCGGTGCAGACGCCGCAGACCGCCACCCGCAACGCCACCACCTATACCGGCGCCAGGACGCCGCCGTCCCCAGGCCCGGCGCCGCGCACGCCCGGCTATGTGCAGGTGGCCGGCAGCGCGCCGGCTGCCCGGCGTTCCGACCTGGAGGCCACCGAAGCGGTGCGGCGCGCGATGGTGGGCCGAATCGCGCGCCAGGGCGTGGCCGATCCGCAGGTCCTGAGGGCGATGGAAACCGTGCCGCGCCACCTGTTCATCGAACCGGCCATGTCGGGCCAGGCCTACGTCGACGCCTCGCTGCCGATCGGCCACAACCAGACGATTTCCCAGCCCTATATCGTGGCCCGCATGATAGAAGCAATGCGCGAAGCGATGCCTCCCGGCGCCATGCTGGGAAAAGTGCTGGAGATCGGCACCGGCTGCGGCTACCAGGCCGCGGTCCTGTCGTTCGTCGCAAAAGATGTGTATTCGATCGAGCGCATCAGGCCCTTGCACGAGCTCGCGAAGACCAACCTGCGGCCGCTGCGGATATCGAACCTGCGTTTGCAGTATGGGGATGGTATGCTAGGCTTGCCACAGGTCGCGCCTTTCGATGGCATTATCCTCGCCGCCGCCGGCCTCGAGGTGCCGCGGGCCTTGCTCGAGCAGCTGGCCATCGGCGCGCATCTCGTGGCGCCGGTCGGCGCCCAGGTCCAGCACCTGCACCGTATCACCCGCACCGGCAAATCCGAGTGGACCAGCGAAATGCTGGAAGCGTGCCACTTCGTGCCGCTGCGCCCAGGCACCATCTGAAACCCCGTTGTACGCCGTAAATACAAAAGAATGCCAATGACACAAGCACCGCGTTTAGCCCTCCTGACGATCTTCATCGGCCTCATGGCCGGTTGTTCCACCACTACCCGCCAGGCGCCGGTCGTCGAGCGCCCCGTCAGCGCCGCGCCAAGCCGGCCAGCTCCCGCACGCGTGGAAGAAGCGCCGAAACAGGACGAGCGCGGCATGTACACCGTGCGCAAGGGCGACACCCTGCTGCGCATTGCGCTCGACTTCGGCCAGAATTACCGCGACCTGGTGACCTGGAACCACCTGGCCAATCCGGACGACATCAAGGTTGGCCAGGTATTGCGCGTGACCCAGCCGGAAGGCGAGCGCACCGCGAATGTGCAGACCCAGCCGGTGCCGATGCCGCCGTCGGCCAGCGTGCCGCGCAAGACCGAGCCGCGCGCCGACAAGACCCCCTACAGCGAAGGCAAGGTGGCTGCCGCCACGCCGCCGGCCACCACCGCTCCGGCCGCGCCGCCGGCGCCTGCGAGCTCGGCCCCGGCCACCAGCGACGAAGCGCGCCTGAGCTGGATGTGGCCCTCGGAAGGCCGCGTCATCGCCACCTTCGACGATGGCCGCAACAAGGGAATCGACATCGCCGGCAAGCTGGGCCAACCAGTGGTCGCCGCCGGTTCGGGCAAGGTAATGTATGCTGGCAGTGGCATCCGCGGTTATGGTAATCTCGTCATCGTCAAGCACAGCAACAGCCTGTTGTCCGCGTATGCCCACAACCGCAAGATCGTGGTCAAGGAGGGTGACAACGTGAGCCGTGGCCAGATGATCGCCGAGATGGGCGACTCCGATGCCGATGCGGTCAAGTTGCATTTCGAGATTCGCCAGCAGGGCAAGCCGGTCGACCCGACGAGGTTCTTGCCCGTTCGTTAGGAACGGTATGACGCACCCGCCGCACTCGCTGGACCAGGAGGATACGGACGAGTTTCCGGATGAGCCGGAAAGCGAGCGCGCGCATGCTGACGACGAGACCGACCGGGTCGGGCGCATCGACGGCGCGGCCGGCGTGGCGGGCGAGGAAGCGCTCGCGTGCCACGCCAGCACCGAGACGGTCGACGAGTTGCGCAAGGTCTTGCAGGCCGAGCTCGCGACCGACACTACCCAGCACTACCTGAACCAGATCGGCGCCAGGCCGCTCCTCACGCCCGGCGAGGAAGTCCACTTCGCCACCCTGGCGAAGTCCGGCGACTTCGGCGCGCGCCAGAAGATGATCGAGCATAACCTGCGCCTGGTCGTCTCGATCGCCAAGCACTACATCAACCGCGGCGTGGTCCTGCTCGACCTGATCGAGGAGGGCAATATCGGCCTGATGCGCGCCATCGACAAGTTCGAGCCCGAGCGCGGCTTTCGTTTCTCGACCTATGCCACCTGGTGGATCCGCCAGAGCATCGAGCGCGCCATCATGAACCAGGCCCGCACCGTGCGCCTGCCGGTGCACATGGTGCGCGAGCTCAACGGCGTGCTGCGCGCCAAATACCACCTCGAGGCCCAGAAGCACGACGGCAAGGAAGCCTCGAGCGAGGACATCGCCAGCCTGGTCGGCCGCCCGGTCGAGGAAGTGCAAGACATCCTGACCCTGTCCGAGCACGCGACCTCGCTCGATGCGCCGCTCGACAACGATCCGCAATCGAGCCTGATGGACATGCTGCCCGACGACGGCGAAGGCAGTCCCGACGCCCACGCTGAGCAGCAGGAGGTGGCGCTGCTGGTGCGCGACTGGCTGACCCGGCTGCCGGACAAGCAGCGCCTGGTCGTCACCCGCCGTTTCGGCCTCGACAACGACGATCCGGCGACGCTGGAAACCCTGGCCGAAGAGATGGGCGTGACGCGCGAGCGGGTGCGCCAGATCCAGCAGGAAGCGCTGGTCAAGCTCAAGCGCGCGATGGCGGCGCGCGGCGTGGTGCGCGATTCCCTGCTGTGACGGCAAAGCCGTCCGGTAGCGCCCACCCCGATTCCTTGTTATCATGCCCGCCGGGCCGTTTCGGCCATTTTCTTTTTGCGCGGCCGGCCATGCGCGCCCCGCCGGCCGGGGCCTGAGCCAGCCTTCACTCCACTTTCTCATCACCATGCAAGAAATCTTCATCGACATCAAATCCCTCGACATGGACGGGCGCGGCGTTGGCCACCTCGAGAACGAGGACGGCTCGCCAGGCAAGGTGGTCTTCGTCGAAGGCGCGCTGCCGGGCGAACGCGTCAGCTTCGAGACGCTGCGCAAGAAGAAGAACTGGGAATCGGGCCGCATGGTCACCCTGCAGCGCGCCTCGTCGATGCGGGTCGAGCCGAAGTGCCGGCATTTCGGCTACTGCGGCGGCTGCTCGATGCAGCACCTGGAGCCGGCTGCGCAGGTGGCGATGAAGGGGCGCGTGCTGGAAGACAACCTGTGGCACCTCGGCAGGGTAAAGGCCGAGATGATCATGCGCCCGATGTACGGCCCGACCTGGGACTACCGCTACCGCGCGCGCCTGTCGGTGCGCCACGTGCCGAAGAAGGGCGGCATCCTGGTCGGCTTCCATGAGCGCGCCTCGTCCTATGTCGCCGACATCACCACCTGCGAGATCCTGCCGGACCACGTCGCACGCCTGCTGGTGCCGCTGCGCGAGCTGATCGGCGCCCTGTCGATCTACAGCCAGGTGCCGCAGATCGAGGTGGCGATCGGAGAAGAGACGACGGTGCTGGTGCTGCGCATCATGGCGCCGCTCAGCGCCGCCGACGAGACCCTGCTGAAAGCCTTCGCCGACGGGTGGGAAATCCAGTGGTGGCTGCAGCCGAAGGGCCCGGACACGGCCTATCCGTTCTACCCGTTGGGCAAGGAACTGGTTTACACGCTGCCCGAGTTCGGCATCCGCATGCCGTTCAAGCCGACCGACTTCACCCAGGTGAACCACCACATCAACCGCGTGCTGGTGTCGAAGGCGCTGCGCCTGCTGGACGTGCAGAAGGACGACCGCGTGGCCGACCTGTTCTGCGGCCTGGGCAACTTCACGCTGCCGCTGGCAACCCAGGCGCGCGAGGTGGTCGGCATCGAGGGCAGCACGGCGCTCACCACGCGCGCGCTGGAGAACGCCAGGGCAAACGGCCTGGCCGGGAAGACCGCGTTCTCCACCCGTAACCTGTTCGAAGTCACCAAAGCCGACCTGGTGGCGCTGGGCCGTTTCGAGCGCATGCTGATCGATCCGCCGCGCGACGGCGCCATGGCCCTGGCGCAGGCGCTGGCCGAACTGCGCGAGACCCACGAACACCTGATGCCGCAGCGCATCGTCTACGTCTCGTGCAGCCCGTCGACCCTGGCGCGCGACGCCGGCATCCTGGTGCACAAGGCGGGCTATGTGATGACGAAGGCGGGGGTGGTGAACATGTTCCCCCACACCTCGCACGTCGAATCGATCGGCGTGTTCGAGCTGGGCGACAAGCCGGCGCGCCCCGCCGATGGCGCGGCCTATGTGCCGGCCGACGTGCCCGCGACGCCGGACCTCGCCTGAGGGCCGCGAGCGGCGGGATCATGCCGCCGGCCCGGTTCTGCCGGGCCGGCGGTTTGACGTTTTGGCCAGCAGCTGCTACGGATGAGCGACACCGTACAGACCAGCCTATCCATCTCGGTTTTACTGTAGGGAAACAGAGGTGCGTATGGACATGACCAAACACGGCGATCACGACGGGCGTCAAGGCGCGCGTTTCTGGCGGTTTTCCCAGGAGTTGCTGGTCGTCGTCGCGCGCGATGGGACGATCGAAGCGGTCAATCCGGCATGGCTCCGGCTGCTGGGCTATGCCGACGACGAGATCGTCGGCCGCAAGTTCATCGAGTTCACTCATCCGGCCGACCTGGACGCGACGCTGGCCGTGTTCGCGGGCGTGCTTGAGCGCCCCCTGGTGACGCCCCATGAATACCGCTTGCGCCACAAGGACGGCTCATGGCGCTGGTTCGGCTGGACCGGCGCCTTCCAGGAGGGCAGGGTGGTTGCCGCCGGGCGCGACCAGACGCACGGGCGCCGGCGCGAGACAGCCTTGCAGGACGCCGAGGACTTTACCCGCCTTGCCCTGCGCTCGGTAGGCGGCGTCGGCATCTGGACCGCCGACCTGCAGGCGCGCACCTGCACCTGCGATGCCGCGATCGCCGACCTGTATGGCGTGGAGCCGGTGCGCGCCGCCGGCGGCGTGCCGGTCGAGGAACTCATGGCCAACGTCCATCCGGACGATCGTCCGGGACTGATGGCCGAGATCGCGGGCAGCCTCACCTCGGGCAAGGACGCGAACTTCGAATACCGCCTGCTGCATCCCGACGGCGCCGTGCGCTGGGTGCATTCGCGCTGGCGCACCTATCTCGACGAGCACGGGCAGCCGCTGCGCCGCACCGGCATCGGGATCGAGACGACGGCCCAGCGCAACCTGGAAGAGCAGCTGCGCCAGGCTCAAAAAATGGAGGCCGTGGGGCAGCTCACCGGCGGCCTGGCCCACGACTTCAACAACCTGCTGGCGGGGATCACCGGCGCGCTCGACCTGATGCAGATCCGGATGCGCCAGGGGCGTTTCAGCGATTTCGAGCGCTACGTCGCGGTGGCGCAGGGCGCCGCTCGCCGCGCCGCCGCGCTCACGCACCGCCTGCTGGCCTTCTCGCGGCGCCAGACGCTGGCGCCGACGCCGATTGACGTTAATGCGCTGGTGTCCGGCATGGAAGAACTCATCCGGCGCACCATCGGGCCCCAGATCACGCTCGAGGTGGTCGGCGCGGTCGGACTGTGGCCGACCCTGGTCGATGCCGGCCAGCTCGAGAACGCCTTGCTGAACCTGTGCATCAACGCGCGCGACGCCATGCCCGACGGCGGCCGCATCACGATCGAGACCGCCAACAAATGGCTCGATTACTCGGCTTCCAGGACGCATGACATCCCGGAAGGCCAGTACCTGTCGCTGTGCGTGACCGATATCGGCACCGGCATGACGCCGGAGATCGTGGCCAAGGTGTTCGAACCGTTCTTCACCACCAAGCCGATGGGCGAGGGCACCGGTCTGGGCCTGTCGATGATCCATGGTTTCGCGCGCCAGTCGGGCGGCCAGGTGCGCATTTATTCCGAGCTGGGGAAGGGCACCACGGTGTGCATCTACCTGCCGCGCTATTATGGCGAACTCAAGCCGGAAGACATCGGCCTGCCGCCGGCGCCGCAAGCGCCGGCCGGCCAGGGCGAGACGGTGCTGGTGGTCGACGACGAGCCGTCGGTGCGCATGCTCGTGACCGAGGTGCTGGAAGACCTGGGCTACGTGGCGCTGGAGGCGGCCGACAGCGTGGCCGGACTCAAGCTGCTGCAGTCGGATGCGCGCATCGACCTGCTGGTGACCGACGTCGGCCTGCCCGGCGGCATGAACGGGCGCCAGATGGCCGAAGCCGGCATCGAGCGCAGGCCAGGGCTGAAGGTATTGTTCATCACCGGCTACGCCGAGAACAGCCTGATCGGCAACGGCCACCTGATGCCGGGGATGCAGGTGCTGACCAAGCCGTTCGCGCTGGACGCGCTGGCGGTGCGGATCAAGGAACTGGTCGCGGTGCGATGACGCGTCCGGCCCGCGCAACATCGGAAGGAATCGAATGAAACACCTCACCCGGCACCTCGCCGCCTGGCTTGCCGCCGCGGTGGCCACGGCGGCCGTCGCCAGCGTCGTGCAGACGCAGATCAATCTCGGCGAACTCACCGCGCTCGGTGCGCCGGTCGGCCTGGCGGAGCGGCTGCGGGCCACCCTGGGCGACCTGGCCGGCTTTGGCGCGGTCATGACCGGCATCGCGCTGGTCGCGCTGTTGCCGGCGTTCGGCGCCGGGCACCTGCTGGCGCAACGCGCGCCGTCACCCTGGCGCAGCGCCATCTTCGCGCTGGCGGCGGTCGTGGCCCTGTGGGTGGCGTTCTGGCTGATGCTGCACGTGATTCCCATGCCGGCCATCGCCGCGACCCGCGGCGCCGCCGACCATGCGCTGATGGCCGCGACGGGGTTCGTCGGCGGCCTGCTGTATGCCCGCATGAGCGCGCCGGCGCGCGGCCCCGGCAAGCGGCGGCGCCACGCGGCGCTGGCGGCCATGCTGGCGCTGGTGCCGGCCTTGCTGTTCCTCGTGACGTCGCCCGGCGCGGCCGGGCGGCTCGATGCGGTCGATCCGGCCAGCTACCGCGTCGCGACGGTCGCGCGGGGACTCGAGCGGCCATGGTCGCTGGCCTTCCTGCCGGACGGTCGCCTGCTGGTCACCGAGATGGGCGGGCGCCTGCTTGCCATCGGCGCCGATGGCGGTTCGACGCCGATCGCGACGGACGGCCTGCCGCCGGTGTTCCAGCGTGGCCGCACCATCGGCCTGATGGACGTCGCCATCGATCCCGACTTCGAACGCAACGGCTTGCTGTACCTGACGATGGGCCACGGCGGGGAGGGCGCCAACGGCACGCGCCTGGTGCGCGCCAGGCTGGCGGGCGAGCGGCTCGCGGACGTCCGGGTGCTGTTCAGCTCCACGCCGAAGCCGCGCGCCGGCAACAACGGCGGCCGCATCGCCTTCCTGCCGGACGGCACGCTGGCGCTGACGGTCGGCGACGGCAACTGGCGCCGCGAAGAGGCGCAAAACCCGGCCAATCACCTGGGCACGGTCGTCAGGCTCGACCGCGAAGGCAGGGCGCCGGCCGACAATCCTTTCGTCAACCGCCCCGGCGCCGCGCCCGAGATCTACAGCCTCGGTCATCGCAATGCGCAGGGCATCGCCGTCGATCCGGCCAATGGCGACCTGCTGCTCACCGAACACGGCGCCCGTGGCGGCGACGAGATCAACCGGATCGCGGCAGGCAAGAACTACGGCTGGCCGCTGGTCACGGCCGGCATCGACTATCCGTTCGGGCGCGTCACGCCGTTTCGCCGCCTGGCGGGCTTCGAAGCGCCGCTGCTGGAATGGACGCCGTCGATCGCGCCGGCGGGCCTGGCGGTCTACCGGGGCGACCAGTTCCCCGGGTGGCGCGGCGACCTCCTGGTGCCGGCGCTGAAGGCGCGCGCGGTTTACCGTGTCGTGCGCGATGGGGGCAGGATCGTCGGCCAGCAGACGCTGTTGGCGGAACTGAACCAGCGCATGCGCGACGTCAAGGTCGGCCCTGACGGCGCGATCTACGTCCTGACCGATGGTCTGGATGCCAGCCTGCTGCGTGTGACGCGCCCATGAAAAAACCGGCCCGCGGGCCGGTTTCTTGTCGAGAGACAGCGATCGGTCAGTCGTCGCCGCCCACGATGCCCAGCAGGCGCAGCAGGCTGGTGAAGATGTTGAATACGCTCAGGTAGATCGACAGGGTGGCGGTGACGTAGTTGGTCTCGCCGCCGTTGACGATGCGCTGCACGTCATACAGGATGAAGGCCGAGAAGATGCCGATCGCCAGGACCGAGATCACGATCGACATCACCGACATCTGCAGGAAGATGTTGGCGACGACGGCCAGCAGCAGGACGACGACGCCGGCCATCAGCCAGCTGCCCATGCCCGAGAAATCGCGCTTGGTGGTGGTGGCGATGCTGGCCATCACGGCGAACACGGCGGCGGTGCCGCCGAAGGCGGTCATGATCAGGCTGGCGCCGTTCGAGTAATTGAGCGTGTGGGTCAGCAGCGGCGCCAGCATCAGGCCCATGAAGAAGGTGAAGCCGAGCAGCAGGGCGACGCCCAGGCTGGAATCCTTGTTCTTCTGGATGGCCCACATGAAGCCGAAAGCGATCGCGAGGAAGATCACGAAGCCCATGATGCCGGTGAAGGCGATGCCCAGGGACATGCCGGCAACCGCGCCGAGCACGGTAGGAATCATCGACAGCGCCAGCAGCCAATACGTGTTGCGTAACACTTTGTTACGCGTGGCCTGACCACCCTTGCTCAGGTCGATGGTACTTTGCTGTTGGGTACTAGGGTACATATAGTGCCTCCGGTTTAGATAAATGGTACGTGCGAGTGCTACGCAAGGTACGTCACGTTGATCCTAACTCATTTTTCTTAACTGAAGATGAAGAACAGATCACATTGGACGGACTTTTGCCGCCACTGTAACACCATGCTTGCCACTACCGCAATATCGGAGATCCGGGGCAGGTATGGTAAAATTGAAGGTTGATTGAGTCTCAAAGTTCACGCGAATTTCTCAGTTCATAACCTTTCACTTATTGGAGTTTTCTCATGGCAATCGAACGCACCCTGTCCATCATCAAGCCGGACGCAGTTGCAAAAAACGTGATCGGCAAGATCTATAGCCGTTTCGAAGAAGCCGGCCTGAAGATCGTGGCTGCCCGCATGGTGCAACTGTCGCGCGCTGAAGCCGAAGGCTTCTACGCAGTGCACGCCGCGCGTCCGTTCTTCAAGGACCTGGTCGACTTCATGATCTCGGGGCCGGTGATGATCCAGGTGCTGGAAGGCGAAGGCGCGATCCTGAAAAACCGCGACCTGATGGGCGCTACCGATCCGAAGAAAGCCGACGCCGGCACCATCCGCGCCGACTTCGCCGACTCGATCGACGCCAATGCCGTCCACGGTTCGGACGCTGCCGAAACCGCGGCTGTGGAAATCGCTTACTACTTCCCGGCGCTGAACGTCTACTCGCGTTAATTAGTAAGGGGGAGCGCAGTCCGGGCGTTCCCCGGTGTACTTCCCCGGACTAATTTAAATGAGTAACCCGCTTGCCCGCAGCCCAGGGCTGGCGCAAGCGGGTTCAGGAATATAGGATTACATCATGACTACTCTCACCAATTTGCTGGACTTTGATCCCGCGCAACTCGTCGCCTACTGCGCCGACTTGGGTGAGAAACCGTTCCGCGCCAAGCAGTTGCAACGCTGGATCCACCAGTTCGGAGCAAGCGACTTCGACAGCATGACCGACCTGGCCAAGTCGCTGCGCGAAAAGCTCAGGTCGCGCGCCGAAGTGCGTGCGCCGGCCATCGTGAGCGACAAGACGGCCAGCGACGGCACCCGCAAATGGCTGGTCGACGTCGGCAACGGCAACGCGGTCGAGACCGTGTTCATTCCGGAAGAAAACCGCGGCACGCTGTGCATCTCCACGCAAGCCGGCTGCGCCGTCAACTGCCGTTTCTGCTCGACCGGCAAGCAGGGCTTCAACCGCAACCTGACGGTCGCCGAGATCATCGGCCAGCTGTGGATGGCCGAGTTCGAGCTGCGCCGCACCAAGGGCATCGAGCCGGGTCCGAAAGGCGAGCGCCAGATCACCAACGTGGTGATGATGGGCATGGGCGAGCCGCTGCTGAACTACGAGCCGACCGTCACCGCGCTCAAGATGATGCTCGACGATAACGCCTACGGCCTGTCGCGCCGCCGCGTGACCCTGTCGACCTCGGGCGTGGTGCCGAATATCGACAAGCTGTCGCAGGACGTGCCGGTCGCCATGGCCGTGTCGCTGCACGCCTCGAACGATGCGCTGCGCGACATCCTGGTGCCCCTCAATAAAAAATACCCGCTGCGCGAGCTGATGGCCGCCTGCAAGCGTTATCTCGAATTCGCGCCGCGCGACTTCATCACCTTCGAGTACTGCATGCTCGACGGCTTCAACGACAGCGACGAGCATGCGCGCGAATTGATCGCGCTGGTGAACGATCCGGTGGTCGGCGTGAACTGCAAGTTCAACCTGATCCCGTTCAATCCCTTCCCCGAGTCGGGCCTGACCCGCTCCAAGAACCCGCGCATCAAGGCCTTCGCCGAAGTCCTGATGAACGCCGGCATCGTGACCACCGTGCGCAAGACGCGCGGCGACGACATCGACGCCGCCTGCGGCCAGCTGGCGGGCGAGGTCAAGGACCGCACCCGGGTGGCCGAGCGCATGGAAAAGATGGCCGAGTACCAGAAGAAATTCGGCGCCGACTTCGGCCGCATCGTGGAGATCCCGACCTGATGAAATTCGCCGCCGCCTGGCTCGCATCCGCATCGATCCTGTCCCTCGTTGTGCTGGCCGGCTGCGCCGGCACGGGGCCGGGCGGCGCGGCGACGACGCGCGGCGGCGAACTCAGGACCGCCTCGGACCAGACCGCGCTGGAAAAGCGCGCCTCGATCCGGGTGCAGCTGGCGGTCGGCTACTACCAGGAGGGCAAGCACGAGATCGCCCTCGACGAAGTCAAGCAGGCGCTGGCGGCCGATCCGAACTACGCCGACGCCTATGGCCTGCGGGCCCTGATCTATACGTCGATGGGGCAGTTCCCGCTGGCCGACGAGAACCATCGCCACGCGCTGCGCCTCGAACCGGGCAATCCCGAGTTCGCGAACAACTACGGCACCTTCCTGTGCCAGTCGGTGAACCGGCCGCTCGAGGCGCTGCGGTATTTCGATGCCGCCCTCAAGAATCCCGCCTACCAGACGCCGCTCTCCGCGCTGATCAATGCGGGCGCGTGCAGCATCAAGAACCGGAATCTCGACGCGGCCGAGCGCTACCTGCTCGAGGCCCTGCGCTTGAGCCCGGCGCTGCCGGCCGTGAATGCCGGCCTGGCGCGGGTGTACTACGAGCGGCGCGACATGCAGCGCGCCGGTTTTTTCGTGAATCGCCTGATCGAGACGGCCAGCATCGAGGCACTGCCGGCCGACGCGCTCTGGCTCGCGCTGCGCGTACAGCGCCATCTGGGCGACCGGACCCATGAAGCGACGCTCGCGGCCCAGCTGCGCCGGCGCTTCCCCGGTTCGCCCGAATACGCGGCATTCGAGCGCGGCGCTTTCGACGAGTAGGCACGAAGACAAGCTCAACTAGAAGCTCACACGGACAAGGACGAGGACAATGAACGAGCAAGCAGATCAGCCGGCTACGCCGGGCAACCAGCCCGGCATCCCTGGCAAGACCCTGCAATCCCAGCGCGAAGCGATGGGCTGGAGTGTGGAACAGGTGGCGGACCAGCTGAAGCTGGCGCCGCGCCAGGTAGTGGCGCTGGAAGCGGGCGATTACGCCGCGCTGCCGAGCCCGGCCGTGACACGCGGCTTCGTGCGGGTCTATGCCAAGCTGCTCAAGATCGACGCCGCGCCGCTGGTATCGATGATCGAGTTGAACATGCCGCCGGAAGCCCAGGCAGGCGCTCCCGTCAACACCAGCGCCGTGCGCCGCGAACAGCGGCCGGCCACGTTTTCCCAGACCCGTTTCCCGATCGCCGGCCGCCGCAACCGCCTGCCGCTGGGCTGGATCGTGGCCGCCGTGGTGGCGGCCGGCGCCGCCGTCGCGGCCTGGCAGTTCGACCTGATTCCAAGCCTGCAGCGCGATGGCGCGACGGGTGACCCCATGGTGCTGGACAACCCGGCCGCCGGCGTCGTTGCCCCGGGCGCGACCGCGCCGGGCGCGGCGCCCGCGCCTGACGCCCACCCGGGCCTGCTCAATCCATCGGTGCCGTTGATCTCGGTGCCGGCGCCGGCCGGCGAAGGTGCGCCGCCGGCGGCAGCGCCCGGTTCCACGCCGGCCACTCCAGGGGGCGCCCCGGCGGGCACCCCGGCGGCCGCCCCGACCGCCCCGGCGCCGGCCGTGCAGCCGCCGGCCAGCGCGCCGGTGGGAACGCCGAGCGCCGCGGCGCCGGGCGCGACGCTGGCCCCGGGCGTCTCGACCGCCGCCGCAGCGGTCACCGCCGTGGCGCCCGCCGCCGGCGCCAACACCCTGGTGCTGAACGTGCGCGAGGATTCCTGGATCGAAGTGCGCCCGAGCGCCGGCGGCCGTCCCCTGATCTCGCGCCTGGTCAAGGGCGGCAGCACCGAGTCGGTCGAGCTGACCGGTCCGGCGACCCTGGTGGTCGGCGCCCCCGGCGGCGTCAGCGCGACCCTGCGCGGCGCCGAGGTCGCGCTGCCGCAGCAGTCGGGTCGGACCATTGCGCGCGTGGCGCTGAAATAAGTTGAAGCTGGAATACATCACATGAACTCGTTGAACGAAGACCGCACCTCTCAGCCTGCGCCGGCCGCAGCAATACCATCCGGCCCGCTTGCGCGCCGCGCCAGCCGCAAGGTCCTGGTGGCCAATGGCGAGCGCAAGGTCTGGGTGGGCGGCGACGCCCCGGTGGTGGTGCAGTCGATGACCAACACCGACACCGCCGACGCGATCGGCACCGCGATCCAGGTCAAGGAACTGGCGCGCGCCGGTTCCGAGATCGTGCGCATCACGGTCGATACGCCGGCTGCGGCGGCGGCCGTGCCGGCGATCCGCGAACAGCTCGACCGCATGGAAGTCGACGTGCCGCTGGTGGGCGACTTCCACTACAACGGCCACCTGCTGCTGCGCGACTATCCGGAATGCGCGCGGGCGCTGTCGAAATACCGGATCAATCCGGGCAATGTGGGGCAGGGCGCCAAGCGCGACACCCAGTTCGCCCAGATGATCGAGATCGCCGCCAAATATGACAAGCCGGTCCGCATCGGCGTCAACTGGGGTAGTCTCGACCAGTCGCTGCTGGCGCGCATCATGGACGAGAACGCCACGCGCGCCAATCCATGGAGCGCCCAGGCGGTGATGTACGAAGCCCTGATCACGTCGGCGATCGAGAACGCCGTGCGCGCCGAGGAAGTCGGCCTGGCGCGCGACAAGATCATCCTGTCCTGTAAAGTCTCGGGCGTGCAGGACCTGATCGCGGTTTACCGCGAACTGGCGCGCCGCTGCGACTATCCGCTGCACCTGGGCCTGACCGAGGCCGGGATGGGCAGCAAGGGCATCGTCGCCTCGACCGCGGCGCTGTCGGTGCTGCTGCAGGAAGGCATCGGCGACACCATCCGCATTTCGCTGACGCCGGAGCCGGGCGGCGACCGCACGCGGGAAGTCGTGGTCGGCCAGGAGATCCTGCAGACGATGGGCCTGCGCAAGTTCACCCCGATGGTGATCGCCTGCCCGGGTTGCGGCCGTACGACCTCGACCGTGTTCCAGGAGCTGGCCGACAACATCCAGAGCTTCTTGCGCGAGCAGATGCCGGAATGGAAGCAAACCTATCCGGGCGTGGAGGCGATGAACGTGGCCGTGATGGGCTGCATCGTCAACGGTCCGGGCGAATCGAAGCACGCGAACATCGGCATCAGCCTGCCGGGCACCGGCGAATCGCCGGCCGCGCCGGTATTCGTCGATGGCCAGAAATTCGCGACCCTGCGCGGCGAGCGCATCGTCGATGAGTTCAAGACCATCGTGCTCGATTATGTGAAGAAGAACTACAGCCGCGACGCGGTAACGCAATAAAATACGGCCACCGGCCCCGCTCGTCGTTCCCGCGAAGGCGGGAACCCAGTTTGCTTGCTGTACCACTGCACTGAGCAACTTGGGTTCCCGCCGTCGCGGGAACGACGGTGATTTGAGAGCTAACACTTATGTCCAAACCAGAAAAAATCGTCGCCATCAAAGGCATGAACGACATCCTGCCGCAAGATGCGCCGCTGTGGGAGCTGTTCGAGAACACCACCGAAACGATCCTGAAGAGCTACGGCTACCAGAAGATCGTGACGCCGATCGTCGAGCAGACCGGCCTGTTCGCGCGCGCCATCGGCGCCGTCACCGACATCGTCGAAAAGGAGATGTACTCCTTCGAGGATGCGATGAACGGCGACCAGTTGACCCTGCGTCCGGAAGGCACGGCCAGCGTCGTGCGCGCCGTGCTCGAGCACAACCTGGTCTACGACGGCCCGCGCCGCCTGTGGTACAAGGGCCCGATGTTCCGCCACGAGCGTCCGCAGCGCGGCCGCTATCGCCAGTTCTTCCAGTTTGGCGCCGAGGCGATCGGCTTCTCGGGCCCGGACATCGACGCCGAGATGATCATGATGTCGCGCCGCCTGTGGGATGACCTGGGCCTGCAGAACGTGCGTCTCGAGCTGAACTCGATCGGCAATGCCGAGGAGCGCAACCGCCACCGCGCCGACCTGATCGCCTACCTGGAACAGCATCAGGACCTCCTCGACGCCGAGGCCAAGCGCCGCCTGCACAGCAATCCGCTGCGCATCCTGGACACCAAGAACCCGGCGATGCAAGAGATGGTCAACGCCGCGCCGCGCCTGCTGGACTACCTGGGCGAAGAGTCGCTGGCCCACTTCAACGGCGTCAAGGCGCTCCTGGACAAGAACGCGGTGCAGTACACCGTCAACCCGCGCCTGGTGCGCGGCCTGGATTACTACAACCGCACCGTGTTCGAGTGGGTCACCGACGAGCTGGGCGCCCAGGGCACGATCTGCGCGGGCGGGCGCTACGATCCGCTGATCGAGACCTTCGGCGGCAAGCCGACCCCGGCGGTCGGGTTCGCGATGGGCATGGAACGCATCATCGAGCTGATGAAAGGGCTGGGCGAGCCGCATGAGCCGAACGTGTGCGACGTCTACATGGTCCACCAGGGAGAAGAGGCGCAGCTGCAGTCCTTCATCCTGGCCGAGCGGATTCGGGATGCCGGCCTGGATGTTGTGTTACATTGCGCAACGCCAACGGGTGCGGGCAGTTTCAAGAGCCAGATGAAGAAGGCCGACGGCAGCGGCGCCGCCTTTGCCGTCATCATCGGCCAGGACGAGATTGCGAACAATGCCGCGCAAGTGAAGACCATGCGCGGCGAAGTGGGCGAGCAGCAGCAGGCCGCCGTGCCGTTCGAGGAAGTGGTCGACTACCTGGTCGACCAGATCACCGGTGGCCACGACCACGATCACGACCACGATCACGTGCATTACCATCCGTAACCGGCGTCCGGCGCCGCCAATAAACCACTCACCACAAGAACACGCACATGGCATACGATCACCAGGAACAGGAACAGCTTGATTCCTTCAAGGCGTTCTGGTCGCAGTACGGCAACATCATCATCTGGGTCCTGATTCTCGCGCTCGGCTCCTTCGCCGCCTGGAATTACTGGCAGACGCACCAACGCAACAAGTCGGTCGAGGCGTCGGCGCTGTACGACGAGCTGCAGACGTCGCTGCTGGCGAACGACAATGCCAAGGTGCAGCGCGTGGCGAACGACATCCGCGCCAGGTACGAAGCGTCGGCCTACGCCCCGATGGCGGCCCTGGCCGCGGCCAAGACCGCCTTCGAGGCGAACGACCTCAAGACCGCCAAGGCGCAGCTGCAGTGGGCGGCCGAGCACGGCAACGACGAATACAAATCGATCGCCAACCTGCGCCTGGCCGGCGTGCTGCTGGACGAAAAGGCATTCGACGAAGCGCTGAAGGTATTGAACGGCACCTTCCTGCCGCAGTTCACCGCGGCAGTGAACGACCGCAAGGGCGACGTGCTGGTCGCGCAGAACAAGCTGAACGAGGCGCGCGCGGCCTATGTCGCGGCGATCGCCGCCATGGATCCGAATGCGCCGGGGCGTCAGCTGGTGCAGATCAAGCTGGAAGCGATCGGCGGCACCGTACCAGGCGACAAGAAAACGGAAGCAGCTGCCGAGCAAAAGGCAGCCGCGTAAACCTCCCCCATGAGAGGGCCCGCGCATGCCTGACGGCGGCGCGGGCCTTGCGTCCTCTATAGTCCAGGAACAAGGTAGAACAAAATGCGTATTTGCAGCAAGCTTGTTGGTGTCGGCGTACTGGCCCTGATGACGGGTTGCTCGACCCTCAATTCGCTCAATCCATTCGCGTCGGAAAAGAAGGGCGACCAGCCGGCCAAGCTGGTCGAACTCAAAGGCAGCATGGCCGTGCGTACCGCATGGAAACTTGATATCGGCAAGGCGCGCGGCTACACCTTCTCGCCTGCGCTGACCGGCAACACGGTGGTCGTGGCCGGCGCCGACGGCGCGATCGCGCGCGTCGAAGCCGAGAGCGGCAAGCAACTGTGGCGCATCAAGGCCGATACCGAACTCTCGGCCGGGGTCGGCACGGACGGCAACCTGATCGTGGTCGGCGCCGACAAGGGCCAGCTGCTGGCCTTCGACATGGATGGCAAGGCGCTGTGGAAGACCCAGCTGTCGAGCGAGATCCTGTCGGCGCCGGTGGTGTCGCAGGGCATCGTGGTAGCGCGCTCGATCGACAACCGCATCGTCGGCATCGACGCTGCCAACGGCAACAAGAAGTGGACCGTGCAAAAGGTCGCGCCGCCGCTCACCCTGCGCACTGCGCCGGGCCTGATCGTGGCCGGCAGCGACGTCATCGTGGCCCAGCCGGGCGGCAAGCTGTCGTCGTTGATCCTGGCCACCGGCGCGCCGCGCTGGGACGTCGAGGTGGGCGTCGCACGCGGCGCCACCGAACTGGAGCGCGTGACCGACATCGGCGGCGCCCCGGTGCTGTTCGAGAACGATGTGTGCGCTGTGTCCTACCAGGGCCGCGTCGGCTGCTTCGACCTGGTCACCGGTTCGGCCAAGTGGACCCGCGACCTGTCCTCCAGCGTCGGCGTCGCCGTCGATCAGCTGTACGTGTTCGCGCCGGACGACAAGGGCGCCGTGCATGCCTTCACCCGCGACACCGGTTCTTCGAGCTGGAAGAACGACAAGCTGGCCTTCCGCAACCTGTCGACCCCGCTGTCGTATGGCCGCGCCGTCGCGGTCGGCGACTTCGAGGGCTTCGTGCACTTCCTGTCGCGCGAGGACGGCTCTTTCCTGGCGCGCGCAGCGACCGACGGCAGCCCGATCATGGGCACGCCGCTGGTGGCCGGCACGAACCTGATTTTTCAAACACAAAATGGAACTGTGACCGCCATCGCGGTCGAATAGACTACAACATGAAGCCGGTAATCGCACTCGTAGGTCGTCCCAACGTCGGGAAATCGACCTTATTTAACCGCCTGACCCGTTCGCGTGACGCGCTGGTGGCCGACCTCCCTGGCCTGACACGCGACCGCCACTATGGCGAAGGCCGGATTGGCGAACGGCCTTTCCTGGTCATCGACACGGGCGGTTTCGAGCCGGTCGCCAAAGAAGGCATCATGCATGAAATGGCGCTGCAGACGCGCCAGGCCGTGGCCGAGGCCGACGTGGTCGTGTTCATCGTGGACGGCCGCCAGGGCCTGACCCCGCACGACAAGACCATCACCGACTTCCTGCGCAAGAGCAACCGCAAGGTCATGCTCGTGGTGAACAAGTCGGAAGGCATGAAGTACACCTCGGTCACCGCCGACTTCTATGAACTCGGCATGGGCGACCCCTACGTCATCTCCGCCGCCCATGGCGACGGCGTGCACGACCTGGTCAACGAAGCGCTCGACATGGCCTTCGAAGGCCGTCCGGAAGAGCCTGAAGAGCTCGAGCCGGCCGACCACGGCTTCAAGATCGCCATCGTCGGCCGTCCCAACGTCGGTAAGTCCACGTTGATCAACACCCTGGTCGGCGAGCAGCGCGTGATCGCCTTCGACATGCCGGGCACCACCCGCGACTCGATCGAAGTGCCGTTCGAACGCGACGGCAAGCGCTTCACGCTGATCGATACCGCCGGTATCCGCCGCCGCGGCAAGATCTTCGAAGCGATCGAGAAGTTCTCGGTGGTCAAGACCATGCAGTCGATCTCGGACGCCAATGTCGTGATCCTGCTGCTCGACGCCCAGCAGGATATTTCGGAGCAGGATGCGCACATCGCCGGCTTCATCCTGGAGTCGGGCAGGGCGCTGGTCGTGGCCGTGAATAAATGGGATGGCCTGCAGACGCAAGAGCGCGAAGAGGTCAAGATCGACCTCGACCGCAAGCTGGACTTCCTCAGTTTCGCCAAGACCCACTTCGTGTCGGCGCTGCGCGGCACCGGTGTGTCGCAGCTGATGAAGTCGGTCGAAGCGGCGTATGCCGCCGCCACCGCCAACCTGTCGACGCCGCGCCTGACGCGCGCGCTGCAAGAGGCGGTCGAGAAGCAAGAGCCGAAGCGTAAGGGTACGTCGCGTCCGAAAATGCGCTATGCCCACCAGGGCGGCCAGAACCCACCGATCATCGTCATCCACGGCAATGCCCTCGACGGCATTACCGAGCCGTACAAGCGTTATCTGGAGAAGCATTTCCGTGAGACGTTCAGCCTGGTCGGCACCCCGCTGCGGATCGAGCTGCGCAGCGGGAAAAACCCGTTTGCCAAGGATTGAATTGTCAGATTCGAGACAGTAGCAGTACGACAAAAACCCGCAAAACAGGTTACAGTAGGCTTAGGCTGCATTCGCTCAGGCGGAATATGGCTCTAGCTACTTGAAATCCGGCACATCGCCTCAAACTTTTAACTACAACAACATTACGGAGCTGTTATGAGCAACAAAGGGCAACTGTTACAAGACCCATTCCTCAACGCCTTGCGCAAGGAACACGTCCCTGTCTCGATCTACCTCGTCAACGGTATCAAACTCCAGGGCCACATCGAATCCTTCGACCAATACGTCGTTTTGCTTCGTAATACCGTGACCCAGATGGTCTATAAGCATGCCATTTCCACCGTCGTGCCGGCACGTGCCGTCAACCTTAACCTCGACTCCAACGAAGCCGAGTGAGGCCGATGGCTGACGCCCCCGGCACTCCCACCTTGCGCGCAGCGCTGGTCGGCATCGACTTCGGGACTGGCGACTTCAATGCCAGTCTCGAAGAACTGTCGCTGCTTGCGCGCTCCGCCGGCGCCGAACCGATCACCACGATCACGGCGAAGCGCAGCAGCCCGGACCCCGCGCATTTCGTCGGCAGCGGCAAGGCCGACGAAATCGCCCTCGACGCCAAGGCCCTTGGCGCCGAGATCGTCATCTTCAACCACGCTCTCTCTCCTGCCCAGCAGCGTAACCTGGAACGCCGTCTCCAGCTGCGCGTGATCGACCGCACCAGCCTGATCCTCGACATCTTCGCCCAGCGCGCCAAGAGCCACGAGGGTAAACTCCAGGTCGAGCTGGCCCAGCTGCAGCACCTGGCCACGCGCCTGATCCGCGGCTGGACCCACCTGGAACGTCAAAAGGGCGGTATCGGCCTGCGCGGTCCGGGTGAGACCCAGCTCGAGACCGACCGCCGGCTGATCGGCGAGCGCGTCAAGATGCTGCGCGCGCGGCTGGCCAAGCTGCGCAAGCAGCACGAGACCCAGCGCCGCCAGCGCGGCCGCAACAAGACGTTTTCTGTGTCGCTCGTCGGTTATACCAATGCCGGCAAGTCGACCCTGTTCAATACGCTGACCAAGGCCGGCGTGTACGTCGCGAACCAGCTGTTCGCGACCCTCGACACCACCAGCCGTCGCATGTACCTGAACGACGAGGTCGGCAGCGTCGTGATCTCGGACACCGTCGGTTTCGTGCGCGAACTGCCGCACCAGCTGGTGGCCGCGTTCCGCGCCACGCTCGAAGAAACCATCCATGCCGACCTCTTGCTGCACGTGGTCGACAGCGCGTCCCCGACGCGGATGGAGCAGGTCGAACAGGTCAATGAAGTCTTGCGCGAGATTGGCGCAGATCATGTTCCGCAAATTTTGGTGTGGAACAAGATCGATGCCGCCGGGCTGGAACCTGGGGTCGAGCGTGATGAGTATGATAAGATCAACCGGGTTTTCATCAGCGCCCACAGCGGCGCCGGCCTGGATCTGCTGCGTTCGGCAATTGCCGAGGCGGCCGCATCCGCGCCGGGTCGGGGCGGGTATGACAACCCAGAAAACGAAGAGCACGACGAAGCCTCCGGGCTCGCCGAGGATGACGCGTCGGTGGACGCGCACCCCGGCGGTCTTGCCGATAATATGCCAACTTCCACCCATGTCAGGCCCAACTAGCCTATGCTTGTTTCTCTACTAAAAAGATTCGGCGTCAAATTGTCGCTGAACGACCCACGCTGGGGACGCAACCCCGAAGACGACCGCAAGGCCCAGGATGGTCGCCGTCCCGGTGACGGTCCTCCCGACCTCGACCAGATGTGGCGCGACTTCAATGCGCGCCTGAACCGCATGTTCGGCGGCCGCGGCAACAACAACGGCGGCGGCGACAATGGCGGCCCGCGCGGCGAAATGCGCGGCGCCGGCATCGGCGCCGGCGTGATCGCCGTCATCGTCGGCTTCATCTGGCTCGCCAGCGGCGCCTTCATCGTGCAAGAGGGCCAGGTCGGCGTTGTGACCACCTTCGGCAAATACAGCCACTCGACCACGCCGGGCTTCAACTGGCGCTGGCCGTATCCGTTCCAGGCCCACGAGACCGTCAACACCTCGCAGATCCGCACTGCCGAGATCGGGTACCGGGCGAACGTGCGCAACAAGCAGCCGCAAGAATCGCTGATGCTGACCGATGACGAAAACATCATCGACATCCAGTTCGCGGTGCAGTACACGCTGAAGGATCCGGTCGCCTGGCTGTTCAACAACCGCGACCAGGACGACAGCGTGCGCCAGATCGCCGAGACGGCGATCCGCGAAGTGGTCGGCCGCAACAAGATGGACTTCGTCCTGTACGAAGGCCGCGAGAAGGTCGCCGCCGACGTGCATTCGATGATGCAGTCGATCGCCGACCGCTATGCGCTGGGCGCCCTGATCACCAACGTCACGATGCAGGGCGTGCAGCCGCCGGAACAGGTGCAGAGCGCCTTCGACGACGCCGTGCGCGCCGGCCAGGACCGCGCCCGCGCCCGCAATGAAGGTGAAGCGTACGCCAACCAGATCATTCCGCAGGCGCGCGGCCAGGCCTTCCGCCTGCAGCAGGACGCCGAAGCCTACCGCTCGATGGTGGTCGAGAATGCGACCGGTAACGCGTCGCGCTTCGACCAGGTGGTGGCCGCCTATGCGCGCGCTCCGGCCGTGACCCGCGACCGCATGTACATCGACACCATGCAGCAGATCTTCACCAGCACCACCAAGGTGTTGGTCGACTCGCGCGCCAACAACAACATGCTGTACCTGCCGCTCGACAAGCTGATGCAGCAGCAGGCGGCCAACGATGCCCAGGTCGGCAGCAAATCCGGTCCGGTGCAGTTGCAGCCGAACGGCCAGCCGGCCGAAGTGACCCAGGCCATGGAAGCGGTGCGCCAGCGAGACGAGCGCACCCGTGATACCTCACGCGACAGGGAGACCCGCTGATGAACCGCCTCGTAACTATTTTCGTCGCGGGCTTCATCGCACTGATGCTGCTGTCGTCCACGATCTTCGTCGTCGACCAGCGCCGCTTCGCGATCGTGTTCGCGCTCGGCCAGGTCAAGGAAGTGATCTCCCAGCCGGGCCTGCACTTCAAGCTGCCGCCGCCGTTCCAGAACGTGATCTACCTGGACAAGCGCATCCTCACGCTGGACACGCCCGACGCCGACCGTTTCATCACGGCCGAGAAGAAGAACATCCTGGTCGATGCCTTCATGAAATGGCGCATCGAGGATCCGCGCCTGTACTACGTCAGCTTCGGTGGTGACGAAAGCCGTGCGCGCGACCGCATGTCGCAGATCATCAAGGCGGCGCTGAACGACGAGATCACCAAGCGCACCGTGCGCGAAGTGATTTCCGGCGAGCGCGCCGCGGTGATGGCGGCGGTGCAGGCCAAGGTCGTGGCCGAGGCAAAAGAGATCGGCGTCGGCATCGTCGACGTGCGCCTCAAGCGCGTGGATTACATCGAGCAGATCAACAACTCGGTGTACGAACGCATGCGCGCCGAGCGCGTTCGCGTCGCCAACGAGCTGCGCTCGACCGGCGCCGCCGAGTCCGAGCAGATCCGCGCAGACGCCGACCGCCAGCGCACCGTGATCATCGCCGAAGCCTTCCGCGACGCAGAGAAGGTCAAGGGCGACGGCGACGCGAAAGCCTCGGCCATCTACGCCGAAGCGTTCGGCAAGAACCCGGAATTCGCCCGCTACTACCGTTCGCTCGAAGCCTACCGCGCCAGCTTCAAGGACCGCAGCGATGTGCTGGTGGTGGACCCGAGCTCGGAGTTCTTCAAGTACTTCAAGCAGCCGGCGGCGACGGGTCGTTAAACCGCGTAGCCAGCCACTGCCCAGGACGGGCTCCCGCCACACGGGAGCCCGTTTTTCATGGGATGCGCCAACATGTATAGGCATCCCGGGCGTGGCAGATTGTCAACCCGAGAAGCTGTCGAACCAGCATTGCCTGCCTCACCTGCGCTGTTTTCGGGTAAAATCACCGATTCGGCGTTCGCGCCATGCGCTGGCACGCCCGTCGTTGCCCTTGCCGGTCGCAGCTAATTATCCCAACTCCCATCTGTTGCCCATGCCGAACTGGCTATTGCCTGAGAATATTGCCGATGTCTTGCCGTCCGAAGCGCGCAAGATCGAAGAGCTGCGCCGCCTGATGCTCGATAACTTCCGGCTCTACGGCTACGAACTGGTCATGCCGCCGCTGCTCGAATACACCGAGTCGCTGCTGGCAGGCGCCGGTGAAGATACCGACCTCAAGACCTTCAAGGTGGTCGACCCGCTGTCGGGCCGTCTGCTCGGCCTGCGCGCCGACATGACCACGCAGGTGGCGCGCATCGACGCGCACCTGCTGAACCGCGAATCGATCACCCGCCTGTGCTACGCCGGCAGCGTCCTGCATACCCGTCCGTCCGGCCTGCACGCGACCCGCGAGCCGGTGCAGATCGGCGCCGAGATCTATGGCCATGCCGGCCTGGAAGCCGACGCCGAGATCCAGGAACTGGCCCTCGGCTCGCTGGCCCTGGCGGGCTTCACCAACGTGCGCCTGGACCTGGCCCACGTCGGCGTGCTGCGCGCCCTGCTGGCCGAAGACCCGCTCGCCAAACGCGACGAGGCCCAGATCCATTGCCTGCTGCGCGCCAAGGATGCGCCGGGCCTGGACGAGATCTCGCTGAACTATTCCCCGCAGACCCGCCAGGCGCTGCTGGCGCTGCCGCACCTGTACGGCGACGTCGAGGTGCTGGCCAGGGCGCGCGAACAGCTGCCGGCGCTGCCCGGCATCGCGCGCGCGCTGGCCGAACTGGCGGCGCTGGCGGCCGGCGGCATCGGGCGCGCCGACGTGGCGATCGACCTGGCCGACCTGCGCGGCTACCAGTACGAAAGCGGCGCCATGTTCGCGCTGTACGTGCTGGGCCTGCCCAACGCGGTCGCCAGGGGTGGGCGCTACGATCACGTGGGCGAGGCCTTCGGACGCGCGCGTCCGGCGACCGGCTTCTCGCTCGACCTGCGCGAACTGGCCCGGCTGCTGCCGCTGGCCGAGCGCAAGCATTCCATCCGCGCGCCATGGGGCAATGCACCCGAGCTGAAGGAAAAAATCGCTGACCTGCGCAAGGCAGGCGAAGTCGTGATCCAGAGCATGCCTGGTCACGACAATATTCAGGACGAGTTCGAGTGCGACCGCGTGCTCGTCCTCGAAAACGGAAATTGGATTCTCAAAAACTTAGGTTAAGTGATGTCAAATACTAACGTGGCAAAGAACGTCGTTGTCATCGGCACCCAGTGGGGCGATGAAGGCAAAGGGAAGATCGTCGATTGGCTCACCGACCACGCCGCTGGCGTGGTGCGTTTCCAGGGCGGCCATAATGCTGGTCACACCCTGGTGATCAAGGGCCAGAAGACCGCGCTGCAGCTGATCCCGTCGGGCATCATGCGCGAAGGCGTGGCCTGCTACATCGGCAACGGCGTCGTGGTCTCGGTGCCGGACGTGATGCGCGAGATCGACAAGCTGCAGGCCGCCGGCATCGAAGTGGTATCGCGCCTGAAGATCTCCGAGGCGTGCCCGATCATCCTGCCTTACCACGTCGCCATCGACAAGGCGCGCGAAGCCAAGCGCGGCGACAACAAGATCGGCACCACCTGCAAGGGTATCGGCCCGGCGTACGAAGATAAAGTGGCGCGCCGCGCGATCCGTATCGCCGACCTGCTCAACGCCGAGCGCTTCGCCGAGAAGCTCAAGGAAAACCTGGACTACCACAACCATGTGCTGGTCAACTACCTGGGCGGCGAGGCGATCGACTTCCAGACCACCTACGACGATGCGATGGCCCTCGTGCCGCGCCTGCGTCCGATGGTGGCCGACGTGTCGTCGCTGCTGTACGCGGCCCACAAGCAGGGCGGCAAGCTGCTGTTCGAAGGCGCGCAGGGTTCGCTGCTCGACGTCGACCACGGCACCTATCCGTTCGTCACCTCGTCGAACTGCGTGGCCGGCAATGCCGCCGCCGGCGCCGGCGTCGGCCCGAACATGCTGCACTACATCCTGGGCATCACCAAGGCCTACACCACCCGCGTGGGTTCGGGCCCGTTCCCGGCCGAACTGCCGACCGACGCCGGCGTGGGCGAGCACCTGTCGCGCATCGGCCATGAATTCGGCACCGTGACCGGCCGCGCCCGCCGCTGCGGCTGGTTCGACGCCGCGCTGCTGCGCCGCTCGGTCCAGATCAACGGCGTGTCGGGCATGTGCCTGACCAAGCTCGACGTGCTGGACGGCATCGAGTCGCTGAAGCTGTGCACCGGCTACAAGCTCGACGGCCGCGACATCGACATCTTCCCGGTCGGCGCCGAAGATGCCGCCCGCTGCGAGCCGGTGTACGAAGAGATGCCGGGCTGGCGCGACTCCACCGTCGGCGCCAAGTCGATGGACGAGCTGCCGGCCAATGCCCGCGCCTACATCAAGCGCATCGAAGAACTGGTGGGCGTGCCGATCGACATGGTGTCGACCGGCCCGGACCGCGAAGAAACGATCGTCCTGCGTCACCCGTTTGCCGCATAACTAAAAACAATCTGGAGTAGAAGATGAATACCCCCGTATCGACCGACAAGGACCTGTGGGTCTCCTGGGATGAATACCACCGCCTGATCGAGCGCCTGGCGCTGCAGGTCTATGAATCGGGCTGGAAGTTCGACCAGGTGCTGTGCCTGGCGCGCGGCGGCGTGCGTCCTGGCGACGTGTTCTCGCGTATCTTCGACGTGCCGCTGGCGATCCTGTCGACCAGCTCGTACCGCGAAGAAGCCGGCACCAAGCAGGGCGACCTGGACATCTCGAAGTACATGACCATGACCAAGGGCCCGCTGTCCGGCCGCGTGCTGCTGGTCGACGACCTGGCCGATTCGGGCGTCACCCTGCGCAAAGTCAGCCAGCACCTGACCGAGAACTACAAGGACGTCACCGAAGTGAAGTCGGCGGTCATCTGGGTCAAGGGCACCTCGTCGATCCGTCCCGATTACTACCTGGACGACCTGCCGCACAATCCGTGGATCCACCAGCCGTTCGAAGAGTACGACGGCCTGCGCCCGCACCAGCTGGCGGCCTGGCTGAAGAAGTTCGAGAAGTAATTCGACCGGCACCATCGGCGCGAGACAGGGGAGGGCGAAAGCCTTTCCCTGTTTTTTTTATGGGCGTTGCCTGAACTGATAATATTGCGTCACTCCAACTTTTGGCATCCCAACAATAACAAGCCATGACCCAGAGCTTCTTCCAGACCTTCATCCTGCTCATCCTCGTGACCGATCCCTTCGGTAACGTTCCGCTATTCGCCGCCGCCCTGAAAGACACGCCGATCGAGCGCCGCAACAAGATCGTGATCCGCGAATGCGGCATCGCCTTCCTGCTGCTGCTGGTGTTCATGTTCTTCGGCAAGCACTTCCTCGAAGCGCTGCACCTGTCCCCCGTCGCGCTGCGCATCGGCGGCGCCGTCATCCTGCTGATGATCGCAATCCGCATGATCTTCCCGCACCCCGACGGCGTGCTGGGCAAGAGCGAAGGCGGCGAGCCCTTCATCGTGCCGCTGGCGATTCCCGCGCTGGCCGGCCCGTCGGCGCTGGCCACCGTGCTGTTGTTCTCGTCCACCGGCTTCACCGACACGATGGTGCATGTCGCCGCGCTGGCGGCCGTGGGCGTGGTCTGGCTGATGGTGTTCCTGAGCGCCGAGAAGCTGCAGCAGAAACTCGGTCCGCAGGTCATGACCGCCTTCGAGCGCCTGATGGGCCTGATCCTGACGGCGATGTCGATCGAAATGCTGCTGGGTGGTATCCGGGAGTTCGTGCAGACCCTGTGAGCGGGCGGCGGGCGGCAGGAGATACGCCGTCGCATTGACTCCCGTCAGATCGTCTTCGCGGCAATCAATCATCGTTTACTTCCGGATGTGCTCAGAGGGGGTCTCGATGAAATCCGTAATGCGTCTTGTTGCAGCAGTCCTGCTTGCAGCGGCAGTCGCCCTGCCGGCCAGCGCCAATATTGTCCGCGACGGCAGTTTTGAACTCGGCGATGGCGCGTGGGAACTGACCGAAGGCTGGTTTCTGGGAGACGCCGGCCGCGGCGCGCACAGTGGCGTGAACTCGCTCAGCACCGGCTGCCTGGGCCCCGGGTTCTCCTGCTTCGCCACCCAGGTCCTGCCGACGACGACCGGCCAGCGCTACGATCTGAGCTTCTGGCTGTATGCGGACGGCGTGATCGGCCCGGATGGCTTTCCGATATTTCAGTTCGATAATGGAGTCAGGGTAATGTTCGGGGACGCGCTGGCGACCGCCATCTACAACTTCCCGACCACGAACACGTCCACCGATATCCTGACGGGCGGCCCGTCCACGCAGGTCATCGTCCGCAACCTGCTGGCGACATCGACATCGACCATCCTGCAATTATCCGGCTACCACGATCCTTCGGGGATCTTCTTCGACGACGTCTCGGTCGAGCTGGCGGTCAGCCAGATCCCGGAGCCCGGAACCTTGTCGCTGGTCGGCATGGCGCTCGGCTGCCTTGGCCTGTGCAGGTGGCGGCGCGCACGCGCGACCTAGGCGGCAGGAAGTCGCGTTCCGGGCATCCGTGCGGGAGTCGTCGCCCAAATCTGGCACACTGTCGTGTACGCAGATTGTGCGCGACTCCCGGACCTTGAATGAAACAGGAACCAGCGACACCCTCCGAATGGCTGCCTTTCCTCAGCGGCGGCGGCATGATGGGCGCGATGATGCGCGCCCACGACTGGAGCGCGTCGTCCCTCGGGGCGCCACGCGAATGGCCGCAGGCGCTGCGCACGACGGTCGGCCTGATGCTCAACTCGAAGTTCCCCATGTTCGTCGCCTGGGGCGGCGAGCTCGGCTTCCTGTACAACGACTCCTACATGTCGATCTTGGGCGACAAGCACCCGGCCGCGCTCGGCGCGCGCTTCCATGATATCTGGGCCGAGATCTGGCATGACATCCATCCGCTGATCGTGCGCGCGCTCAAGGGCGAGGCCAGTTACATGGACCGCCTGCCGCTGCGCATGCGCCGCCATGGCTACGACGAAGATACCTGGTTCCGCTTTTCCTACTCTCCGGTGCGCGACGAGGACGGCACCGTCGCCGGCATGTTCTGCGCCTGCGTCGAGATGACCGGCGAGGTGCTGGCGCAGCGCTACCGCGAGGAAGAGAACCAGCGCCTGGTGACCCTGTTCGAGCAGGCGCCCGGCATCATCGCCGTGCTGCGCGGCCCGGACCACGTGTTCGAACTCACCAATCGTTCCTACCTGCAACTGGTCGGCCACCGCGCGCTGGTCGGCAAGGCCGCGCGCGACGCGCTGCCCGAGGTGCAGGGGCAGGGCTTCTTCGAGCTGCTCGACCACGTGTACCAGACCGGCCAGCCGTTCGTGGGCCACGCGGTGCCGCTGCGCGTGCAGCGTGACCCCAATGCGCCGCTGGAGGAGCGCTTCATCGACTTCGTCTACCAGCCGATCCGCGACCAGCACGGCAAAGTCTCGGGCATTTTCGTGGAAGGCAGCGACGTCACGGCGCGCAAGCGCATCGAGGACGAGCTGCGCGCCGCCAACCGCCAGAAGGACCAGTTCCTGGCGATGCTGGCGCACGAGCTGCGCAACCCGCTGGCGCCGATCGCGACGGCCGCCCAGCTGCTGCAGCGCGGCCAGCTGGACGCGCCCGGCATCCAGCGCGCCAGCGACATCATCGCGCGCCAGGCCCAGCACATGACGTCGCTGGTCAACGACCTGCTCGACGTCTCGCGCGTCACGCGCGGCCTGGTTACGATCACCAGGGAAGCGCTGGAGATGCGCGACATCGTGCTCGAGGCGGTGGAGCAGGTGCGTCCGCTGATCGATGCGCGGCGCCACGAACTGCGGTGCGAGATCGCAACGACCCCCTTGCGCGTGGAGGGCGACCGCACCCGCCTGATCCAGGTGGTGTCGAACATCCTGAACAATGCCGCCAAGTACACGGCGCCGGGCGGATGCCTGGTGCTCAGCGCGCGCGCCGAGTCGGACTCTGTGCGGGTAGCGGTGCGCGACAACGGACAGGGCATCGATCCGCCGATCCTGCCCTACATTTTCGATCTGTTCATCCAGGCCGAACGCACGCCCGACCGCTCGCAGGGCGGCCTCGGGCTCGGCCTGGCGCTGGTCAAGAGCCTGGCCATGCTGCATGGCGGACGGGTGGAGGCGCACAGCGCAGGCCTGGGCAAGGGCAGCGAGTTTGCGGTCTATCTGCCGTGCCTGGCCGAGGCGCCGGACGCGGGCCCACCGCCCCTCGACGTGCAGTCGCGCGGCGCGCGCGGGCTGAGGGTGCTGGTGGTCGACGATAACGTCGACGCGGCCCAGATGCTGGCGACGCTGCTCGAAATGAATGGATATGAGGTCGACATCGCCTACGATGGCCGGGACGCGCTGGCGAGCGCGGTGCAGGCGCCGCCGGACGTGGCCCTGCTCGACATCGGGCTGCCCGACATCGACGGCCATGAGCTGGCGCGCCGGTTGCGCGCGATGCCCGAGACCACCCAGGCGATGCTGGTGGCGCTGACGGGCTATGGGCAGGCGGAAGACCGGCAACTGGCGCACAACGCCGGATTCGATCATCACATGGTCAAGCCGGCGGACCTGGCGAAATTGCTGGAGTTGCTGGCGGGAGTGGCGACGCACAACGCCTGAGCCGAGCCGGGCGTTGCCTTGGTTGATAGCGCCAGCACGTCGTTCCCGCGAAGGCGGGAACCCAAGTGTGCGTGCGTCAACACAGCGTTCAAATATATCGGCAACAGGACGAACTTGGGTTCCCGCCTGCGCGGGAACGACGCGCGCATGCTGCGCACTGGTGGGCGAGTTATTTGCCCAGCATCGACACCACGTTATCCGCCCCCGGCGCCCCGAACGCCTGCTGCTTGAGCACGTGCAGTTGGTCGCGCACCTGCGCCGCCTTCTCGAACTCGAGGTTCTTGGCATGGTCGACCATGAGCTTTTCGAGGCGCTTGATCTCCTTGCTGATCTGCTTCTCGCTCATCGACTCGACCTTGGCCGTCGCCGCATCCTCGTGCGCGCCCTCGACCATGGCCTTCTGCGCGGCGCTGCTGTACACGCCGTCGATCATTTCCTTGATCTTCTTCTGCACACCCTTCGGCGTGATGCCGTTGGCCTCGTTGAAGGCGATCTGCTTGGCGCGGCGGCGCTCGGTCTCGTCGATCGCGCGCCGCATCGAATCGGTGATCTGGTCGCAGTACAGGATCGCCACGCCGTTGAGGTTACGCGCGGCGCGGCCGATGGTCTGGATCAGCGAACGTTCGGAACGCAGGAAGCCCTCCTTGTCGGCGTCGAGCACCGCCACCAGCGACACCTCGGGCAAGTCCAGGCCCTCGCGCAGCAGGTTGATCCCGACCAGCACGTCGAAGGTGCCCAGGCGCAGGTCGCGCAGGATTTCGACCCGCTCGACCGTGTCGATGTCGCTGTGCAGGTAGCGCACCTTGATGCCGTGGTCGCCCAGGTACTCGGTGAGCTGCTCGGCCATGCGCTTGGTCAGCGTGGTCACCAGCACGCGCTCGTTCTTGGCGATGCGGTCGCTGATCTCGCTCATCAGGTCGTCGACCTGCGACAGGGCGGGGCGCACGATGATCTGCGGGTCGACCAGGCCGGTGGGGCGCACTACCTGCTCGACCACGTTGTCGGCCTTGCCCTGCTCGTAGTCGGCCGGTGTGGCCGACACAAAAATCGTCTGGCGCGCCTTGCTCTCGAATTCCTGGAATTTCAGCGGCCGGTTGTCCAGCGCCGACGGCAGGCGGAAGCCATAGTCGACCAGGTTCGTCTTGCGCGAACGGTCGCCGCTGTACATCGCGTTGAGCTGGCCGACCATCACGTGCGACTCGTCCATGAACATCAGCGCGTCTTTCGGCAGGTAGTCGATCAGGGTCGGCGGCGGTTCGCCCGGCATCGCGCCGGACAAGTGGCGCGAGTAGTTCTCGATGCCCTTGGTAAAGCCGATCTCGGCCATCATCTCGAGGTCGAAACGAGTGCGCTGTTCGAGGCGCTGTTCCTCGATCAGCTTGTTCTCCTTGCGGAAGTAGTCGAGGCGGTCGCGCAGTTCCGCCTTGATCGACTCGACCGCGCGCAGCACGGTGGAACGCGGGGTAACGTAGTGCGAGCCCGGATACACGGTAAAGCGCGGGATCTTCTGGCGCACTCGGCCCGTCAGCGGGTCGAACAGCTGGAGCGACTCGATCTCATCGTCGAACATCTCGACGCGGATCGCCAGTTCGGCATGCTCGGCCGGGAAGATGTCGATGGTGTCGCCGCGCACGCGGAACGAGCCGCGCGGGAAATCCATCTCGTTGCGGGTGTACTGCATCTGGATCAGGCGCGCGATGATGTCGCGCTGCGCCACCTTGTCCTTGTGGCGCAGGGTCAGGATCATCTTGTGGTATTCGTTCGGATTACCGATACCGTAGATCGCCGACACGGTGGCCACGATGACCACGTCGCGCCGTTCCATCAGCGACTTGGTGCACGACAGGCGCATCTGCTCGATGTGCTCGTTGATCGACGAGTCCTTTTCGATGAACAGGTCGCGCTGCGGCACATAGGCTTCGGGCTGGTAGTAATCGTAGTACGAGACGAAATACTCGACCGCGTTCTGCGGGAAGAATTCGCGAAACTCCGAATACAGCTGCGCCGCCAGCGTCTTGTTCGGTGCGAACACGATCGCCGGCCGGCCGGCGCGCGCGATCACGTTGGCCATCGTGTAGGTCTTGCCGGAGCCGGTCACGCCAAGCAGCGTCTGGTACGACAGCCCGTCGTTGATGCCTTCGATCAGGCCCTCGATCGCGGTCGGCTGGTCGCCGGCCGGCGGGAAGGGCTGGTGCAGCTTGAACGGCGAATCCGGAAAAGTGAGCACGGTGGAGTCGGTCGTCGATTCCGGAGAAGTTGCGATGGATAAATCAGCCATACTTACAGACCTTTGTTAGAATGAGAATCCGCTCGCGGCCTTGCAACACAAGGGGCCGCTGTCTATACAATTGCTAACCCCGCCGCTGTCAACCCAGCCGACACAAACGAGTTTATCACGATGACTTCCACTGCTTCTGCCAGCCTTTTTGGCGCCATTGAGATGGCCCCGCGCGACCCTATCCTGGGCATCACCGAAGCCTTCAATGCCGACACCAATCCCGCCAAGATCAATCTTGGCGTCGGTGTCTATTATGACGATAACGGCAAGGTGCCACTGTTGGAGTGCGTACAGAAAGCGGAAGCGAAACTGATGGCGCAGCCTGCGCCGCGCACCTACCTGCCGATCGAGGGCCTGGCGGCGTACGACAAGGCCGTGCAAGAACTGGTATTTGGTGCCGACAGCGCGGTTATTCAAGAGAAGCGTGCGATCACCGTGCAGGCCCTGGGCGGCACCGGCGCGCTCAAGATCGGCGCCGACTTCCTCAAGCGCTTCCTGCCGCACGCCGACGTCTACATCAGCGACCCGAGCTGGGAGAACCACCGCGCGCTGTTCGAAAGCGCGGGCTTCACCGTGCACAACTACGCCTACTACGACCCGAGCACCCGCGGCGTGAACTTCGACGGCATGCTGGCCGCGCTCAAGGCCATGCCTGCCGGCTCGATCGTGGTGCTGCACGCCTGCTGCCACAACCCGACCGGCGCCGACCTGTCGCAAGCGCAGTGGGACGAAGTGATCGCCGCCGTGCAGGCTGGCGGCCTGGTGCCGTTCCTGGACATGGCTTACCAGGGCTTCGCCAACGGCATCGACGAAGATGGCGCCGTCGTGCGCCGCTTCGCCGACACCGGCATGCCGCTCCTGGTGTCGAACTCGTTCTCGAAGTCGTTCTCGCTGTATGGCGAGCGCGTCGGCGCGCTGTCGATCGTCGCCACCAGCGGTGAAGAAGCAGCGCGCGTGCTGTCGCAACTGAAGCGCGTGGTGCGCACCAACTACTCGAACCCGCCGACCCATGGCGGCAAGGTCGTCGCGACCGTCCTGTCGACCCCCGAGTTGCGCAAGCTGTGGGAAGAAGAACTGGCCGGCATGCGCGTGCGCATCCGCGAAATGCGCGGCGCCATGGTCGAGAAGCTCAAGGCCAAGGCGCCGGAGCACGACTTCGAATTCGTGCGCCGGCAGGTCGGCATGTTCTCGTATTCGGGCCTGACCAAGGAGCAAGTGGGCAAGCTGCGCGAGCAATCGATCTACGCCGTGGACACCGGCCGCATCTGCGTCGCCGCGCTGAACTCGACCAATATCGATCGCGTCGTTGACGCGGTTGCCAAAGTTCTCTAAAATCCCGGCTCTCCGCAACTGCCACGGCAGGTGGGGAGAGCAGCAGGAGTGGCGGTTGCGGTCTGGGCAAATTTGACAGAAACGTTTCAGCAGCCATATAATGCAGCATCAATTCCCTGATAGCTCAGTTGGTAGAGCGACGGACTGTTAATCCGCAGGTCCCTGGTTCGAGTCCAGGTCGGGGAGCCAGAATACTGAAAAGGCCGCGTCGTGAGATGCGGCCTTTTTGCTTTGCGGCGCGCGGGGTGAGCGCCATTCGATCGTCACAGGAGATTCGCGTGAAGCAACTGCCGAAAAGCCATGCCACCCTGATCGAGGGGCAGATGTTCCGCTTGATGAAGTCGGGGCGCGGCAAGCCGTCGATCGTGCTGATCAATGGCGCGGGCGGCCCGCTCGACGGCTGGTACAAGCTGTATCCCGAGATCGAGCAATTGGGCACGGTGTTCGCCTACGATCGGCCCGGCGTGGGCGGCAGTCCCAAGCCGCGCGAGGCGCAGTATGGCGAGACCGTGGTGGCCCAGCTGCGCCTGCTGCTGCAGGCGGCCGGCGTCGAGCCGCCGTTCGTGCTGGTCGGCCACTCCTTCGGCGGCTTGCATGCGAACCTGTTCGCGCGCGCCTTCGCCGACGAAGTGGTCGGCGTGTTGTTCCTGGAAGCCACCGCGCCGGACGATGTCACGACGCTCAAGGGATTCCAGTCGCCGCTGCAGCGCGGCTTCATCAAGCTGCTCGACCGGATGTCGCCGCGCGATCAATTCGACGAGATCAGGCACGAATTCGAGACCGTGAAGGACATCCAGGAAGCGCCGGCGTTTCCGCCGGTGCCGGTGACGGTGTTGTCGGGCACCAAGCGCCTGCCGCGCTGGATGGTGCCGGCCGCCCTGGTGCGCGCGCGTGAGCGCTCCCAGCTGGCGCTGGCTGCCTTGTCGCCGCTGGGCGAGCGCATCGAGGCGCGGCGCAGCGCCCACTTCCCGCAGCTGACCGAGCCGGAGCTGGTGCTGGACGCCTTGAAGCGGCTGGTCGCGCGCGCGACCGCCTAGTTTCACGTGTTTTCGTCGTGTGGGCACTTGCGAAATCGAAAACAGCAGGTATAATGCGGCCTCCTTTCCCTGATAGCTCAGTTGGTAGAGCGACGGACTGTTAATCCGCAGGTCCCTGGTTCGAGTCCAGGTCGGGGAGCCAGAACACGAGAAGGGCCGCATGCGAATGCGGCCCTTTTTGCATGGAGCTTGCGCGGCAGGCGCGAAGCGCCATCTCGCCCTCTTCCCGTCAGCGCCTCCACGAACAGGCTGAAATTCGAGATCAACCTGTTCGGCGCGATGAGTTCGGTGCTGTCGTTCAGCGCTTGCCGGACACCGGCTTGACCTTCGATGCCGCGTCCAGCGCACGCCGGCGCGCGGTGTCGACGTCGTCGGCGGTGGCCAGCGCCACGCCCATGCGGCGGCGCGCGAACGATTCCGGCTTGCCGAACAGGCGCAGGTCGGCGCCCGGCACGCGCAGCGCCTCGGCCACGCCCTCGAAGGCGATGCCGGCTTCGTCCAGCTGGCCATAGATCACGCTCGATGCGCCTGGCGCGCGCAATGCCGTGTTCACCGGCAGGCCGAGGATGGCCTTGGCGTGCAGCTCGAATTCGCTCTGCACCTGGCTCGCCATCGTCACCATGCCGGTGTCGTGCGGGCGCGGGCTCACTTCCGAGAACCACACCATGTCGCCCTTGACGAACAGCTCGACGCCAAACACGCCCAGGCCGCCCAGGTTGGCGGTGACCTTGGCCGCGATGTCGCGCGCGCGCTCGAGCGCCAGCGGCTGCATCGGATGCGGTTGCCACGATTCGACGTAGTCTCCCTGCACCTGCTTGTGCCCGATCGCCTCGCAGAAGTTCGTTTCGATCTTGCCGTCGGCGCCCAGCGAACGCACGGTCAGCAGGGTGATCTCGTAGTCGAAATCGATGAACCCTTCGGCGATCACGCGGCCGGCGTCGACCCGGCCGCCCGCGGCGGCGTAGTCCCACGCATCCTGCACGTCGGCGGCCGAATCGAGCTTCGACTGGCCCTTGCCGGACGACGACATCACCGGCTTGACCACGCAGGGAAAGCCGACCGCTTCGCACGCTTCCTGGAGCTGCGCCAGGCTGCTGGCGAAACGGTAGGGCGAGGTCGCCAGGCCCAGCTCCTCTGCTGCCAGGCGGCGGATGCCTTCGCGGTTCATGGTCAGCTGGGCCGCGCGCGCGGTCGGGATGCAGGTGATGCGGCCCGCGGCCTCGAGTTCGGCCAGCTTGTCGGTGGCGATCGCCTCGATCTCGGGCACCACCAGGTCGGGCCGTTCGCGCTCGATCAGCGCCTGCAGCGCGGCGCCGTCGGTCATGTCGATCACGTGCGCGCGGTGCGCCACCTGGTGGCCGGGCGCGTTCGGGTAGCGGTCGACGGCGATCACTTCGACGCCCAGGCGTTGCAGGGCGATGATCACTTCCTTGCCGAGCTCGCCGGAGCCGAGCAGCATGACTTTGGTTGCGGACGGGGAGAGCGGGGTGCCGAGGGGGCGGGGAGTGGTCATGGTTGGTCCAGGTAAAGTAGCAGGCCGCGCGCGGCAAAGCCGAAACTATAGCAAAGCACGCGGCGCCGGATCGGGCGGCGGCCCGATTCGCAAGTTGCACTGGTCAAACTGCAAACGCCCGGCTATAATATTGCCTCAATTCCCTGATAGCTCAGTTGGTAGAGCGACGGACTGTTAATCCGCAGGTCCCTGGTTCGAGTCCAGGTCGGGGAGCCAGAACAAGAGAAGGGCCGCATGCGAGTGCGGCCCTTTTTGCTTTTGGCAGCGCCCTCACGCCGCCGCGCGCGGCGTCTCCTGCCGTTTTGCGCGCCGTTGCAGTCGCCGTTGCAATAACTCGTGGATCGCCATCCCCGCCACCATCGCCAGGAAGAACAGCAGCGGCTTGACGCCGCCCACCAGGACCGACGCCACCGCCGGCCCGGGACAATACCCCGCCAGTCCCCAGCCGGCGCCGAACGCCAGGCTGCCCATCAGCAGCCGGCGGTCGATACGGGTCGCTGCCGGCAACTGCAGCGGCTCGCCGAGCAGGGAGCGGCGCCGGCGCCGCGCGAGCGCGTAGGCCGGCATGGCGGCCAGCAGCGCGCCGCCCATCACGATGCCGAGCGACGGATCCCAGGCGCCGGCCAGGTCGAGAAAGGCCAGCACCTTGGCCGGATCGGTCATTCCAGACAGGATCAGCCCGGTCCCGAACAGCAGGCCGGCCCACAGGGCGAACAGGATCTTCATGGGGCGCTCCCGAACACATGGCGCAGCAGGTAGACGACGGCGAAGCCGGCGCCCATGAAGGCAACGGTCGCCGCCAGCGAGCGCGTTGATCCGCGCGCGATGCCGCACACGCCGTGTCCGCTGGTGCAGCCGCCGCCGTAGCGGGTGCCGATGCCGACCAGCAGGCCGGACGCGATCAGGGCCGGCCAGCCCGCATCGACCTCCACCGGCGGCAACGTCGCCGCCAGCGTGTAGAGCAGGGGAGCGCAGGCCAGTCCGGCGAGAAACGCCAGGCGCCAGCCGGTCTCGCCGGGCGCCGGCCGCAGCAAGCCGCCCAGGATGCCGCTGACGCCGGCGATGCGCCCGTTGAACAGCAGCAGGCCGCCTGCCGCCAGACCGACCAGCAGCCCGCCGGCCAGCGCCGACCACGGCGTAAAAGCGACCCAGTCGATGTCCATCGCATCCCCCGATCCACATTGGACCGCGGATGCGCGCAGAAGTTATCGTTGGCCTATCGCTCAGCGGCTCTTTTTCTTGTTGGACGGGTAAGTGCGGGTGTAGAACTCCGGCGGCTTTTTCGCCACCCAGGCGATAAAACTTGCGATATCTTCATGTCGGCGCAGCGCTTCCCAGGTATGGTAAGTTTGCAGTAGCTCGCGTTCGGTAAATGCCGAGTGAATCTTGCGATGGCAAATCTTGTGGATCGCAAACTGTTCCTTGCCCTTGAATGTCTTCGGGATCAAGTGGTGGCGGTCGATATTGACGGTTCCCAGGATGCGTTCGCACAGCGGACAGAGGTTGGCAACCACGGTTTGCTCCGGTTGTTTTTGCTTGCTCAATCGGATATGGTGCGTAATCATGGGGTGCACAAGACTTGTCCCGCTGTTTTCAATTCGGAACTGGCGTCAATTTCCACTTGTTAAATGATATTGAGGTAAAATTAACCTTACACGTTTGCAATAACGTTTTACCATCATTCCTGAAAGCGACGCCGTTGCATGATCGAAGACGACTCCACCCGCTGCTCCGTGCTGTTGATCGATGATGAATCGTTTGCGCAGGACATCATCGCCCATGGCCTGAAGGGTTGTGCCGGTCACCAGTTGATGTACGAATCCAGCCCCGAGCGCGCCGTGGAGGTGGCCCGGCAGATCGACGCGACCGTGGTGCTGGTCGACCTGCGCATGCCCGGCGGCCTCGACGGCTTCTCGGTGATCGCCCGGCTGCGCGCCCATCCCGACACCGAAGACCTCCCGGTCATCCTGCTCTCGTCCGAGGACGATCCCGACATCAAGGCCAAGGCCTTCGCCATCGGCGCCAGCGACTACATGGTCAAGTGGCCTGATCCGCGCGAGCTGGTGGCGCGCGTGCGCCACCACAGCAGCGCCTGCATCGCGCGGCGCGAGCGCGACCAGGCGTTCGCCTCGCTGCGCCGCAGCCAGGAAGAGCTGGCCGCCAGCCAGTCGGCGCTGCAGCAGGCGCAGAAGATGGAAGCGATCGGCCAGCTCACCGGCGGCGTCGCCCACGATTTCAATAACGTGCTGCAGATCATCGGCGGCAACCTGCAACTGCTCAAGCTGGTCGGCAACCTGAACGAAGCGGCGCAGGCGCGGGTCGAGATGGCGTTGTCGGGCGTGGAGCGCGGCGCCAAGCTGGCCGCGCACCTGCTCGCCTTCGCGCGCCGCCAGCCGCTGCAATCGGTGGTGATCGATCCCGGCCACCTGCTGCGCGAGATGGACGATATGGCGCGCCGCGTGCTCGGCGCCAGCACCCTGGTGCGCACCGAGATCGCGCCTGGCCTCGGCAGCACCATGATCGACCCGAACCAGCTCAATAATGTGCTGCTGAACCTGGTCATCAATGCGCGCGACGCCATGCCCGATGGCGGCACGCTCACCATCCGCGGGGCCAACATCGGCGGCGACGACGAATTGCCGCCCGAAGTGCCGCACAACGATTACGTGATGCTCGAGATCGCCGATACCGGCAAGGGCATGCCGCCCGATGTGCTGCGGCGCGCCTTCGAGCCGTTCTTCACCACCAAGCCGACCGGTCAGGGAACCGGGCTGGGTCTGTCGATGGCGTATGGTTTCGTGAAACAGTCGGGCGGCGAGATCGTGCTGCACAGCGAACCGGGCAAGGGCAGCAGCGTGCGCATCTACCTGCCGCGCAGCCGTTCGGCGCCGGCGGCGAGCGAGGAGCCGTCGCCGCACCTGCCGCTGGCCGGCGGCCTGGAGACCATTCTCGTGGTCGAGGACGAACCGAACGTGCGCTCGTCGACCTGCGGCATCCTGTCCGCGCTGGGCTACGAGGTGCTGGAAGCGGCCAATGCGGCCGAGGCGGCCCGGATCATCGAGACCGGCCGCCATATCGACCTGGTGTTTACCGACGTGATCATGCCGGGACCGGTCAGCAGCCTGCAGCTGGGCGAGATCGTGCACCGCCATCTGCCGGAGTGCCAGGTGCTGTACACCTCGGGCTATGCCGAGGGCGTGCTGGCGCATGAGGGCAAGCTGGACTCGTCGGTCCACCTGCTGCAAAAACCCTACCACCCGGACGCGCTCAGCGCGCGCATCCGTCACCTGCTGCGGCGCGCCAGGCGCGCCGTGAACCGGCCGTCAGCGCCGACTCACTTCGGCTTGATGTAGCGGCGCGAGCCTGGCGGCGGTTCGTTGAGCACCGCCCAGAAGATGCCGAGGTCGCCGATCGCGCGCACGAACTCGTTGAATTCCACCGGCTTGACGACGTAGGCGTTCACGCCCAGCTGGTAGCTGCGCACCACGTCCTGTTCTTCCTTGGACGAGGTCAGCATCACCACCGGCACCGCCTTCAGTGCCTCGGTCTGCCGGATTTCCTTGAGTACTTCGAGTCCGTCGACCTTGGGCAGCTTGAGGTCGAGCAGGATCACGGCCGGGCTGCCGAGCTGGCGCTGGGCGAACTCGCCGCGGCGCTTCAGGTAGTCGAGCGCTTCCGCGCCGTCGCGCACGACCACGACTTCGTTGGCGAGCTGGCTCTTCGACAGTGCGATGAGCGTCAGCTCCAGATCATGGGGATTGTCTTCCACCAGGAGGATAGGCTTGAGCATGAATATCGCCTTAGTTGGATGCGTATTTTTTTGGAAGGCTGAAGGAGAACGTTGCCCCTTCGCCGGGTGTTGAATTGGCCCAGGCATGGCCATTGTGGCGCTCGACGATGCGCCTGACATTGGCCAGGCCGATGCCGGTGCCCTGGAAGTCTTCCATGCGGTGCAGGCGCTGGAATACGCCGAACAGCTTGTGCACGTAGTCCATATTGAAGCCGGCGCCGTTGTCGGCCACGTGGAATACGTGGTCGTCGCCGGCGTCCTCGCACCAGACCCGGATCACGGCCTGTTCGCGCTCGCCGGTGAACTTGACCGCGTTCGACAGCAGGTTGAACATCGCCAGGTGCAGGAAGCCGGGATCGGCGAACACCACCGGCAGGCGATCGATGTGCCAGTCGACCTTGCGCTGCCCGATGTCGATGTCCAGCTTGTCGATGCAGCCCGAGACCAGTTCGGTCATGTCGACGTGGGTCGGGCGCAGGGCCGCGCGGCCCATCTGCGAGAACGACAGCAAGTCATCGACGAGCTTGCCAGCCAGGCGGGCCGACTGTTTGATATTCGTCAAAAAACGCTCGCGCATGGCGGCGTCCTCGCTGCCGGCCGATTCGATCAACAGGTCGGAGAAACCGACGATATGGCGCAGCGGCGCACGCAGGTCGTGCGAGACCGAATACGAAAACGCCTCGAGTTCCTTGTTGGCGCGGCCCAGTTCCTCGGCCAGTTCGGCCATCTGCTCGGCGCGCTCGAGCGCGATGCCCAGCAGCGCGCTGCGAAATTCGATCGCCAGCTCGATCTCGGCCGCGTGCCAGGGCAGGCTGTAGCCGTGGATGGTCTCGCGCCAGGCTGCGAAGCTCTGGCGCGGCGAGAGCCGGGGGAGGGCGGGCGTCGACGCCTGCTTTTCATAGGGGTTGCCGGCCCATTCGACGGTCTGCACCAGCTCCGGGCGGAACCACAGCAGATAGTGCTGGTGGATGCGCGAGATCGGCAGCGCCAGCAGGCCGCTGGCAACGCGCGTCAGTTCGCTGGCCGGCGCATACGCTTCGGCCAGATGGTTGGTATGGAACAGCTCGGTGTGGCCGTGCACGGCGAGCCAGGTGGACAGCGCGCGGATCGCCTGCTCGTCCGGCGTCTCGCCATACGTCAGGATGCGGTCGTCCACCACGATCGCCACGCCGCCGGCGCGTGCGAAGCGCAGCAATTCGGGGAACACGCCGCTCAGGTTGTCGATGAAGTCGGCGCCCTTGGTGAGGTGGCCCAGCACCTCGACCATGATGCGGCGCACGTCGAGGCGGAACTGCAGTTCGGCGCCGTCTTCGCGCGTTTCGATGCACAGTGCGAGCAGTTGGCCCAATTGCTCGCAGGCGGTGCGCTTTTCGACCGGCACCGGGCAGGGGGTGGCGTTATGGCAGGAGATCAGGCCCCACAGCTTGCCCTTGACGATCAGCGACACCGACATCGACGCCAGCGTGCCCATGTTGCGCATGTATTGCAGGTGCACCGGCGAGACGCTGCGCAATGCGGCGAACGACAAGTCGTTGCGGGCGCCGGTGACTGGGTTGTCGCCCGGAACCAGTGGCGCCGGGTCGTAGTCCGCATTCTGGATCAGGCGGATCGGCGACAGGGCATACAGCTCGCGCGCCTGGGCCGGGATGTCGCTGGCCGGGAACGACTGATTCATGTACGAATCGTAGTCGGCCGCCTTCGACTCGGCCACCACGCGGCCATGACCGCTGGCATCGAACTGGTAGACCATCACGCGGCCATAGCCGGTCATCAGGCGTACGTGGCGTGCGGCCAGGTCGGACAGGGCGGGAATCGAGGCGTGATCGTTGACCTTGGCGAGGAAGTCGCTGATCAGGGGATACAGGTGGCGGAAGTCGGCCGGATGGGCGCGCTCGACGGCTTCGAATTCGGCGATCACCACGCCGTCCCACAGGTGGCCCAGCACATCGAAATGATTACCGTTCGGAAGGGTCACCGTGCCGAGATAGGTCGGGCGCTGACCGAGGGTGTCGCTGCCCAGCTCGAGCGCCACGCGTGCGCTGGCGTCCGGTCCGATCACGTCGGCCAGCGGTTTGCCGATCGCGTGCTGGACGTCGACGCCCGTGAAGCTGGCAAGGTTGGCGCTGGCCTGATGCACGTCGAGCGCTGGCGACAGGGTCAGCATGAAGCCATGCGGCTGGATACTGCCGGGCGTGCGAATTGCTTCCTTGTCGCAGCCGATCAGGTCGAGTTGGTCAGGGAGGGCTTGGGTCATGAGGCTGTAAAGGAACAAGCGAAAGACATACCCTATTGTATCGCGAAAGTCATAGCGGTTTTGATACTGAGCCGTTATTTCCCATAGGCAAAAGGATGGGTTGTCATCGCAGGTGCGGCCCATGGAACCCCGGTATCCCTGCGCCCGCACATGGTCGAATCGTGTATTGCCGTAGATCAGATGTATCATAGGCTACTTTTTCGGCTCAGCAGACAGGAAGCCGCACGGCCCCATGGACACTTCACGACCCGTCAAGCAACCGCTGACCGACGAGCAGCGCTTTCAATACCTGATTACCGGCATCAGCGATTACGCGATCTACATGCTCGATCCGCAGGGATACGTCAACAGCTGGAATGCCGGCGCCCAGCGCTTCAAGGGCTATCTCGAGCACGAGATCCTGCAGCAGCATTTCTCCCGTTTCTACACTCCCGAGGACCGCACCGCCGACCTGCCGGCGCAGGCGCTGGCCCACGCCCTGGCCCACGGCCGCTACGGATCCGAAGGCTGGCGTGTGCGCAAGGACGGCGGCCGCTTCTGGGCCCACGTGGTGATCGATCCGATCCGCGACAACCAGGGCGCACTGATCGGCTATGCCAAGATCACGCGCGACGTCACCGAGAAGAAGCAGGCCGAAGACCTGCTGCGCGAGAGCGAGCAGCGCTTCCGCCTGCTGGTGCAGGGCGTGACCGACTATGCGATCTACATGCTCACGCCGGAGGGCGTGGTGTCGAACTGGAACCTGGGCGCCGAGCGCATCAAGGGCTACAGCCACGACGACATCGTCGGCCACCACTTCTCGCTGTTCTACACCGACGAAGACCGCCTGCGCGGCCTGCCGGCGCGCGCGCTGGCGACAGCCGGCGACGTCGGCCGCTACGAGGCCGAAGGCTGGCGCGTGCGCAAGGACGGCACCCGGTTCTGGGCCAACGTCGTGATCGACGCCATCCGTGGCGACGACGCGCGCCTGCTGGGCTATGCCAAGATCACGCGCGACCTGACCGAGAAGAAGGCGGCGGCCGAGGCGCTCGACAAGGCCCAGGCGGCGCTGTTCCAGGCCCAGAAGATGGAGTCGATCGGCCAGCTCACCGGCGGCATCGCGCACGACTTCAACAACCTGCTGTCGGTGATCTCGAGCGGCCTCGAGCTGCTGGGCATGCAGCGCAGCCCGGGCGACGACGCCAAGACCCTCGACAGCATGCGGCGCGCGATCGACCGCGGCGCCACGCTCACCCAGCAATTGCTGGCCTTCGCGCGCCAGCAGCCGCTGGAACCCGAGACGCGCAACGTCAACCGCATCCTCAGCGGCTTCGAATCGGTGCTGCGCCGCGCCGCCAATTCGTCGATCGACTTCGTGCTCGAGCTCGATCCCGGGGCGCCGAACGTCGTGATCGACGCCGCGCGGCTGGAGTCGGCGGTGCTGAACCTGGTGGTCAATGCGCGCGACGCGATGCCGGGCGGCGGGCGCATCGTGGTCGAAACGGCGGGCCTGGCGCTGGCCGAGGGCGAACACGCGGTGCTGGCGGCCGGCCCCTGGCTGCGCCTGAGCGTGACCGATAACGGCACCGGCATGGCGCCGGAGACCATCGCGCGCGCGTTCGAACCCTTCTTCACCACCAAGGAGCTCGGCAAGGGCACGGGCCTGGGCCTGTCGCAGGTGTACGGCTTCATCAAGCAGTCGGGCGGCGAGGTGACCATCGAGAGCACGCTGGGCAAGGGCACCAGCATCATCATCTGGCTGCCGGCCGTGACCGCGAACGCGCACGACCTGGCCGAGATCGAGACCGAGACCGTGCTGATCGTCGAGGACGAGCCCGATCTGCTGGACGTCGCGTCCTCGCTGTTCCAGAGCATGGGCTACGACGTGATGACCGCCGCCAGCGGCAACGACGCCCTGACCCTGCTGGCCAGCCGCGACGTCGACATCCTGTTTACCGACGTGGTGATGCCGAACGGTATGAACGGCATCGAGCTGGCCGCCTACACGCGCAGCCACTACCCGAACGTGAAGGTGATGCTGGCCTCGGGCTATCCGCAGCCGGCATTGAAGCTCGACCGCTCGCGGCTGGGGGAGTTCGCCTTCGTCAGCAAGCCGTACCGGCTGTCGGATCTGGCCAGGAGCCTGCGCCGCACGCATTGAGACCCTGACGAAGGGGCCTCGTCGCCGTGCGGTGCGAATGGACGCGCGCTCGGCGCAAGCCTGGCGGCGAGGCCGACAGCACGCCTGTAAGTACGGCCTGTAAGCGTGCCTTTCAGCACGCCTGAAAGCGGCCGCTCCGCCGGCGAGGCGCCTCGCCGGCGGCGTCACAGCGCAAAGATGATGTCGCTGATCTGCTCATAGAGCTTGTCGGCCGACGGTCCCTGGTTGGGCCAGTTCAGGATGTCGAAGTGGTCGTAGCCCTTGTAGTTGCCCAGGAAATTCCATGTTCCGCGCACGGCCGTGCCGTCGTAGTCGCGCGCCGGGTGGCCATTGGGTGCGCGCATGCTGATCGTGTTGACCACGCCGTCGTTCGAGAACCAGTCGCTGTCGATGCGCACCCGGTTGGGCAGGTCGACGGTGTAGCTGCCCATGCCGCGCTGCGCCACCGACGGCACGATCCATTCGCCGGCGAAGGATTTGAAATAGGGGATCATGTCGGCGCGCGCATACTGGAACAGCGTGGTCTGGACCGGGGCGACGATGCGATCGGTGCCGTTGCAGCACCAGGCGCCGCCCTCGGTGGCCACCGTGCCGACCGAAAAATAATAGATGTGCGGGGAGGTGCGCGCCCACAGGTTGAATTCGCGCGCGCCGTCCGGCGCCAGTTCCCAGCCCGCCACCCGGTGCCCGAGCACGTCGCGCAGCGGCAGGCGCAGGCCCGGCAGGATGTTGAAGACGGCATCGGTCAGGGTGGTGCCGTTGTGCGGCGCCGAGATCGTGGCCGCGCTGCGGATCCAGCCGACCTTGCCGCCCTTGAACAGTTCGCCGTCGCCTTCGTCCTGGGGCGAGCCGTGTTCCAGCAGTTCGATCAGCGCCCGGATCGTGGTGCCGCCCTGGCTGTGCCCGATCAGGTGGATCGGGTGGTCCTGGTCCCAGGCCGGATACAGGGCCAGCGGATAGTCTTGCGGGTTATTGCGCGGATCGGCGGCCCAACATTTGCCGGGCGGCTTTTGTACCTGGCCCGGCAAGCCGTGGTCGCGCACATGGGCCTTGCCATAATCGACGCAGCCACCCTTGATCTGGGCATACAGGTCGGCCGCGCGGTCCCAGTTGGACGAGATCGGGCCGACCGCGGCGGCGAACACGGCGTGCGGACCGCGGTAGATCTGCATCTGCGAGGCGATGTCGCCGTAGCCGCCCCAGTAGTTGAACCCGCTGTGCTGGAATTCCTCGGGCCCGAAGCCGAGGAAACCGTGGACGAGGATGACGGGATAGTTGTTCGCGGCGCTACAGGCGGGAGCGGCGAACATGCCCAGTGCGGCCAGCAGGGCGGCGCAGGCGCGAGCGAATCGAACCATCTGGCTTCTCCGATAAAAAGCGTCAAGCACATTGTCGGAGGTAGGACGACGGTCGGGTTTGCGCTGTGTCGACCGGTGGCAAGGGAATTAAACTTCACGCATGGAAACATGCGCATGCCGCTTGACAACGCCGTGTCAGATTCCTGCATGCATCATCTCATGGATGACGCACCCGATCAGCGCGCCGTGGTGCTGCCGACCGACGTGGTCGGGTCCGATCCGGCCGTCGCCGCCGGGGTGGCGCCCGGCAGCGGCGTGGCCGATGCGGTGGCCGCCGCCTTCTCGACCTGTTCCAGACGCCCGTCGGTCCACACCACGTAGTCGTCGACCGAGTACAGGCGGCACGGATGCTTGCTCTTGGCCGAGCAGGTGGCCAGCGCGCGGCCTTCCGGGTCTTCTCCTTCCTCGGCCCAGGTCCAGCCGCCGCTTGGCGACACGGCGAAGGCGCGCGGCGTCATCTTGGTCAGGTATTCGCGGTAGGCGCGGCGCCCGTGCTCGGACAGGAAGGGCACGGCGTCGACGTCGTCGACCCCGGCGTAATCGGTGCGCGGCTGGCTCGGCAGAGGCGCAACGTCGACCACGACCGCGGTCGGCATGCCGATCTCCTGCAGGAAGCGTTCGGTGTCGGCCAGCCATACTTTCTCGCCGTCGCGGCTGGCCAGCATGCCGTGGGCATCGCGCTTGAACGCCGGGAATTCCACCAGGCGGCCGCGGCCGCCTGCCTGGACGTAGGAGGCGTGCATGCGTCCGGCCAGTTCCGGCCCGAACAGCGAGTCGTTCTGGCCATACATCCACAGGCTCGGCAACCTGGATTTGGCGCCGTATTCGGCGAACGCCGACACCAGCTGCGAGCGCCAGGCGCAGCGGTCGCTGTCGTCGCGCAGGCCGCCGGCGAAGTTGATCAGGCCACGCACGCCCGGCACCGCTTCGGTGCCGAGGGCGATCGTGGCCAGGCCGCCATACGACTGGCCGGCCACCACCATGCGCTCGCCATCGACCCAGGGCTGGCGGCGCGCGTAATCGAGGGTCGCGCGGATGTCTTCGGCTTGCGTATAGCCGTTGGCCGTCATGTTGCAGCCATGGTCGCGGTAGCGGCCGCCCGACTTCGAGAAGCCCTGGCGCATCGGCACCATCACCGCATAGCCGCGCTTGACGAAGGCGCTGGCCATGTAATAGAAGCGGTCACGCGGCTGCAGGCTGGGGCGGCCGGAATCCTTGCCATGGTTGATGACGATCAGCGGAAAGGGACCGGGGCCGCTCGGCTGGAACACGGTGGTCTCGAGCGTGACCCCGCCGTCGCCGGCGGGCACCTGGACGACGTGCTCGTTCATGCGGTGATCGAGCTGGTTGGTGGCAGCCGCGGCGGGCAGTTCCTGCAGGTGGGCCAGCGCCGGCAGCATGGCCAGCGCGGCAATCGACGCGGAGATCAGGGTACGGACAGACGGTGTTCTCGACATGGATGACTCTGGCAATGCTGCCATACGGAACAATTTCCGTACGGAATAAACCCGAGTCTAGGACGAGTAAATCTTGAGAGCAATATCCGGTTGACCAGTTCTGCAGCTAAATTTTTGCGTGTGGTGAAACTGACATCCGACGTGCTTTTTTCCAAAGGAGTATCATCGCGCCCTGTGAGTAGCTTGGGAAATTACGCATGAGCAAGTATGCGCCGCGCGAGTGGGCGCCGGACGAACGGCCGATGATGCCCGGCTCGCCGTCCACGCCGGCCCATCCGACCCCGCTGCGCCTGGCCTACCTGTTCGTTGGCGTCCTGATCACCATTACCGGCGGCCTCGGCAACGCGCTGGTCACCGTCAACCTGGTTCACCTGCAGGGCGTGCTGGGCGCCTATTCCACCGAAACCACCTGGTTGCCGGCCGCCTACGTGATGGCCAATGCCTCGATGAACCTGCTGCTGGTGAAATTCCGGCAACAGTTCGGCCTGCGCCTGTTCACCGAGATCTTTTTGGTGCTGTATGCGCTGGTGACCTTCGCCCACCTGTTCGTGGGCGACCTGACCTCGGCGATCGCGGTGCGCGCCGCCCACGGCATGCTGGCGGCGGCGGTGTCGCCGCTCGGCCTGTATTACATCCTGCAAGGTTTCAAGAAGGAATGGCGCCTGCGCGGGGTGGCGCTGGCAATGGGCGCGGCCCAGCTGGCGCTGCCGCTGGCCTACATCTTTTCCAACGACCTGCTGCAGATCGCCGAATGGCGCGGCCTCTACCTGTTCGAGCTGGGCCTGGCCCTGGTGTCGCTCGGCGCCGTGCTGCTGCTCAAGCTGCCGCCGGGCGACTACATCAAGGCCTTCCGGCCGGCCGACTTCGTCACCTTCGCCCTGTTCGCGCCGGGCATGGCGCTGCTGTGCGCGGCGATCAGCTTCGGCCGGGTGGAGTGGTGGTTCGAGCGCGCCTGGATCGGCATGGCGCTGGCCGGCGCGATCGTGCTGCTGGCGGGGGCGCTATGCCTTGAGCACAACCGCGCCAATCCGCTGTTGAACCTGCGCTGGCTGGCCAGCGGCAATATCGTGCGCCTGGCGCTGTCGATGCTGCTGGTGCGCATCGTGCTGTCGGAGCAGAGCGTGGGCGCGGTCGGCTTCCTGCGCGCGGTGGGCCTGGACAACGACCAGATGCAGACCCTGTACGCGATCGTGCTGGCCGCCACGGTGGCCGGGATCGTGGTGTCGGCGCTGACGATCGACGTCAAGCACCTGGTGGCGCCGCAGGTGATCGCCCTGTTGTGCATGGCGCTGGGCGCCTGGATCGACGCCCATGCCAGCAACCAGACCCGGCCCGAACAGATGTACCTGAGCCAGAGCCTGCTCGCCTTTGGCGGCGTGCTGTTCCTCGGCCCCCTGGTGGTGTCGCTGCTCGGGGCGGTGATTCCCAATCCGCAGAACCTGATCAGCTTCTCGGTGCTGTTCGGCCTCACGCAGAACCTGGGCAGCCTGCTCGGTTCGAGCCTGGTGGGCACGTTCCAGGTGATCCGCGAAAAATACCATTCCTCGCTGATCGTCGAAGGCCTGTCCAGCCTGGATCCGCTGGTGGCGGGTCGCATCGGGTCGGGCGCCGCCGCGGCCGGGCGCCTGCTGGCCGATCCGCTTGCCGCGACGCGCCAGAGCCTGCAATCGCTGTCGGCGACCGCCACGCGCGAAGCCAATATCCTTGCCTACAACGACGTGTTCCTGGTGCTGGCCGCCCTGGCCGCCGCGAGCGCGGCCTGGATCTTCCTGCATGCCGTGTGGCTGCATTGCTTCCGGGCCCCGAACGCCGTGCCGGCCCCCGCGCCCAAGCCGGGCGCCCCACCATCACCCGACCCCGTGACCGACTGACATGCCAGAACCATCGACCATGCCGCATCCCCCCGTTTCCCGACCACGCCGCATCCTGCTGAGCGCACTCGCGTTCGGCGCCATCGCCATCGCCGGCGTGCTGATCGTGCTGTACGCGTGGAACCTGCCGCCGTTTCGCAGCACCCTGCAGAGCACCGAGAACGCGCTGGTGCGCGGCCAGGTGACGATCATCAGTCCGCAGCTGAGCGGCTACGTGGTCGAGGTGCGGGTGCAGGATTTCCAGCATGTGAAGAAGGGTGAACTGCTGATGCGCATCGACGAACGCATACCGACTCAGCGCCTGGCGCAGGCGCGCGCCGAGCTGGCCAACCGCCAGGCGGCGCTCGCCAATTTCGCCCAGAGCCAGTCGAGCGCGCGCGCCACGATCGCGCAGAACCAGGCGCTGCTGGCGTCGAACGAGGCCCAGGCGCGGCGCGCCCGGGCCGACCTGCGCCGCGTCGAGGAGCTGGCGGCCGACGGTTCGCTGTCGGCGCGCGAACTCGACGCCGCGCGCGCGACGCAGGCGCAGGCCAGCGCCAGCCGCGACCAGTCGCGCGCCGCGATCGAGATCGCGCGCCAGAACCTGCGCTCGGTCGACGTCAACCGCGCCGCGCTTGAGGCGGCGGTCGCCGGCGCCGAAGCGGCGGTGAAGCTGGCCGAGATCGACCTGGCCAATACGCACATCACGGCGCCGCGCGACGGCCAGCTGGGCCAGGTGACGGTGCGCCAGGGCGCTTATGTCAACGCCGGCGCGCAGCTGACGGCGCTGGTGCCCGACACGATGTGGATCATCGCCAACATGAAGGAAACGCAGATGGCCAACGTGGCCGTCGGCCAGACGGTGACCTTCAGCGTCGACGCCCTGGGCAACGCGCGGCTGCGCGGTCACGTCGAACGCATCTCGCCGGCGACCGGCTCGGAGTTCTCGGTGATTGCGCCGGACAACGCCACCGGCAACTTCGTCAAGATCGCGCAGCGGATTCCGGTGCGGATCAGCATCGATCCGAACCAGCCGCTGGCCGCGCGCCTGCGGCCGGGCATGTCGGTGGTGACCACGATCGATACGGCGCCAAGCGGGGCCGCGCGGTGAGGCGGCGCGCATTCGTCCTGGCGGCGCTGCCGCTGCTGCTGTCGGCCTGCGCGATGGCGCCGCAGCCGGCCCCGGAACCTTCGCTGACGGTTCCGCCGGGCTGGCGCACGGCCAGCGCGGGAGAGGGTGCGGGAGAGGGCGCCGCGATCGACCGTGACTGGTGGCGCGCGTTCGGCGACCCTGTGCTGGATGAGCTGGTGCGGCGTGCACTCGCCCATAACGACGACCTCAAGATCGCCCGGTCGCGTTTGCAGGAATACCGGGCGCGCATCCGCGTGGCCGACAGCGCGCGGCTGCCGGCATTGAACCTGGCGCTGGGGCCGACGCGTGCGCGCACCATTGGACCGTTCGGCGAACCGGTCGAGACCACCTCGGTCGTGGGCGCCGTGCAGGCCAGCTACGAGCCGGACCTGTTCGGCCGCATCGCAGGCAGCGTCACGGCGGCGCGCTTCGAGTCGCTGGCGCAGGAAGCGGCTGGGCAAGCCGCGGCGCTGGCGGTGGTGGCCAATACCGCGTCCGGCTACCTGAACCTGCTGGGCCTGGACGCCCAGCTGGCGCTGGCGCGCGCAACGCTCGAATCCCGCAAGCGCTCGTTCGAGCTGGCGCGCCATCAGTTCGAGGTCGGCTACAGCTCGCGCCTGGAGATGTCGCAGGCCGAGGCCGAGCTGCACGCGACCGCCGCCACCGTGCCCGCGCTGGAGCGCCAGATCGCGCTGCAGGAGCAGGCGTTGAACCTGCTGCTCGGCGCCAGTCCCGGCCCGCTCGCGCGCGGCGCCGACCTCATGGCGTTGCGCGAGCCGCGCCCGGCGCCGGGGCTGCCGTCGGCGCTGCTGCGTCGGCGTCCCGATATCGCCCAGGCCGAGCGCCTGCTGGCGGCGAGCGACGCAGGCCTGGCGGTGGCGCGCGACGCGCTGCTGCCGTCGATCCGCCTGACGGCGTCGCTGGGTGCGCAGGGACACAGCCTGTCGCAGCTGCTGCGCTCGCCGACCGCGTTGTGGAGCATCGGCGGCAGCGTGCTGGCGCCGCTGTTCGACGCGGGCCGGCTGCGCGCGCAGGCCGAAATCGCGGGCACGGTGCGCGACCGCGCCGTCTACGCGTATGAATCGGTGGTGCGCACGGCGTTCGCCGAGACCGACAATGCGCTGGCCTCGATCGACGGCCTGCAACGCCAACTGGCCGAGGCCGAGGCGAGGAGGGTGGCGGCCAACGAGGTGCTGCGGGTGGCGCGCAACCGCTATCGCAACGGTTACGCTTCGTATCTCGAAGAACTCGACGCCCAGCGCACGACCTTCGATGCCGACCTGAACGCGCTGCAGCTGCGCACCGGCCTGCTGGCGGCGCACGTCGACCTGTACCGCGCGCTGGGCGGTGGATGGACGCCGGCGCCATGAGTGCGCCGCTCGTCAAGCGTCCGGTCTGCGCCACCTGCCTGCGCGCGCAGCCGGCCTGCATCTGCCGCTGGATCGCGCCGGTCGCGCCCCAGGCCGCGCTGCTGGTGCTGCTGCATCCGCTCGAAGCGGGCAACGCCAAGAACAGCGGGCGGCTGCTGCACCTGAGCGTGGCCGCCAGCAAGCTGGTAGTGGGCGAAACGTTCGATGCGGACCTGCTGGACGGCCTGCTGCACGCCGGCGGCCGCACGCCGGTGCTGCTGTATCCGCAGACGCCGGACGACCCGACCCTGCCGTCGCCGCCGCCGCTGCCTTCGCTGCCGGCATCGATGCTGCGCCTGGTCGTGCTCGACGCCACCTGGCGCAAGAGCCGCAAGATGCTGTACCTGAACCCGGCGCTCCAGGCGTTGCCGCGGCTGGCGCTGAGCGAGGTGGCGCCGTCGAACTACCGCATCCGCAAGGCGCATGCCCCGCACCAGCTGTCGAGCCTGGAAGCAGCGGCGCAGGCGCTGGGCCAGCTCGAAGGCGACGGCGGGCGCTACCGGGCGCTGCTGGACGCCTTCGACGGGTTTGTTTCACAACAGGCATCGTACGTGCGCGCTTGAATTCGGCACGCGGCAGGCGTAATATACTGTACAAACATACAGTATCGGAGCGCCAGCCATGGGCACCATCGATTTTCCTCTCCAGCGCGAACCTGTCGACGACGGGCACCTCTCCCTTGCGCCATCGCCGCCGCTGGCGCGCAAGGGGCGCGGTGCAGTATCGAACCTGGAAGGCCGCTACGAGGTCAACGGCCGCGAGCGTTTCGACGACGGCTGGGCAGTCGACGATGACGCCGCGCCGGCGTTCAAGACCGTGGTGACCGACGAGATCGCCAAGAGCATCCTGTCGCGCAATACTTCACCGGACATCCCGTTCAGCGTCTCCCTGAATCCCTATCGCGGCTGCGAGCACGGTTGCATCTATTGCTTCGCGCGGCCGACGCACAGCTACCTTGGTTTGTCGCCGGGACTCGATTTTGAAAGCCGCCTGTTCGCCAAGGTCAACGCGGCCGAACTGCTGCGGCGCGAGCTGGCGAAACCCGGCTACGTGCCCGAACACATCGCGATCGGGGTCAACACCGACGCCTATCAACCGTGCGAACGCGAGCGCAAGCTGACACGCGCGGTGCTTGAAGTGCTGGCCGAATGCCGCCATCCGGCCGGTCTCATCACCAAGTCGTCGCTGATCGAGCGCGACATCGACATCCTGGCGCCGATGGCCGCGCAAGGCCTGGCGTGCGCGGCCGTCACGCTGACCACGCTCGACGCCGGGATCTCGCGCACGCTGGAGCCGCGCGCGGCGGCGCCGATGCGGCGGCTACGCACCATTCGTACGCTGACCGAGGCCGGGATTCCGGTGAGCGTCAGCGTGGCGCCGATCATTCCCTTCGTGACCGAGCCCGAGATCGAACGCATCCTGGAGGCGGCGCGCGACGCCGGCGCGATCGGCGCGCACTACACGGTGCTGCGCCTGCCGCACGAGGTCAATCCCTTGTTCCACGAGTGGTTGCAGGCGCACTTCCCGGACCGGGCGCAGCGGGTGATGAACCGCATCCGCGAGATGCGCGGCGGAAAGGACTATGACAGCGATTTCGCGACCCGCATGAAGGGCGCGGGCGTGTGGGCCGACCTGATCCGGCAGCGCTTCGAGAAGGCATCCGGGCGTCTGGGTTTTTCGGATCTGCGTGGGCGCTTCGGACGGCTCGACCGGTCGCAGTTCAGGCGGCCACTGGTGGTGCCGGCGCCACCGAAACAGAAGCGGGATGCGAAAGGAGCGGGGCAGCTGGATTTGTTTTAGGCTCCGAGATGGGCGGTGGTCTGGAGCGCGCAGTTGCGGTCTCCGGCGTACAATGCCGTCTGTTGCTTATTTCTACATCCTATGGCCACCTCAGTTCCCGCAGCGCAGGGCGGACATCCCGCGAATCCCACCGGGCAGGGCGCCGCCGCAGCGTCGGTAGAGCAGGGCCTGCAGGCCGCCGGCGTCGGCCGCTTCCAGTACCGCATCTTCACGATCTTCGGCCTGGTCTGGCTGGCCGACGCCATGCAGGTGCTGTCGATCGGCTTTTCCGCGCCCTCGATCGCCCGGACCTTCGGCTTGAGCATGCCGCAGGCGCTGCAGACGGGGACGCTGTTCTTCGTCGGCATGCTGATCGGCGCTTTCGTCTTCGGCCGGCTGGCGGACCGGATCGGCCGCCGCCCGGTCCTCCTGATCGCGGTGCTGATCGACGCCTGCTTCGGCGTCGCGTCCGCCTTCGCGCCCGACTTCACCTGGCTCCTGGTCCTGCGCTTCCTGACCGGCATCGGGGTCGGCGCGACCCTGCCGGTCGACTACACGATGATGGCCGAGTTCCTGCCCAGCGACCGCCGTGGCCGCTGGCTGGTGCTGCTGGAGTCGTTCTGGGCGCTGGGGACGATTTGCCTCGCGGTGCTGGCGTTGTGGGCGGTGCAGTGGGGCGACGACGCCTGGCGCGTCATCTTCTTCGTCACCGGCTTGCCGGCCCTGGTCGGGGTGGTCCTGCGCTTTTATATCCCCGAGTCGCCCATGTACCTGCACCGCAGCGGCAAGTTCGAGGAGGCGCGCGCGGTGCTGGCGCGGGTGGCCAGGACCAATGGCCGCGCGGTCGAGATCCCGCCGCTGCAGCCCGAGCCCAGGCAGAAGACCACCTTGCTCTCGCTGTTCAAGGACGGCCTGCGCCGCCGCAGTGTCGCGCTGCTGCTCGCGTGGGCGCTGGTCTCGATCGCCTATTACGGCGTATTCGTCTACCTGCCGATCAAGCTGAGCGCCGAAGGCTTCGGCTTCATGCGTGGGCAGGAATTTTTGATCGTGCTGGCGCTGGTCCAGCTGCCGGGTTTCGCGCTGGCCGCCTACGGCGTCGAGCGCTGGGGCCGCAAGCCGACGCTGGTCGGCTTCCTGCTGCTGAGCAGTATCGGCTGCCTGGGCTACAGTCTTGGCAGCGCGACCGCACTGGTGGTCGGATCGACGCTCCTGATGAGCTTTGCGCTGCTGGGCACCTGGGGCGCCCTGTATGCGTTCACGCCCGAGGTCTACCCGACCCGTCTGCGCGCCAGCGGCATGGGCATGGCCGGCGCCGTCGCCCGCTTCGGCGGCCTGTTCGCGCCGGCGATCGTGGCGCCGGTGATGGCCACGCACTTCACGCTGGCGCTGGTGATGCTGTCGAGCTTTCTGCTGGTAGGAGCATTCGCCATCCTGTGCGTCGATACCGAATCGCGCCGGCAGGCGCTGGATTGAACGAAGGACTCAAGATGAGGAAACGGAAGTGACACGGATGGGCGCATGGCAGCAGCAGGTCGACATGGTCGTGTTCGTCGGGGCGGAATCGACCGGGAAGTCGACCCTGGCCCAGCACCTGGCGCAGCGGCAGGGCGCCGGCTTCGTGCCCGAGATCGGCCGCTTCATCTGGGAAGAGAAGCAGGGCGACTTGAGCGCCGGCGACTACGTCGAGATCGCCGAGCGCCACCGCGATGCCGAGGATGCCGCCATCAGGCAGGAAGCCGGTCCCTGCGTGTTCGTCGATACCAACGCCTTGACCACGCTGCTGCTGGGCCTGTGCTTCGGCCAGGTCACCGAGCCGGTTCCGCCCGCGCTGCTGCGCTACGCCGACGATTGCCGCACCCGCTACCTGCACCATTTCGTCTGCGCCGACGACATCCCGTACGAAGAAGAACCCGGCGTGCGCGAAAATGCCGCCTGGCGCACCCATGTCCAGCGCCTGGTGCTGGAAGACCTGAACCGGCGCGGCATCGATTACACGGTATTGACGGGCACGCTGGAAGCGCGCGCCGCGAAGGTGATGGACGTCCTGTCCCGGATCGAACAGGACCGGGACAGGACACGCGCCGCTGCCGCAGCTGCATAAGCTACGCGCGCCGCTGCTGTGGTTGCATCACCCCGAGATCGGCCAGGTGCCGTTCGAGCGCGAACACGTGCGGGTCGGGCTTGCCGAGTTCGCGCAAGGCTTGCGCCAGTCCCAGCAGGTATTCGCTGTTCGGCCCACTCGGGCCGCGCGCCGTGGCGATCTGGCGCGCGATGTCCAGTTCATCGGCCGGCCCGAGATAAGCGTGGTTCTCGTGCGTGGCGATGTACACAATCCCCTCGTCGCTGCTGCCGTCGTCGAAATGCATCTCGGTCGCCAGCCTCAGGTAGCCGTTCTTTTCGCGGTGATCCAGGTGCGCGAATTCTTCCGGCGTCACCAGGTAGGCCATGCCATGGCACAGCGCGCCGGCATCCGGCACCAGGGTAACGACGCGCCCCGGCGCCGTTGCGGTGCCGCGGTGGTCGTGCGAGCCTTGCCAGAAACGCCGCGACCAGCCGCCGATATGGGCCGGGCGCCGGTCGAGGTACGGAAAATCGGCCTTGAAGATCAGTGAACCGTAACCGAACAGCCACACGCTCTGGTGGCCGTCGAACTTGTTCATTCGCTGGTTGATCGCGATCGTATCGTGGGACATCGTGAGGTCGGGGCAAAGACAGATGCCTTTCATTGTAGCGCGGCGTGCAGCGTCAGCGTTGCGACCCTCGTACATATCCGAACAGGAAATCGATATAACTCTCGGCCGCCGGCGACAGCGAGCGGCCGGGGCGGGTGTAGACAAGGAAACGCCGCGTCAGCACCGGTTCGTCCAGCAGCCGCAGCACCAGGCCGTGCAGCTTCACCAGCGGTTCGGCATACGGCAGGCAGACCGTGATACCGAGCCCGGCGCTGACCATCGCCAGCGCCGTGGTCATGAAAGTCACCTCGTAGGCCGGCCTGATGGGCGTCTCGCGCAGCGAGGCATGCCGCAGCGCCGCGCCGATATCGTCCAGCAGCCGCTCCGTAAACTGGCCCTGCAGCGAAATGAAGGGGTGGTGCGCCACGTCGTGCCAGGTCAGGCGCGGCAGCGAGGCCAGCGGATGATTCTCCGGAAACACCAGCGCGAACGGCATCTCGAACAGCTCGCGCGCTTCCAGCGGCGGCGCCGGCACGCGCTCGGGGCCGATGCCGACGTCCGCCTCGCCCGACAGGACACGCGCGATCACGCCCTCCACCTCGGTGTCGGCCAGGCGCACCTCGATCGCCGGATGTTGCGCCCGATAGGCCGCAATCACCTGCGGCAGCAGGGTGCATGACAGCAGTTGCGGCGCCGCGACACGCACCAGCCCCTTCTTGAGCTGCGTGTGATCGGCGACGTTAGCCAGCGCACTGTCCAGGTCATCGATCATCTGGCTAAATAAGGGGAACAGCTCGCGCCCGATGTCGGTCAACCCGATGCGGCGCGTGCTGCGGTCGACCACGCGCGCGCCCAGGGTCTGTTCGAGCTCCTTGATCAGCCCGGACAGCGCCGACTGCGTCACGTGGAGCGCCTGCGCCGCCAGCGTGAAATTGCCGGTCTTGGCCAGGGCGACGAAGGCGCGCATCTGGCGCAGGGTTGGATTCATAAGATAACCTGATAAATCGGGTTGAAAATACTGTTTGTATGATAGTGGGTTTTTGATTTGTAATGGTGGCGACTCAAATATCGAAGGAAACGTCCATGAAGCTCGCCACCCTCAAATCCGGCGGCCGCGACGGCGCCCTGGTCGTCGTCAGCCGCGACCTGGTCACCTGCCAGGCCGTGCCCGACATCGCGCGCACCATGCAGGCCGCGCTGGACGACTGGGACGCCGTCGCGCCGCGCCTGCAGCAGGTCTACCAGCAGCTCAACGACGGCAACGCCGACGACGCCGAATCGTTCATCGAGCAGGAATGCCATTCACCGCTGCCGCGCGCCTACCAGTGGGCCGACGGCTCGGCCTACCTCAACCACGTCGAACTGGTGCGCAAGGCGCGCAACGCCGACGTGCCGGCCTCGTTCTATACCGATCCGCTGATGTACCAGGGCGGCGGCGATTCCTTCGTCGGGCCCTGCGATCCGATCGCGGCCCTGCAAGAAGACTGGGGCATCGACTTCGAGGCCGAGGTGGCGGTGGTCACGGGCGACGTGCCGATGGGCGCCAGCGTGGAGCGCGCCGCGAGCGCGATCCGCCTGGTCATGCTGGTCAACGACGTCTCGCTGCGCAATCTGATTCCGAACGAACTGGCCAAGGGCTTCGGCTTCTACCAGTCCAAGCCGGCCAGCGCCTTCTCGCCGGTCGCCGTCACGCCGGACGAGCTGGGCGACGCCTGGCGGGACAGCAAGCTGCACCTGCCGCTGCTGGTGACGCTCAACGGCGCCGCCTTCGGCCGTCCAAACGCCGGCGAAGACATGACCTTCAGCTTCGCCCAGCTGATCGCGCACGCGGCCGCCACCCGCGAGCTGTGCGCCGGCAGCATCATCGGCTCGGGCACGGTGTCGAACAAGCAGGGCAGCCTGCACGGTTCGAGCGTCGAGAACGGCGGCGTCGGCTACTGCTGCCTGGCCGAGGTGCGCATGTACGAGACCATCGAAGAGGGCAAGCCGAAGACGCCGTTCATGCGCTTCGGCGACACGGTGCGCATCGACATGCTCGACGCCGATGGCGCCAGCATCTTCGGCGCCATCGACCAGGAAGTGCTGCGCTACCAGGAAAAGCGCCAAGAGACACAGCGGCAACAAAGACAACAACAGAGACAGCAAATGAGGCAGCCATGAAGCTCTACACCTATTTTCGCAGCTCGGCCGCGTACCGGGTGCGCATTGCGCTCAACCTGAAGGGCTTGCCCTACGATGCGGTGCCGGTGCACCTGCTGAAGGACGGCGGCGAGCAGATGCAGGAAGCGTACCGCCAGATCAACCCGAGCGCGCTGGTGCCATCGTTCCAGGACGACCGCATCACGCTCAGCCAGTCGATGGCGATCATCGAATACCTGGAGGAGATCCATCCCGAGCCGCCGCTGCTGCCGAAGGACGCGCCGGGCCGCGGACGCGTGCGCGAGCTGGCCCAGATCATCGGCTGCGACATCCATCCCCTCAACAACCTGCGCGTACTGAAATACCTGGTCAGGCACCTGGGCCTGTCGAGCGAGGCCAAGACCGAGTGGTACCGCCACTGGATCATCGAAGGCTTCCAGTCGCTCGAGGCGCACCTGGCGCGCGATCCCGGCGCCGGACCGTTCTGCCATGGCGACCATCCAACGATCGCCGACTGCTACCTGGTGCCGCAGGTATTCAATGCGCAGCGCTTCGACATCGACGTGTCGGCCTATCCGAACATCGACCGCATCAATTCGCTGTGCATCGAGCTGCCGGCGTTCCGGGCCGCGCATCCGTCGCACCAGCCCGATACCGAGTAAGTCCCGAGGACGACCGCCTGCACGCGGTCCGCTCTCCGCTCCCGCATCATCCCCGCGCACCGCGCCGTGGCTCGCCCACGGCGCCGCCCGCCATGCGGCGCGCCCGTCGGCCGCGCTGCTGCGAAGGCAGCGCATGCGGCCAGCCGGGCGGGCTACAATCGCGCCTCTTTGCCTTGTCCATTCAGCCATGACCACGACCGCGATTCCCGCCCCGATCCTGCAAGCACTCGACCTGGCCGACGCCTCCTGGCGCCCCGTTCTCGAAGCCGGCCTCGCGGCCGTCGCCCGCGCCAATCCCGGCTACCTGCCGGCGCTCGCCATCGACGACTACCTGCCCACCGGACAGCGCCTGTTCGCCGCCTTCGCCCAGCCGCTGGACAAGGTCCGCTACGTGCTGGTCGGCGAAGGCCCTTACCCGCGCGCCGCGAGCGCGACCGGCGTCTGTTTCATGGACGGGGCGGTCGGGGACCTGTGGTGCGAGACCGGCCTGTCGAAACCGGTCAACCGCGCGACGTCGCTGCGCAACTTCATGAAGATGCTGCTGGTGGCGAGCGGCCGCTTGCAGCTCGACGCGACCGGCGGCGCGGCGCTGGCGCCGATCGCGCTGGCGGCCAGGGGCGACGGCTCGATCCAGACCCTGGCCGAGTTGCAGGACAACCTCACCTCTCACGGCTTCCTGCTGCTCAATGCGGCGCTGGTGTTTCGCAAGCACGTCGCGCCGGCGGTCGATGCGCGCGCCTGGCTGCCGTTCCTGCAAACGGTGCTGGCGGCGCTGGCCGAGCGGGCTGAACCGCCCACCCTGGTTCTATGGGGCAAGATTGCCGAACAACTGAAAAAGCTGCCGGAGACCGCCGCCTTCCCGCAGGAGGTGGCCGAGCACCCGTACAACCTGAGCTTCATCGGGCATGCGGGGATGCAGCGTTTGTTCGGCCCGATGGAACTGTTGCGCAAGCGCTGAGGACTGCCGCGCCGGCATTTGGCCGCAAGGCGTAGGAGGAGGGGCGTTTTTGGGGGCCGCCAAGACAAGACGTTCGCGATTTGCTATACTTGACTAAATCGTTCAACTAATCTGTTGTTGACCCGGGTCACCTAGGGAAATCGTGGTGCAGGGCGAGATAGTTGAACAAGAGGAATATCTTAACATTAACGGGGTTGTAATGCGTCTGACCACCAAAGGCCGTTTTGCTGTCACCGCGATGATCGATCTTGCCATGCGTCAAGGCAATGGTCCGGTCACGCTGTCAGGCATCAGCCAGCGCCAGGCCATTTCGCTGTCTTACCTGGAGCAGCTGTTCGGCAAGCTGCGCCGCCACGAGATCGTCGAATCGATCCGCGGCCCGGGTGGCGGCTACAGCCTGGCCCGTCCGGCGGGCAAGGTGACGGTGGCTGACATCATCATCGCCGTCGACGAACCGCTGGATGCGACCCAGTGCGGTGGCAAAGAAAATTGCCATGGCGCCCATACCGATGGTGCGCGCTGCATGACCCACGAACTGTGGACCACGCTGAACGAAAAAATGGTCGACTACCTCGATTCGGTGTCGCTGCAAGACCTGGTCGACCAGCAGCGCCAAAAAGAACAGAACGTCGTGCACGTGCACCGCGGCGCCCCGGCCGCCGTCGGAACAAACTGAAGCTTACTGGAGTGAATTGATGAACGCGCCTTTGGACAAGAAAACCGAGCAGAGCTTCGCGACTGCGCCCCATTTCCCGATCTACCTGGACTACTCGGCCACCACGCCGGTCGATCCACGCGTCGCGGATGCCATGATCCCGTTCCTGCGCGAGCAGTTCGGCAATCCGGCCTCGCGCAGCCACGCCTATGGCTGGAGCGCAGAAGCCGCGGTCGAGGAAGCGCGCCAGAACGTCGCGTCGATGGTCGGCGCCGATCCGCGCGAGATCATCTGGACCTCGGGAGCGACCGAGAGCAACAACCTGGCGCTCAAGGGCGCGGCCCAGTTCTACAAGACGAAGGGCAAGCACATCATCACGGTCAAGACCGAGCACAAATCGGTGCTCGACACCGTGCGCGAACTCGAGCGCGTGGGCTTCGAAGCCACCTACCTCGAGCCGCAGGACAACGGCCTGATCACCGTCGAACAACTGCAGGCGGCCCTGCGTCCCGACACCATCCTGGTCTCGGTCATGCTGGTCAATAACGAGATCGGCGTGGTCCAGCCGATCGAAGAGCTGGCCACGCTGTGCCGCTCGAAAGGCATCATCTTCCACTGCGACGCCGCGCAAGCCGTCGGCAAGGTCCATATCGACCTCGAAAAGTCGAAGGTCGACCTGATGACCTTCACCGCGCACAAGGTGTATGGCCCGAAAGGCGTCGGCGCCCTGTACGTGCGCCGCAAGCCGCGCGTGCGCCTCGAGGCGCAGATGCACGGCGGCGGCCACGAGCGCGGCCTGCGTTCGGGCACCCTGCCGACCCACCAGCTGGTGGGCATGGGCGAAGCCTTCCGCATCGCGAAAGAAGAGATGGAGAGCGAACTGGTGAAGGTGCGCGCACTGCGCGACCGCCTGGCCAAGGGCCTGATGGAGATCGAAGAGGTCTACATCAACGGCGACATGGACCACCGCGTGCCGCACAACCTGAACGTCTCGTTCAACTATGTCGAAGGCGAGTCGCTGATCATGGCGGTCAAGGACATCGCCGTGTCGTCCGGTTCGGCCTGCACCTCGGCCAGCCTGGAACCGTCGTACGTGCTGCGCGCCCTGGGCCGCAGCGACGAACTGGCGCACAGCTCGATCCGCTTCACCATCGGCCGCTTCACGACCGAGGAAGAGATCGACTTCGCCGTCAACCTGCTCAAGGCAAAGGTTGGCAAACTGCGCGAACTGTCGCCGCTGTGGGACATGTTCAAAGAGGGGATCGATTTGAATTCGATCCAATGGGCAGCCCACTAAATCAAGATTAAGGAGCACTACCATGGCATATTCGGACAAAGTACTGGACCACTACGAAAACCCGCGCAACGTCGGCGCCTTCGACAAGGGCGACGATGCAGTCGGCACCGGCATGGTCGGCGCGCCGGCCTGCGGCGACGTCATGAAACTGCAGATCAAGGTCAACGACCAGGGCCTGATCGAAGACGCGAAGTTCAAGACCTATGGCTGCGGTTCGGCCATCGCATCGAGCTCGCTGATCACCGAATGGGTGAAGGGCAAGAGCCTCGACGAGGCGCTGGCGATCAAGAACACCCAGATCGCCGAAGAACTGGCCCTGCCGCCGGTCAAGATTCACTGCTCGATCCTGGCCGAAGACGCGATCAAGGCCGCCGTCGCCGACTACAAGGCGAAGCACGAGAAGGCAGCAGCGTAATGAATGTCGGGTGGACGGCTTTGCCGTCCGCCCTACGCATTACAGCAGCGCAAGCATTTTTAGTAGAACAGAGCTGGAGAAGCACATGGCAATCACCCTGACCGAAAAAGCCGCGAAGCACGTCAACCGTTACCTCGAACGCCGGGGCAAGGGCATCGGCTTGCGCTTCGGTGTGCGCACCACCGGCTGCTCCGGCCTGGCCTACAAGCTCGAGTACGTCGACGAGAGCGCCGCCGAAGACGCGGTGTTCGAGTCGCACGGCGTGAAGGTCTTCGTCGACCCGAAAAGCCTGGCGTACATCGACGGCACCGAACTCGATTTCGCCCGCGAAGGGCTCAACGAAGGCTTCCGCTTCAACAACCCGAACGTCAAGGACAACTGCGGCTGCGGCGAAAGCTTCCGTATCTAAGCCGATGCAGAACCACTTCGACCTGTTCCAGCTGCCGGCCCGTTTCGAGGTCGACCAGGCCGCCCTGGACGCCGCCTACCGCGAAGTCCAGGGCCGCGTGCACCCGGACCGCTTCGTCAACGCCACCGACGCCGAAAAGCGCGTGGCGATGCAGTGGGCGACCCGCGCCAACGAAGCCTATCAAACGCTGCGCAACCCGCAAAAGCGCGCGCAGTACTTGTGCGAGCTGAACGGCGTCGACCTGCAGACCGAGTCGAATACGGCCATGCCCCCGGCCTTCCTGATGCAGCAGATGGAGTGGCGCGAGGAGCTCGAGGACGCGCGCGCGGCCAAGGACGCCATCGCGCTCGACCGGCTGGAGGCGCAACTGCGCGCCGAGCGCAAGAACATGCTCGCCGCCGTTGCAGACCAGCTGGCCACGGGCGACTTCACTGGCGCCGCGCAAGGCGTGCGCGGCCTGATGTTCCTCGATAAATTCGGCGACGAAGTGCAGTACGCCTTCGAGGCGATCGACGCCTGATCCGCTGCGGATCGATTGTCGAACGGTCCGCCGGGCCGTTCGACCCCCGCGCAGAAAAACAATATTGGTATCACGACTATGGCACTCCTCCAAATCGCCGAACCCGGCATGTCCACCGCCCCGCACCAGCACCGCCTGGCGGTGGGCATCGACCTGGGCACCACCAACTCGCTCGTCGCCACCGTCCGTAGCGGCAGCCCCGAAGTGCTGAGCGACGAGGAGGGCCGTTCGCTGCTGCCGTCGATCGTGCGCTACCTGGCGAACGGTCACGCCAACATCGGCCACAAGGCGCGCGTGCACCAGACGACGGACCCGAAGAACACCATCGTCTCGGTCAAGCGCTTCATGGGCCGCAGCCTCAAGGACATCGCCCACGCCGAGAACCTGCCCTACGACTTCGTCGACGGCGAGGGCATGGTCCAGCTGAACACGGTCGCTGGCGTGAAAAGCCCGGTCGAGGTGTCGGCCCAGATCCTGGCCACCCTGCGCCAGCGCGCCGAGGATTCGCTGGGCGACGACCTGGTCGGCGCCGTGATCACCGTGCCGGCGTATTTCGACGACGCCCAGCGCCAGGCCACCAAGGACGCGGCCCAGCTGGCCGGCCTGAACGTGCTGCGCCTGCTGTCGGAACCGACCGCCGCCGCCATCGCCTATGGTCTCGACCATGGCAAGGAAGGCGTCTATGCGGTCTACGACCTGGGCGGCGGCACCTTCGACATCTCGATCCTCAAGCTGTCGAAGGGCGTGTTCGAGGTGCTGTCGACCGGGGGCGATTCGGCCCTGGGCGGCGACGATTTCGACCACCGGCTGTTTTGCTGGATCACCGAGCAGGCCAAGCTGGCGCCGCTGTCCGACGTCGACACCGCGACCCTGATGGTCAAGGCGCGCCAGGCCAAGGAACTGCTGTCGACCAACGAGGAAACGACGGTCGAGGCGATCCTGAAGTCGGGCGAGATCGTGCAGGTCACGATCACCGCCGCGGTGTTCTCCGAGATCACCAGCCACCTGGTCGGCAAGACCATGAACGCGATCCGCAAGGCGATGCGCGACGCCAAGGTGAGCGTCGAGGACGTCGACGGCGTCGTGATGGTCGGCGGCGCGACGCGCATGCCGCACGTGCGCCGCGCGGTGTCGGAATTCTTCCAGACCATCCCGCACGCCAACATCGACCCGGACCGCGTGGTGGCGCTGGGCGCCGCGATCCAGGCCGACCAACTGGCCGGCAACCGCGCCGAGGGTGACGACTGGCTGCTGCTGGACGTGACCCCGCTGTCGCTGGGCATCGAGACGATGGGCGGCCTGGTCGAGAAGATCATCCCGCGCAATTCGACGATCCCCGTCGCGCGCGCCCAGGAATTCACGACCTTCAAGGACGGCCAGACCGCGCTGGCGGTGCACGTGGTGCAGGGCGAGCGCGAGCTGGTGTCGGACTGCCGTTCGCTGGCGCGCTTCGAGCTGCGCGGCATTCCGCCGATGGCGGCCGGCGCTGCGCGCATCCGCGTCACCTATCAGGTCGACGCCGACGGCCTGCTGTCGGTGGCGGCGCGCGAAATGCGTTCGGGCGTGGAAGCGTCGATCACGGTCAAGCCATCCTATGGCCTGGCTGATGACGACGTGGCGCGCATGCTGCAGGAATCGTACAGCTCGGCCTCCAGCGACATGCAGATGCGCGCGCTGCGCGAAGAACAGGTCGAGGCCGAACGCATCCTGCTGGCGACGCAGTCGGCGCTGGACCAGGATGCCGAACTGCTGGCGCCGCAAGAGCAGGCCGTGGTCAATCAGCAGCTGCAGGCGGTGCGCGACGCGCTCGCGGCGTCGAACGACGCGTCAAGCGCGGCGGGCCCGCGCCAGGACGCGCTGCACGCCGCAGTGCAGGCGCTGGCCAGGGACACCGAGGAATTCGCCGCGCGCCGCATGGACAAGAGCGTGCGCAAGGCGCTGGCGGGCAAGTCGCTGGACGAGGTCTGAACCACCGCGCCGCCATGGTGACCCGTGCCCAATGAACGACAGGGCGGCTGGCGCGGAATAGAATAAACAGCAACGCACCACACACAACATACAAACCGAGGTAACCAAGTGCCACAAATCGTCATCCTTCCCCACCCGGTGTTCTGCCCCGACGGCGCCGTGCTCGAAGCGCCAAGCGGCAAGTCGGTCTGCGACGTCCTGCTCGAGAACGACATCGAGATCGAGCACGCCTGCGACCGCGTCTGCGCCTGCACCACCTGCCACGTGATCGTGCGCGAAGGCTTCGAATCGCTGAACGAGCAGGAAGAGAAGGAAGAAGACATGCTCGACAAGGCCTGGGGCCTGGAGCCGAATTCGCGCCTGTCGTGCCAGGCAATCGTCGCCGACGAAGACCTGGTGGTCGAGATCCCGAAGTACACGATCAACCACGCCGCCGAAAAGAACCACTGAGCCGTCCATGAAGCGTCTTGAGCCAGCCAGGAAAGTCCCGGCACCACAGGAACTGCCGCCGGAGGTGCGTCCCGGCCAGTCGATCGAGCTGCTCAAGGAGCTGCACATCCTGACCCGCGACGGCAAGTTGAACCAGGACAGCCGCCGCAAGCTCAAGCAGGTCTACCATCTATATAACTTCATCGAGCCGCTGCTGCGCGAGGTGAAGGAAGAAAAAGGCAGCGTCTCGCTGGTCGACCACGGCGCCGGCAAGTCCTACCTCGGCTTCATCCTGTACGACCTGTTCGTCAAGGGGCAGGAGCAGGGCTCGCATATCTATGGCATCGAGACCCGCGCCGAGCTGGTCGGAAAATCCACCGAACTGGCCGCGCGCCTGGGCTTTGCCGGCATGTCGTTCCTGCCGCTGTCGGTCGCCGAGTCGACCACCTCGGGCGAGCTGCCCGAAACGATCGACGTCGTCACCGCGCTGCACGCCTGCAACACCGCCACCGACGACGCCATCGACTTCGCCCTCAAGAAGAAGGCCAGGCACATGGTGCTGGTGCCGTGTTGCCAGGCCGAAGTCGCGTCCGTGCTGCGCAAGAACAAGGGCAAGGATCTGGGGCGCAGCGCGCTCACCGAGATCTGGCGCCATCCGATCCATACCCGCGAGTTCGGCAGCCAGGTGACCAACGTCCTGCGCTGCCTGCAGCTCGAGGCCCACGGCTACCAGGTCACGGTCACCGAACTGGTGGGTTGGGAACACTCGATGAAGAACGAGCTGATCGTCGCCACCTATAAAAACCTGCCGCGCCGCCGGCCGGCCGAGCGCCTGGACGAGGTGCTGGGCGAGCTCGGGCTGAGCGAAATGAGAGAGCGTTTCTACGCGCCGCAACCCGCCACGACGGAGTGAGCAGAACATGAGCATGAGCATCGAGCGCTGGATCGACCTGCGCAGCGACACCGTGACCCAGCCGAGCGCCGCGATGCGCGCCACCATGGTGGCGGCCCCGGTCGGCGACGACGTCTACGGCGACGACCCCACCGTCAAGCGCCTGCAGGACTATGCGGCCGAGCTGTTCGGCTTCGAGGCCGGCATGTTCGCCCCCAGCGGCACCCAGACCAACCTGATCGCCTTGATGACCCACTGCGGCCGCGGCGACGAATACCTGGTCGGCCAGGAAGCGCACACCTACAAGTACGAAGGCGGGGGCGCCGCGGTGCTGGGCAGCATCCAGCCGCAACCGATCGCGAACCAGCCGGACGGCAGTATCGCGTTGGCCGACATCGCGGCCTACATCAAGCCGCACGACATGCACTTCGCGCGCACCCGGCTGCTGACGCTGGAGAACACCATCGGCGGCCGCGTGCTGAGCCAGGAATACGTCGCGGCCGCGACCGCGCTCGCGCGCGACAAAGGCCTGGCGACCCACCTCGACGGCGCGCGCATCTGCAACGCCGCCGTCAAGCAGGCCATCAGCCTGGCCGACGCGGTAAAAGGGTTCGATACCGTCTCGGTGTGCCTGTCCAAGGGCCTCGGCGCGCCGGTCGGCTCGGTGCTGCTGGGACCGAAGTCCTTCATCGAGCAGGGCCAGCGCTGGCGCAAGATGCTGGGCGGCGGCATGCGCCAGGCCGGCGTGATCGCCGCCGCGGCCCACTATGCGCTGGAGAACAACGTCGCGCTGCTCGCCAACGACCACGACAACGCGGCCGAGCTGGCGCAAGGCCTGGCGCGGATCGAACAGCTCAGCGTCGGCACGCCGCAGACGAATATCTTCTGGATGGAGGTGCCGGCCGGCGCCTGCGCGCCGCTGCGCCAGGCCTTGACGCGCGCCGGCATCCGCGCCACGGTCGGCCCGACCATGCGCCTGGTGACCCATCTCGACATCTCGCACGCCGACGTCAAGCGCACGATCGACGTGTTCACCGCGTTTTTCTCTGATTGGCACGCATGATCGCACCACCGAACACCGACGACGGCATCCGCCTCGCGAAACGCGTCGCTGAAGTGGCGGGGTGCTCGCGCGCCGACGCCGAACGCTATATTGCCGGCGGCTGGGTCAGCGTCGATGGCGTGGTGGCCGAAGATCCCGCCACCCGCGTCACGGCCGCGCAACAGGTCGTGATGCTGCCCGGCGCCACCCCGGTCGAGCCGGAACCGGTCACCATCCTGTTGCACAAGCCGGCCGGCGTCGAGCTCGAGGCGGCGCTGGCCGCCATCGGGCCCGATACGCAAGTGCTGGACCATGGCTTCGGCAAGCCTTTCCTGCGCCGCCACCTGGCCAAGCTGGCGCCGGCGACGCCGCTCGAGACGATGGCTTCGGGCCTGGTCGTGTTCAGCCAGGACTGGCGCGTGATGCGCAAACTGGTCGACGACGCGCCGCGCAACGAGGCCGAATACGTGGCCGAGGTGGACGGGCAGATCGCCGAGGGCGGCCTGGACAAGCTGGGCCGCATGTTCCGCGCCAGCTGGCAAAGCGAGGCGCGCCTGCGCATCGCCGGCAAGAACATCCAGCGCGGCCAGATAGCGCGCCTGTGCGCCGACGTCGGCCTGGAGGTCACCGCGCTGCGCCGGCTGCGCATCGGCCGCATTTCCATGGGCAGCCTGCCGCCGGGCGGCTGGCGCTACCTGCGCGACGTCGAGCGCTTCTGATCTTTACCGCCATGCCAAGTTCGTTCCGCCTGGTCTCGGCCAGCGTCCTGTTCTTCCTGTTGCTGGGGCCCGTGATCCCGGTGATCGAATTTACCCTGGCCACCCTGTTCACCAAGGGCCGCATCGAGGTCATGCCGTCGTTCTACCTGGCGGCGCTGCTGTTCGGCGCCCTGATCGCGGGCGCGCTTGGCCTGGCGCATGGCATGCTGGTGGCGCTGGCCGTCAAGCTGGAACCGCTGCGCCGGCGCCTGCACACCACGCCGCGCCGCGTGCTGCTGGGCTCGGGCGCGGCGCTGCTGTGCGCTCTGGCGATGTCCGCGCTCACGCTCTACATCGCGCGCCATTCCTACGGCGACCTGCTGGGCGGCATGGATCCGAACAACCCCGATCCATGGAAGATCATCCGCGCCTATATGGTGATCGAGCTGTTCATCCTGCCGGCGCTGGCCTGCGGCATCCTGTTCCAGCTGCTGCCCTGGTCGGGCAAGCTGATGCAGCGCGCCGTCGAGCGGGCCTGACGGTCGCGGTGCCGCTGCTGCTGCGCCGCTGCGGCCGAGCGCCGCGCAGCCAGCTCGCGCTATCCTAGCGCTTCGTCTTGGTCTTCGCCTTCGGCATCTGGGCCAGGCGGGTGCCGGCCAGGCGGTCGTGCAGGAACTGGCGGTCCTTGTCGAGGAAGGCGGTGAGCGCCCACAGCACGATGCCGACCGCCAGCGCGATGGCGATCTCGCCCTTGGCGTGCAGCCCGAACGTGGCGCACACCAGTAGCGCCGGCGCGAACCAGCCCCAGGCCGCAAGATAGCGCACGATGGCCGTGCGCCATGGCAAGCGTGGGTGTCCGGCCCGGAACACCTTGATGCGCCAGGTCTTCATGGCCAGCGTGTGGCCGCTGTCGCGCCAGCACCAGGTGAAGTACAGGCCCGTCACCAGGAACAGCCAGAGCTTGAGCCCATGCTGGAACAGCGCTTCCTGGCGGTTGCCGGTGAGGAGAATGTAGACCAGCACCGCCAGCATCTCGACGGCGAACAGCAAAAAGAATTCATAGATCATCACCGTCACGCGGCGCTTGACGGTCGGCGTCGGGAAGGACTGCGCGCGCGCCGGATCGGCCGCGCCCGCGCCCGGATCGGCGGTCGGCTCAGTTGCCTGCATTGGCGGCCTGCGCGGGTGCCTGCTGGCCGCCCGGAGTGGCGATCGCGCCGGCGTCGGCGCCAGGGGCGCTGGCCGCCGGACCCGGCGTCACGGGGGAGGCAGGGGTGGAAGCGGGGGCGGAAGCAGGGGGGGAGGCAGGGCCGGGGCCGGCGCTGCCGGGCGGCGCCGGCTGCACGCTGGCGGTCGCGGACGGCACCACGGTATCCGTGCCGATCAGGATGCATTCGGCGCCGCGGCGGGTGGTGTTCGGCGGGCAGGGCGTCGGGGTGACCAGCATCGGCGCTTCGGGCAGCGCCACCGGGATGCTCTTGTGGCGCGCCGCCGCCGGGCTGTTCGCCAGCTTGCGTTTCTGGTCTGGCGACAGCTGCTTGTAGTTTTCCCAGTTGGCCACCTTGTCGCCCTGGGCCAGGCGGCTGGCCCTGCTGTAGTTCTCGCGCGCCAGTTCGCGCTGCGCGGGGGTGAGCTTCATCCACTGGCGCATGCGTTCGTGCACGCGCTGCTGTTCGGACGCGGACATCGACGCGAAGCGGGCCGACATCTGGATCCACTTGCGCTTGCGCGGTCCTTCCATCTGGTTCCATTCGGGTTCCAGCGGCGCCAGCGCCACTTGCTGGGCGCTGCTCAGATCGCTCCACAGGGGCTTGTCGAAGGCTTTGGGCAAGACACGTTTGCCGTCGACCGCATCGGCCACCGAGGGCAGGACGGATGGGGCGTCGAAACGGTCGACGATGACCCAGGCGATGACACCCGCCACCAGGACCCCGGCCACCGTTTTCAGGACGGGGAACCGTGATTTCGCGGCGCCCGGCTTCGATGCGCGAGGCTGTGAAGCGTCGTTCTTCGTCATTGCCGGCGCTGCTGCGACTCCAGATAGGCGCTGAAGCCCGGGTCGAGGTACGCGTTGAGCGGCAGTTCATCGGACAACACGGCCGCGTCGATGTCGGCCAGCTCGGCGATCTGCTGCTGCCGTTCGTGCTGGTAGACGCCGCCCATGCCGATCACCAGCGCCAGGATCGGCACGGCCACCGCCAGGCGCGACATGGCCTGGCCCGTCACCACATTGCCGAAACCGGCCAGCATCTGGCGCCAGCCGGAAGGGGCGGGCTTGAAATACTCGACCGGCGCGTCCGCCTTCTTGCGCGCGAGCGCGGCAGCCCGCGCCGCAGCCAGCCGGTCCGTGGTCGATGCCGGCAAGGTGTCGAGCTGTTCGTTCAGTGCATGGCGAATTTTGTACGCCAGGTTGATGTCGTCGGTATTCATAATGTGATTCCCTTGGCCTTGAGCGCTGCGGCGAGGGCGTGGGTGGCGCGGGAACAATGCGTCTTGACGCTGCCTTCGGAGCATCCCATTGCTTCGGCCGTTTCGGCCACGTCCATATCCTGCCAGTAACGCATGAGGAAGGCTTCCCGTTGACGCGTTGGGAGCTTTTGTACTTCTTCTTCGATCAAACGCAAGGTTTGCTCACGCTCAAGCTGGTCCGCACTCGACTCCGCGGCGGCCGATCCTGCTTCGGCCTCGTACGAGGCAAGTATATCAAAGTCGTCATCGTCATCTCCCTCGCGGCGGCTGAAGCCCGAAAACAGGCTGACCCAGGTGTTGCGCACTTTTTCGCGGCGGAAGTAATCGAGGATGGTGGTCTGCAGGATGCGCTGGAACAGCATCGGCAATTCGGCGGCCGGCTTGTCGCCATACTTTTCGGCCAGCTTGATCATGGCGTCCTGGACGATGTCGAGCGCCGACTCGTCCTTGCGCACCGCATACACCGCCTGCTTGAATGCACGCCGTTCGACATTCGCAAGGAAGTCGTTGAGTTCTTTATCTGTGGCCATGCGGGTTCAAGGAAGCGCTCGTCTTGCTCGTGCTTTAGGGAAAACTTTCGCATCCTAGCAAAAAACGCCCTGGCCTGCACCGACATCGCACAGCGGGAAGAAGCGGCAATGTCATTTGCATCATGTTCAACATTTGCATGACGTTGTGGACCGGGGCGCTGGAACGCGTCACCGCGCGGTGCCGGTGCCTGCAGCGCTGAATGCGCGGGCGGGATACCCGGCCGTGTTACGCAAAATCCACGCACAATTTGCCTTTCCGGCCAAATTAGTCGCACCATTTTCGTCCACGAGGCGATTTTTATCTTTCCTCCTTGACCAAAATGGTGCGGCGCGGTAAGGTGTGCCTCACGCTTTGCATCCCCAAGGCATGACGTCATCCGGAATCGGCACACAAGGCCCAGTCCGGTTATGACACGCTTTCATTTGTAGGCAGTTTGCTCCGACCCGCGCCACAAGCGCGAGAGATGCGTAAGACCGCTACAGACACTCACGCTCAACGAGTTGCGCCCAGCGCCGGTGCGTAAGGACCCTACGGTGTCCGAAACATCGACGTGCACGCAGAAAGTAGTCAAGCTTGAGGGTTGTCGCGCAGAGACGCATATCGACAGGAACGGGCATCCGATCAATCTCCCATTGGGTTTTGAAAGGAATGTACATGAGTAACGATTCAGCAGTCCCGATCACGGGCGCTGAGATAGTGGTCCGTTGTCTGGCAGAAGAGGGCGTCAAGCACGTCTTCGGTTACCCGGGCGGCGCGGTCCTCTATATCTACGACGCCATCTTCAACCAGGATAAATTCCAGCACGTCCTCGTTCGCCACGAACAGGCCGCGGTGCACGCCGCCGACGCCTATTCGCGCAGCTCGAACACCGTGGGCGTGGCCCTGGTCACTTCCGGCCCCGGCGTCACCAATGCCGTCACCGGGCTGTCCACCGCCTATATGGATTCGATCCCGATGGTCGTGATCTCGGGCCAGGTGCCCAGCCACGCGATCGGCCAGGACGCCTTCCAGGAATGCGACACCGTCGGCATCACGCGTCCGGTGGTCAAGCACAACTTCCTGGTCAAGGACGTGCGCGAGCTGGCCTCGACCATCAAGAAAGCCTTCTTCATCGCCCGCACCGGCCGTCCCGGCCCCGTGCTGGTCGATATCCCGAAGGACATCACGATCAACAAATGCGTGTACGAGTACCCGCGCGAGATCGAGATGCGCTCGTACCGTCCGGTCGACAAGGGCCATGCCGGCCAGATCCGCAAGGCGGTCCAGCTGCTGCAGAACGCCGAGCGCCCGATGATCTATGCCGGCGGCGGCGTGATCCTGGCCAATGCCTCGAACGAGCTGAACCGCATGGTCGAGAAGCTCGGTTTCCCGGTCACCAATACGCTGATGGGCCTGGGCGCTTCGCGCTCGACCGATCCGCACTTCGTCGGCATGCCGGGCATGCACGGCACCTATGAAGCGAACATGGCGATGCAGCACTGCGACGTCCTGATCGCCATCGGCGCCCGCTTCGACGACCGCGTGATCGGCAATCCCAAGCACTTCGCTTCCAGCCCGCGCAAGATCATCCACATCGACATCGACCCGTCGTCGATCTCGAAACGGGTGCGGGTCGACATTCCGATCGTCGGCAACGTCAAGGACGTGCTGGTCGAACTGCTGTCGCAACTCGATGCCGGCAACGTCCAGCCGAACGGCAATGCGCTGCAGGGCTGGTGGAAGCAGATCGCCGAATGGCGCGGCCGCGACTGCCTCAAGTATCCGACGTCCGACGTCGTGATCAAGCCGCAAGCCGTCATCGAGCAGCTGTACAAGGTGACCGATGGCGACGCCTTCATCACCTCCGACGTGGGCCAGCACCAGATGTGGGCCGCGCAATACTATCCGTTCGACAAGCCGCGGCGCTGGATCAATTCCGGCGGCCTGGGCACGATGGGCGTCGGCCTGCCGTTCGCGATGGGCGTGCAGATGGCCAATCCGGATGCGACGGTGGCCTGCGTCACCGGCGAAGGCTCGATCCAGATGTGCATCCAGGAGCTTGCCACCTGCAAGCAATACCACCTGACGCCGAAGATCATCCTGCTCAACAACCGCTTCCTGGGCATGGTGCGCCAGTGGCAGCAGATCGACTACGGTTCGCGCTATTCCGAGTCGTACATGGATTCGCTGCCCGATTTCGAGAAGCTGGCCGAGGCCTATGGCCACGTGGGCATGCGCATCGAAAAACCGGGCGACGTCGAGGGTTCGCTGCGCGAAGCGTTCGCCATGAAGGACCGCCTGGTCTTCATGAACTTCATCACCGACCAGAACGAGAACGTCTGGCCGATGGTCAAGGCGGGCAAGGGCCTGAACGAAATGCTGCTCGGCTCGGAGGACCTGTGATGCGACACATTATCTCTGTCCTCCTGGAGAACGAAGCCGGCGCGCTGTCGCGCGTGGTCGGCCTGTTCTCGGCGCGTGGCTACAACATCGAGACCCTGACCGTGGCCCCGACCGAAGACGCGACGCTGTCGCGCATGACGATCGTCACCTCGGGTTCGGACGACATCATCGAGCAGATCACCAAGCACCTGAACCGCCTGATCGAGGTGGTGAAGGTGGTCGACCTGACCGAGGGCCAGCACATCGAGCGCGAGCTCATGCTGATCAAGGTGCGCGCGGTCGGCAAGGAGCGCGAAGAGATGAAGCGCACCGCCGACATCTTCCGCGGCCGCATCATCGATGTCACCGAAAAGACCTACACGATCGAGCTCACCGGCGCCAAGTCGAAGCTGGACGCCTTCATCGACTCGATCGACCGGGCATCCATCCTCGAGACGGTGCGCACCGGAGGCTCGGGCATCGGGCGCGGCGAACGCATCCTGAAAGTCTGAAGAAACGCGCTGAACGAATCACGGACGTAGCGTCGGCGGCTTTGCCGCCGGCGCGTAACGCCCGCATACCCCACATCATTACGAATACAGGACACCCAAAATGAAAGTTTTCTACGATAAAGACTGCGACCTCTCCCTCATCAAAGGCAAGAACGTCGCCATCATCGGCTACGGCTCGCAAGGCCATGCCCACGCCCAGAATCTGTCTGAATCGGGCGTCAACGTCACCGTCGGCCTGCGCCGCGGCGGCGCGTCGTGGGGCAAGGTCGAGCAGGCCGGCCTGAAGGTCGCCGAAGTCGACGAGGCGGTCAAAGCCGCCGACGTCATCATGATCCTGCTGCCGGACGAAAACATCGCCGAGGTCTACAACAACAACGTCGCACCGAACGCCAAGCAGGGCGCCGTGCTGGCCTTCGCCCACGGTTTCAACGTGCACTACGGCCAGGTCGTGCCGCGCGCCGACCTCGACGTGATCATGATCGCGCCGAAGGCCCCGGGCCACACCGTGCGCGGCACCTACGCGCAAGGTGGCGGCGTGCCGCACCTGATCGCCGTCTACCAGGACAAATCGGGCGCGGCGCGCGACATCGCGCTGTCGTATGCCATGGCCAATGGCGGCGGCCGCGCCGGCATCATCGAGACCAACTTCCGTGAAGAAACCGAGACCGACCTGTTCGGCGAGCAGGCCGTGCTGTGCGGCGGCGCCGTCGAGCTGATCAAGGCGGGCTTCGAAACCCTGACCGAAGCCGGCTACGCGCCCGAAATGGCCTATTTCGAGTGCCTGCACGAGCTCAAGCTGATCGTCGACCTGATCTACGAAGGCGGCATCGCCAACATGAACTACTCGATCTCGAACAACGCGGAATACGGCGAGTACGTGACCGGCCCGCGCATCGTGACCGAAGACACCAAGAACGCCATGCGTCAGTGCCTGAAGGACATCCAGACCGGCGAATACGCCAAGAGCTTCATCCTGGAAAACAAGGCCGGCGCCCCGACCCTGATCTCGCGCCGCCGCCTGACGGCCGAGCACCAGATCGAAGAAGTCGGCGCCAAGCTGCGCGGCATGATGCCGTGGATCGCCAAGAACAAGCTGGTGGATCAGTCGAAGAACTAAGGTTTGTGGAACGGCGGCGCAGCGATTGCGCCACCGCTCCAGCCGACCGTCGCACGTCGTCCCCGCGCAGGCGGGGACCCAAGTTTGCTCGCGCAGCCACATCCATCGAACGATGTGGCCTGCGTGTGACTTGGGTCCCCGCCTGTGCGGGGACGACGTCGTTTGAGGGGGAGGGCGCGGGATTGCCGGACGGCGGCCGTGACGAGTCGACCTCCAAAGCTACTCATTTGCAACTGTCCATTACAAAAGCACGATGGAATCCCGCCGATTGGTATCGTATAAGTGCTGTCAGACATCTGTCGCAACTTATAGGAGAACAATAAATGGCCGTTTCTAAATCCCTCGTCGTCGCCGCCCTGGTCCTGGCTTTCAGCGCCGCCCAGGCGCAAAACCTGCCGGCGCCGGCCACCAGCGGCACCATGGTCGTGGTTCCCGCCTTCGGCGAAGTCAAGCACGCCAACGACCAGGCCACCGTCGTGTTCGCCGTCGAAGAGCACGACAAGGACAAGAACGCCGCCGCCGACCGTGTCAACCGCAAGATGAAAGAGGGCACCGAGATCGTGCGCCGCGCCGATCCGCATGCCGAACTCAAGACCCAGGGCTATTACACCTACCCGGTCTATCCGGAAGTGCCGCCGCAGCCGGTCGGCCGCGCCACGCAGCAGCCGGTCAAGCCGGTGCCGATCGCCTGGCGCGTCGGCCAGTACCTGGAAGTCAAGACCACCAACCTGGCGGCGCTGCCGAAAACCGCCGCCGCCGCCCAGAAGGTTCTGCAGATCAATGGCGTCAATTTCGGCCTGAGCCCTGAACTCGAGAAACGCCTGGACGACCAGCGCATCGCCGCGACCTACCGGAACCTGAACGAGCGCATCGTCTCGATCGCCAGGGCCATGGGCCGCCAGCCGACCGACGCCGTGCTCGATACGGTCGACTTCGAGGGCTCGGGCAATTACGCGGGCGATGCCGCGGCGCCGCGGGCCATGATGATGCGCAGCGCCAAGCGCGAGATGGCCGACGCGATGGCGGAACCGAGCTTCGAACCGGGCGAAACCACGCTGCAGATGCGCGTCGTGGGCAAGGTCAAGTTCAAGTAAGTGCTGCCTGCATAGGGTCCGAAAAACGGCCGTGTTCAAGTAAGCGCCAGGCAATCGCCAGTCGGGTTAGCGTAGGGTTTCGCTAACACGTGTCCCCACCTCTATAATGTGGGGGAACTGTCGCTCGGCGACTACCTTGAATACGATTCCTTATGCCAACCTTTCCACGAAGAAGAACACCAGGGACAACGCCAAAAGGGCCACGATTCTCCCGCCTGAAAAAGCGTTTCGGCCGCCGCGCCGAAGACCGCCAGGTCGGCGAACGCGGGCGCGGCATCTACCTGCTGCCCAACGCCTTCACCACCGCGGCCCTGTTCTGTGGCTTCTACGCCATCGTCATGGCGATGAACCAGCGTTTCGAGCATGCCTGCTGGGCCGTGTTCATCGCCATGATCCTCGACGGCCTGGACGGCCGGATCGCCCGTCTGACCAATACCCAGTCCGAGTTCGGCGCGCAGTACGACAGCCTGGCCGACATGGTCTCGTTCGGCGCCGCGCCGGCGCTGGTGATCTATGAATGGTCGCTGCGCGGGCTGGGCAAGCTGGGCTGGATCGCGGCCTTCATCTATTGCGCCTGCGCGGCGCTGCGCCTGGCGCGCTTCAATACCAATAGCGAGGTGGTGGACAAACGCTTCTTCCAGGGCTTGCCGAGCCCGGCCGCCGCGGCGCTGGTGATCGGCTTCATCATGATGATGACCGACCCCGACATCAGCGTCAGCGCGCGCAAGGTGGATTGGGTGTCGTGGGGCATCGCCGTGTTCGCCGGCCTGACCATGGTGTCGAACGTGCCGTTCTACAGCTTCAAGGACATCAACTTCAAGAAGTCGGTGCCGTTCATCGCGGTGTTCCTGATCGCGCTGGTGCTGGCGCTGCTGGCGATCGATCCGCCCAAGGTGCTGTGGCCGATCTTCGTGCTGTATGGGCTGTCGGGCTATGCCGTGTATGTCTGGCGCAAGGCGAAGGGCAAGCCGGTCAGCATCATTCCGCTCGACGACGAGCCGGACGACGTGCGTCGCTGATGCCGGTGCGTAGCCGTTTGCGGTCGACAAAGACACCCGGCGTCGCCGCGGTGGCGCTGGCCGTCCTGGTCGTGGGCGGCGCCCTGAGCGCCTGTTCGCCGCTCACCCTGGTCAACGCGGTGTCACCGGGTGGAACGGCGCGTTCGGTCGCGACGGCCGCGTTCGGTCCCGACCCGCGCCACGTGCTGTCCATCTACCGGCCCGCGTCGGGCGCACGCAACGCGCCGGTGATCGTCTTCTTCTACGGCGGCAATTGGGTCAGTGGGGAGCGCGATGATTATGCGTTCGTCGGCCGTTCGCTGGCCAAGCGCGGCTTCGTGGTGGTGATTCCCGACTATCGCCTGTATCCGCAGGCAAGCTATCCGGGCTTCCTGCATGATGGCGCGCGCGCCGTCGTCTGGACCGAACGCCGGATCGCGGCCTATGGCGGCGATCCGAAACGCCTGTTCGTCATGGGGCATAGCGCGGGCGCCTACAACGCGGCGATGCTGGCGCTCGATCCACGCTGGCTGCGCGAACAGGGTAGTACCCCCGGCATCCTGCGCGGCTGGATCGGCATGGCGGGCCCGTATAATTTCTTGCCCGTCGAGAATGAGACCACCCGTCCGGTGTTCCACTATCCCGATACGCCGCGCGACTCGCAGCCGGTCGAGCACGTCAGGGTCGCGGCGCCCCCGGCGCTGCTGATCGCCGCTCGCAACGACACGACGGTGAACCCGGAGCGCAATACCGGCGTGCTTGCGACCGGCATGCGCAGCGCCGGCGTTCCCGTGCGCGAGGAATACTACGATAACGTCAACCACGCCACCCTGGTCGCCACGCTCTCGTCCACGCTGCGCCGCCTGGCGCCGAGCCTGGACGCGATCGAGGATTTCGTGCGCAGCGACGGCGGTCGCCGCACCGCTCCGGCAAGGTAACGCTTAGAAACCGAAGCGGTCGCGCGGTTCGTACATCGGGTCGGGCGCATTCATCATCTGGCGCACGATGCCTTGCCGGTCGAAGTGGACGTGCATGAGCGAATTCCAGACGCCGGCTTCCTTGTAGCGATAAGACCAGACTTCATAATCCTTCATGGCGACCTGCGATCGCTCGGCGGGACGGCCGATGGTGCGTAGCACCTGGTCCTTGGTCGCGCCATCAATTTTAATCGTGGCAAATTTCTCGCCCGTAAGCACCTGCTCGTATGAGTGCAGGCGGCCATCCGGGCCGAGGCGCGCCATCCAGGTAAATTGCCCCATCGGGCCGGTGGCATACTCGAGAATGCGAGACGCGCCGTCGGCATACACCGCGGTTGGCGTCCCCAGCTTGGCCTGGACCACATCCTGCGTGTCGCCGGGGTTCGGCGGCGTGCGCATGGCGCAGGCCGTCAGCAGCATGGCGGCAATGGGTAGCGTTAATTTGATCATCGTGTTCATCTCGTCGCGGCGTTCACGGCAAGGCGCTGCACCCGTCCGGTCGGCCGCACTGGGTCTGGCGCCGGGGGCGGGCGCCTTATTGTTACCAGATGCCGCGATCCTGCGGGTTATACATGGGATCCGACGCATTCATCATCTGGCGCACCACGCCTTGCCCGTCGAAGTGGACGTGCATCAATGAGTTCCACACGCCGCCTTCCTTGTAGCGATACGACCATACCTCATAGTCGCGCATGGCGACGCGCGAGACCTCAGCCGGATGGCCGAAGGTGCGCAGCACGTCGTCCTTGGTCGCCTGGTCAATCTTAACGGTGGCAAACTTCTCGCTTGTCAGTACCTGCTCGTACGAGGTCAGGCGGCCATCCGGGCCCAGGTGCGCCATCCAGGTATACTGGCCCATCGGGCCGGTGGCGTATTCGAGGGTGCGCGCCGCGCCGTCGGTGTACACCGCGGTGGGCGTGCCCATCTTGGCCTCTACCACGTCCAGCGGGTCGCCGGGATCCGGCGCCGTGCGCAGCGCGCAACCGGCCACCAGCAGGGCGGTGGCCAGTGTTGTAAGTTTGTTCATCTTGTTCATGGTTGATCACCTGGGTCGAGCGCGCCAGCGGGGTGGCGGCCTGTCCAATCGCGCAAGAAGGATAGCAAACACTGGTTCGAGCCGGCGTTTTGCACTATACTGGCGGGTCTGTCCAATCCGGACAGCTATTTGATAAATCACGGTGCCTGGGGTTCCGACTCTTGCACCGCATGTGAAAGGTAACATCATGTCGGTTGAAAACATCAACAAAGCCGCAATCATCGCGGACAACGCACGTGGCCAGAACGATACCGGTTCGCCGGAAGTCCAGGTCGCACTGCTGACCGCACGCATCAACGAACTGAACGGCCACTTCAAGGCGCACCAGAAGGATCACCACTCGCGTCGTGGCCTGATCATGATGGTCAACCGCCGCAAGAGCCTGCTGTCTTACCTGAAGAACAAGGACCTGAATCGTTATCGCGACCTGATCGCCAAGCTGGGCCTGCGTAAGTAATCGCAAGTTCTTGCTTCAGACGGTTTAGTCAAACATGCCTGCGCCAGTTGTCTGACGCGGGCATGTTTCGTTTTGGCCGTCTTGTTGTTTGTTGCAAGGCCACTTCTCGGTGGCCCGTGGTGAGAGGTGAACGACAGCTCCTGAAAATCTGTCGGTAAAATGAAAGGGATTACCCAATGTTTAATAAAGTTACGAAAACCTTCCAGTACGGTCAACACACGGTCACCCTGGAGACGGGTGAAATCGCGCGCCAGGCCAGCGGCGCCGTCGTGGTGTCGGTCGAAGATACCGTCATCCTTGCCACGGTGGTGGCCAAGAAAGACGCCAAGCCGGGCCAGGATTTCTTCCCGCTGACCGTCGACTACATGGAGAAAACGTACGCTGCGGGTAAGATCCCTGGCGGTTTCTTCAAGCGTGAAGGCCGTCCTTCCGAAAAAGAAACGCTGACCTCGCGCCTGATCGACCGTCCGATCCGCCCGCTGTTCCCGGAAGGCTACCTGAACGAAGTCCAGGTGATCATCCACGTGCTGTCGGTCAATCCTGAAATCGATCCGGACATCCCGGCGATGATCGGCGCCTCGGCCGCCCTGTGCATCGCCGGCATCCCGTTCGCCGGTCCGATCGGCGCCGCGCGCGTCGGCTACGCGAACGGCCAGTACATCCTGAACCCGACCACCACCGAGCTGAAGACCTCGCAGATGGACCTGGTCGTGGCCGGCACCGAATCCGCCGTCCTGATGGTGGAATCGGAAGCCAAGCAACTGTCCGAAGAAGTCATGCTCGGCGCGGTCGTGTTCGGCCACGAGCAGATGAAGGCCGTGATCGACGCGATCCACGACCTGGTCGCCGAAGGCGGCAAGCCGGAAGTCGAATGGGCGCCGGCGCCAAAGAATGAAGCGCTGATCGCCCGCGTTGCCGAACTGGCCGGAGCCAAGGTCCGCGACGCCTACCAGACCCGCGAAAAATCGGCCCGCCAGCAGAAGCTCAAGTCGCTGTCGTCGGAAGTGATGGCCGAGCTGTCGGCACAAGGCATCGCGGCTGACGCTGGCGAAGTCGGCAATATCCTGTTCGACATGGAAGCCAAGGTCGTGCGTTCGCAGATCCTGGACGGCGAGCCACGCATCGACGGCCGCGACACCCGCACCGTGCGTCCGATCGCGATCCGCTCGAGCGTCCTGCCGCGCACCCACGGCTCGGCCCTGTTCACCCGCGGCGAAACCCAGGCACTGGTGGTCGCCACCCTCGGCACCGCGCGCGACAGCCAGAAGATCGACGCGCTGATGGGCGAGTACACCGACGACTTCATGATGCACTACAACATGCCTCCGTTCGCCACCGGCGAAACCGGTCGCGTGGGCACCCCGAAGCGCCGCGAAGTCGGCCACGGCCGTCTGGCCAAGCGCGCGCTGGTCGCCGCACTGCCCAACCCGGAAGACTTCAGCTACTCGGTGCGCCTGGTCTCGGAAATCACCGAGTCGAACGGTTCGTCGTCGATGGCCTCGGTCTGCGGCGGCTGCCTGGCGCTGATGGACGCCGGCGTGCCGATGAAGGCGCACGTGGCCGGCATCGCCATGGGCCTGATCAAGGAAGGCGGCAAGTTCGCGGTCCTGACCGACATCCTGGGTGACGAAGACCACCTGGGCGACATGGACTTCAAGGTGGCCGGCACCCCGGCGGGCATCACCGCGCTGCAGATGGACATCAAGATCCAGGGCATCACCAAGGAGATCATGCAGGTGGCGCTGGCGCAAGCCAAGGAAGCCCGCCACCACATCCTGGGCGAGATGCAGAAGGCCATGCCGTCCGTGAAGACCGAACTGTCGGACTTCGCGCCGCGCCTGATCACCATCCGCATCAACCCGGAAAAGATCCGTGACGTGATCGGCAAGGGCGGCGCCGTCATCCGCGCGCTGACCGAAGAAACCGGCACCCAGATCGACATCACCGACGAAGGCATCGTGACCATCGCCTCGGTCGACGCCGCCGCCGGCCAGGAAGCCAAGCGCCGCATCGAAGAGCTGACCGCATCGGTCGAAGTGGGCAAGACCTACGACGGCACCGTGCTGAAACTCCTGGACTTCGGCGCGATCGTGCAAGTCATGCCGGGCAAGGATGGCCTGCTGCACATCTCGCAGATCGCCAACGAGCGCGTCAACGCCGTCGCCGACTACCTGAAGGAAGGCCAGCAAGTGCGCGTCAAGGTTCTCGAGACCGACGAGCGCGGTCGCCTGAAGCTGTCGATGAAGGCGGCCGATCCGGTCGAAGTCGCGGCGCAGTAAACGCGGCGCAGCAATAGCGCTGCAAGCAAGTGAGCGGTTCGCCGCTCGATGAAAAAACCGCCAGAGCGTGAGCCTGGCGGTTTTTTCCGTTCGGCGCTCCCGGATTTCGCTCGCTGATCGTTTGCGGCAGATTCCTGCAATGTATGTTTTCGCACGGAACGGTTCGATTCGCGGTTTTATGCTGGGTCCGTGGTTTGGATACATACAAGCCACGGGACCGCAGACAGCGGCGTCGCGGCAGTAAAGGCGCCGCTGTCAGAAGGATGATAGCAAGACCAGTCACGTCCTGCGGCCGGATGCGACCGGGCATGGGTACCACACGAATCATGACGACCCCTACGCAGACGTCGAACGATGGAATCACTGGCGACATTCCAGGGTCGATAAAAAAGCGACGCAGCGGCGCGACCTTGTCGATGGCTGCATGGAAGCAGTTTGTCAGCGTTGCCAAACCTTACTGGCTGGGCGCCGAGAAGGGCCGGGCGTGGCTGCTGCTCACGCTCCTGATCGTGCTGATGCTGGTCGAGACCAAGCTCGCGGTCATGCTCAATGACCAGGCCGGGGAAATGACCTCGGCGCTGGCCGGCCAGGACAGCGCGCGGTTCTGGACCTCGGTGCAGGCCTGCCTGGTCATCCTGGCGTTCGCCGTGCCGATCTATGCCTTCTACTACTACATGCGCGACCTGTTCGCGAACCAGTGGCGGCGCTGGCTCACCCGGCGCTTCCTCGACGGCTACCTGAACGGCCGCAAATACTACGAGCTCGGATCGAATCGCGAGATCGACAACCCGGACCAGCGCATCAGCGAGGATGTGAACACGTTTACCGGACGCTCCATCCACTTCATGCTGGTGTTCCTGGGCTCGCTGATGCAGCTGGTCGCCTTCAGCGCCGTGCTGTGGTCGATTTCGCAGGTGCTGGTGGGCGTGCTGGTCGCCTACGCATTGGTGGGTACGGTGGTGGCGCTGTACGTGTTCGGCAACCCGCTGATCCACCTGAATTTCTGGCAGCTGCGGCGCGAAGCCGATTTCCGGTTCAGCCTGATACGCGTGCGCGAAAACGCCGAATCGATCGCCTTCTATGGCGGCGAGGCGCAGGAGCGCGCACGCATCGACAACAAGTTCAACAAGGTCATCCATAACTTCTCGCGCCTGATCAAGAAGCAGCGTGCGCTCAACCTGTTCCAGCGCACCTTCAGCCAGCTGACCCTGGTGCTGCCGTTCGCCATCCTTGCCGACGCGGTGCTGTCGGGCCAGCTGGAGGTGGGACGCGCGGTCCAGGCCGCCGGCGCCTTCACCGCGGTTCTGGCGGCGGTCGGCGTCATCGTCGACAACTTCGAGAGCCTGAGCCGCTTCGTCGCCGGCATCGGGCGCCTGCAGACACTGTCGAACCAGGTGCTGGCCGACCCGTCGTCCGCGGGCGAGCCCGCATGTGATCCAGCGTCGCGCGTGCAACGCAGGCCGTGCTCGCATCTCAGGATCGAGTCGCTGACGCTGTGCCCGCCGCAGTCGGAACGAGTCTTGATCAAGGACCTGACGCTGGCCCTGCAACCGGGCGACGCCCTGCTGATCACGGGCGACAGCGGCTGCGGGAAAAGTTCTCTGCTGCGCGCGATCGCCGGCCTGTGGCACAAGGGCAGCGGCGTGATACACCATCCTCCGCGCGGGGAATGCTTCTTTTTGCCGCAGCAGCCCTATATGCAGCCGGGCAGCCTGCGCAGCCAGCTCATCTATCCCAGCGACCGTACCGATCTGAGCGACGAGCAGCTGCTCGCCATCCTCGACCAGGTGCATCTGCCTTACCTGGCCGGCCGCGTCGGCGGGCTCGACGCCGTGCTGGATTGGGAAAAACTGCTGTCGATCGGCGAGCAGCAGCGGCTGGCGTTCGGGCGCGTGCTGGTGCATGCGCCGCGCATCGTCATCCTCGACGAAGCCACCAGCGCCCTCGACAGCGCCAATGAGTCGTCGTTGTACAAGCGCCTGCGCGACAAGGGCGTGACGCTGGTGAGCATCGCCCACCGCGCCGGCGTGCTGCGCCACCATACCCATGTGTTGTGGTTGACGGGCGACGGCGGGTGGGAACTGCATGACGCCAGCGATTACCGGTTCGATGCGATGGCGCCGCGGCCCGGCGGCGGCGTGGACCTGCAGGCAGGATCGCGGCCGCGCGAGGCGGCGTTGGCAGGCTAGCGTCGGCCGCGCGCCTCGTTCCGGTGTCGCAGGTTGTCAAATCCGCACCGCAGGCAATCTGCTTTTGCGCAAGCCGCCCTTGCTGGAGGACTGGTGCCAGCCATCGCCTCGTGCCGGCGGCGCCGCGCGCCTTCATCAAGGTGCTGCAAAAGGTGTACGCTGCGGCGCGAGTTCCGGATCGAATTCCTTACGCGTCGTACGGGAATCGCAGCGAACGCCACGAATGTGCTTGACCCTGTAGCGGCTACAGAGTATTTAATAGCTGTAGCAAAAAATTGGCCGACCGGCCCTGCGCTACCCGACCACCCTGACGCGATGCGACGCCTGATCCTGATCTTCCTGCTGCTCATGATGCCGCTCCAGGCCGCCTGGGCCGCCGGCGCGCCGTATTGCAGTCATGACGAACAGACCATGCATCCGGGTCACCACGTCCACAAGCATCCGCCTTCAAGCAGCCAGGACCAGGACGATGGCGCTCCCGACGCGCATTGCGACGACTGCGACGCCTGCCACCACCTGTCGGCCAGCGCCGTCCTGTCCGCGCAACCGAATCTCCCATTGCCCAAGGGCGCCCCGCATCTGCGCGGCGAATTGCGGCGCTATGCCTCCCACGTCGCCGACCTGATCCCGCCGCCAGACCGGCTGCTGCGCAGCTAAGGCGGCGGGGACCCGCATCACGCCGCAAGCGCGGCGCATCGCATGCCCCGCCGGACATCCACCCGTTCGGAGCATCTTCATGAAACATCGTTTGACACCGCCGCTGGCGGCGTTCGCGCTCGCCTGCGCGTGCGGGTTTGCCAGCGCCTCGGCCGCGGCATGGGCGCAACCGTCGGCGCCATTGACCCTGGAAGCGGCCATCGACCTGGCGCTGCGCGCCAATCCCACCCTGCGCGCGGCCGGCAGCGAAGTGGCGGCGCAACAGGGGGCGCTGACCCAGGCCGGGGCGCGGCCCAATCCCGAGCTCGAGCTGCTGCGCGAAGGCGCGGGCGGCGAGGGGGGCCGCGACGGCACCACCACCGCCACCCTGAACATTCCCATCGAACTGGGCGGCAAGCGCGCCGCACGGGTCGAGGCGGCGCGCCAGGAAGGCAGGCTCGCCGCCATCGCGCTGGATGCGGAACGCGCCAGGGTGCGCGCCGATGCCGCCGCCGCCTTCCACGACGTCGTCGCGGCGCAGGTGCGTGAACGCATGGCCCGCGAACTGGTGGCGCTCGCCGGCCGCGCGCTGGCCGCCGCCGACAAGCGGGTCGAGGCCGGGTCCCTGCCTCCGGTCGAAGCGACCCGCGCCCGCGTGGCCCAGGGCGGCGCCCGGATCGAGGCGCTGCAGGCGGGGCGCGAGCTGGAAGGCGCGCGCATCCGCCTGGCCGCCCTGTGGGCCGGCGACGCGCGCCGGCTGAGCATCAATGCGGCGCAGGCCGCGGCGCTGCCCCCGGCGCCGCCGCTGGACCAGCTCCTGGCGCAACTCGACGAAGCGCCGGCGATGCGCCATGCGCGCACCCAGGTGGACCAGCGCGAGGCGCTGGCCCGGCTCGAGCGCGCGCGCCGTACGCCCGACGTCAACCTGATCGTCGGCGCCCAGCGCGAAGGGCCGGACGCCCGCAACCGTGCGGTGGTGGGCCTGTCGGTGCCGCTGCCGCTGTTTAACCGCAACGACGGCGCCGTGCTCGATGCGCTGCGCCGGGTCGACAAGGCGCGCGACCAGCAGGACGCCGAACGCGCCCGCCTGCGCGCCGAACTGGCCCAGGCGCACGCGCGGCTCACGGCGGCGCTGGCGGAATGCGCGCTGATCTCGACCGAGATATTGCCCGGCGCCGAAGACGCGCAGCGGGCGGCCAGCCGCGGCTTCGAGCTGGGCAAGTTCGCACTGATCGACGTGCTCGACGCCCAGCGCATGCTGGCCCAGTCGAGGAACCAATACCTGAACGCCGTGCTCGACGCTCATCGCGCGGCGGCCGATATCGTACGGCTGCTGGGACACGCAGCCGTCCAGGAGAATCCATGAACAAGCAGCAAAGCAAGGTCATCGCCATCATGCTGGCGGTCGCCGTCTTCCTCGCCGCCATCGTGCTGGTGCGCGACCGCGCCCCGGGCGGTGCGGAAGGACACGCTCATCGCGCGCAAGGGGAGCAACGGGAGCATGCGGACGAGCACGGCGAAAAGGAGCACGCGCAGGACGGCGTGATCCGCTTCACCGACCGCCAGGTCGGCGTGGCCGGCATCACGGTCGCCACCGCCGGCCCGGTCCACCTGGACACCTTCATCCGCATGCCGGGCCAGATCGCGCTCAATGAAGACCGCACCGCCCACGTGACGCCGCGCGCCGCCGGGGCGGTCAGTGAAGTCAATGCCACCCTTGGCGAAAAGGTGCGCAAGGACCAGGTCCTGGCCAGCGTCGCGAGCGCCGAAGTCGCGGCCCAGCGCGGCGCGCTGGCGGCGGCCGAACGCCGGCTGGACTACGCGCGCACGGTGCATGCGGCCGAGAAGACGCTGTGGGAAGAGCAGATCTCGGCGCGCCAGGACTTGCTGCGCGCCGAACACGGGTTGAACGAGGCGCAGATCGCCGTCCAGAGCGCACGCCAGCAGTTGCAGGCGCTCGGCGCACGCGATGCCGGTTCGTCCAATCTGCTGCGCATCCGGGCGCCGTTCGACGGCGTCATCGTCGAAAAGCACATCACGATGGGCGAAGTCGTCGGCGCCGGGACCCGCGTGTTCACCCTGACCGACCTGTCGACCGTGTGGGCCGACGTGGTGGTGCCGGCGCGCGACCTGGACATCGTCCGGGTCGGCACCGATGCCGTCATTCGCTCGATCGCCTCGAACACGACGGCGCCGGGCAAGGTGTCCTACGTCAGCTCGCTGGTGGGCGAGGAATCGCGCTCGGCCAAGGCGAGGGTGGTGCTCGACAATCCGGGCGCGGCCTGGCGCCCGGGGCTGGCGGTGAACATCGACATCGTCACCGGTTCGAGCGACGTGCCGGTGGCGGTGGCGGTCGAGGCGATCCAGACGGCCCACGGGCGGCAAGTCGTCTACAAGCGGGTCAAGGAAGGTTTTGTCGCGCAGCCGGTCGCCACCGGCCGCTCCGACGGGCGCTTCGTCGAGATCACGGCTGGCCTGCGCGCGGGCGAAGCCTATGCCGGCGCCGGCAGCTTCGCGGTCAAGGCGGAGCAGGGCAAGGGGCAGGGCAGCCATGAACATTGAGACCTCGACCAAACCGTTGACCACATCGTCGTCCAAACCGTCGACCCTGTTCGACCGCCTGATCGCCACCGCCATCGCGCGCCGCTGGCTGGTGATGCTGGCCGTGCTGGCGATGGCCGCCGTCGGCGTCTACAACTATGGCCGCCTGCCGATCGACGCGGTGCCGGACGTGACCAACGTCCAGGTGCAGATCAACACCGCGGCGCCGGGCTATTCTCCGCTTGAAATCGAGCAGCGCATCACCTATCCGGTCGAGGCGGTGCTGTCGGGCCTGCCGCACCTGGAGCAGTTCCGCTCTCTGTCGCGCTACGGCCTGTCGCAGGTGACGGTGGTGTTCGAGGAAGGCACCGACATCCACTTCGCGCGCCAGCTGGTCAGCCAGCGCCTGCAGGACGCGCGCGCGGCGCTGCCCGCCGGCGTGATCCCGACCCTGGGCCCGATCGCCACCGGCCTGTCCGAGGTCTACCAGTGGACGGTGGAGACGGAACCGGGCGCGAAGAAGCTTGACGGCACGCCCTACACGCCGACCGACCTGCGCGAAATCCAGGACTGGATCATCAAGCCGCAGCTGCGCACCGTGCCGGGCGTCACCGAGATCAACTCGATCGGCGGCTTCGACAAGGAATATCTGGTGGCCCCGAACACGGCCACGCTGTCGTCGTATGGCCTGCAATTGCTCGATGTCGTCCTTGCGCTGGAGCGCAACAACAGCAACGTCGGCGCCGGCTACATCGAACGCGCAGGCGAGCAGTACCTGGTGCGCGCGCCGGGCCAGGCCGCGTCGATCGACGACATCGGCAATATCGTCGTCTCCAGCATTCGCGGCATCCCGGTGCGCGTGCGCGACGTGGCCGAGGTGACGATCGGGCAGGAGTTGCGCACCGGCGCCGCCACCGAGAACGGGGTCGAGGTGGTGCTCGGCACCGTGGTGATGCTGATTGGCGAGAACAGCCGCGCGGTGTCGAAAGCGGTCGACGCGCGCATGCTGGAGATCAACCGCAGCCTGCCACGGGGCGTCAAGGCCGTCACGGTCTACGACCGCACCGTGCTGGTCGAGCGAGCCATCGCCACGGTGCGCAAGAACCTGATCGAAGGCGCGATCCTGGTGGTGGCGGTGCTGTTCTTCTTCCTCGGGAATTTGCGCGCGGCGCTGCTCACCGCCATGGTGATCCCCTTGTCGATGCTGTTCACCTTCAGCGGCATGGTGGCAAACCATGTCAGCGCCAACCTGCTCAGCCTGGGAGCGCTGGACTTCGGCATCATCGTCGACGGCGCCGTGGTGATCGTCGAGAATTGCGTGCGGCGCCTGGCCGCCGCCCAGCATCGGCTGGGGCGGATCCTCACGCGCGAGGAGCGCTTTGCAGAGGTGTTCGAGGCCGCGCGCGAGGCGCGCCGGCCGCTCGTCTACGGCCAGCTGATCATCATGATCGTCTACCTGCCGATCTTCGCCCTGACCGGCATCGAGGGCAAGATGTTCCACCCGATGGCCTTCACCGTCGTGTTCGCGCTGCTGGGCGCGATGATCCTGTCGGTGACCTTCGTGCCGGCCGCTGTGGCGCTGTTCATCGGCCGCTCGGTCGAGGAAAAGGAAAGCCGGGTGATGGGCGCGGCGCGGCGCTGGTACGCGCCGGCGCTCGACTACGCGCTGGCCAACCGCGCCGTGATGCTGGTGCTCGCGGCGCTGGTGATCGCGCTCGCCGCCCTGATGGCCACGCGCCTGGGCGTCGAGTTCGCGCCGAATCTCGACGAGGGCGACATGGCGGTGCTGACGATGCGCGTGCCCGGCACGAGCCTGTCGCAGTCGGTCAAGATGCAGCAGCAGATCGAGACCACCTTGATGCGCGAGTTCCCCGAGATCGCGCGCGTGTTCGCCCGCATCGGCACGGCCGAGATCGCGTCCGACCCGATGCCGCCCAGCGTGGCCGACAGCTACATCATCTTCAAGCCCCAGAAGGAGTGGCCGCGCAGTGATTCCGGCCGCCGCCGTTCGCGCGCCGAGGTGGAAAGCGCGATTCGCGCCACGCTCGAGGGCCTGCCCGGCAACCAGTATGAATTCAGCCAGCCGATCCAGCTGCGCGTGAACGAACTGATCTCGGGCGTGCGCAGCGACGTCGCCGTGAAGCTGTTCGGCGACGACCTGGACGTGCTTGGCGCCACCGCCAGCGAGATCGCCGCCGTCGTGCGGCGGGTGCCGGGCGCCAGCGAAGTGCAGGTGGAGCAGACCAGCGGCCTGCCCATGCTGCAGATCCGGGTCGACCGCGAGCGTGCCGCGCGCATGGGGCTGAACATCGGCGACGTGCAGGAAATGATCGCCACCGCCACCGCCGGCCGCGCCGCCGGCACCCTGTTCGAGGGCGACCGCCGCTTCGATATCGTGGTGCGCCTGCCGGACCCGGTGCGCGGCGACATCGACGCGCTGCGCCGGCTGCCGGTGGCGCTGCCGGGCGGCGGGGAGGGCACGCGCAGCTTCATCGCCCTGGGCGAGATCGCCAGCTTCGAGGTGGCGCCCGGCCCCAACCAGCTCAGTCGCGAGCAGGGCAAGCGCCGGGTGGTGGTCAGCGCCAACGTGCGCGGGCGCGACATCGGTTCCTTCGTCGCCGAGGCGCGCGCGCGCATCGACGAGGAGGTGCGCATCGCGCCCGGCTACTGGATCGCCTGGGGCGGCCAGTTCGAGCACCTGGCCAGGGCGGCCGAGCGCCTGCGCCTGATCGTGCCGGCCTCGCTGCTGCTGGTCTTCGTCCTGCTCTACCTGGTCTTCGACAACGTGCGCGACGGCTTGCTGGTGTTCACCGGGATCCCGTTCGCCCTGGCCGGCGGCGTGGCCGCCCTGTGGCTGCGCGGCATTCCGCTGTCGATGTCGGCGGCGGTCGGCTTCATCGCCCTGTCCGGTGTGGCGGTGCTCAATGGCCTGGTCCTGATTTCGTTCATCCGCAGCCTGCGCCAGGATGGCATGGCGCTGTCGGACGCGGTGCGCCAGGGCGCGCTGGCGCGCCTGCGGCCGGTCTTGATGACGGCGCTGGTCGCCTCGCTCGGCTTCGTGCCGATGGCGCTGGCGGTCGGCACCGGGGCCGAAGTCCAGCGGCCGCTGGCCACGGTGGTGATCGGCGGGGTGTTGTCGTCGACCTTCCTGACGCTGCTTTTGTTGCCGGTTTTGTATGAATGGACGCATCGGGATCGACCCGCGCGCGCCTCCCGGCCGTCTTTACGTGCGCTTTTTTCGATGAGACAGTGAAAATATCCAACAGACAACCGTGCGCCACATATTGCCCTATATGAAAATGGTATAGTTGGATGTTTAACAGAAATCTGACCGCGCCGGCGACAGCTTGCCGCCCGGCGCGGCGCCAATAACCATTCAAGGGATAAGCCAGATGAGCATGAAGGATTACGCGGATCGTATCAGCCAGACAATCCTGGACCAGGAGGCCGCCATCGCCGCCGAATGGCTCGCCCAGCTCGAGGCGCTGAACCTGCGCAGCAACGCCGCGGCGCGTGAACAACTGCGCTCGCACTGCAACCAGTTCCTGAAAGCCTTCGGCGCCGCCACCCGGGCCGGTGAACTCGACAACGTCGAGCACCGTTCGTGGGATGAAGTGCGCGACCTGCTGGGTGAAATCTCGTCGAGCCGCGCCAGGTCGGGCTCGACCCCGAGCGAGACCGCCACCTTCGTGTTCTCGCTCAAGCAGCCGCTGTTCGCGCGGCTGCGCGACAGCTTTGCCGGCGACGCCGAAGGCCTCGCCGTGGCGTCGTGGACCATCACGACCCTGCTCGACAAGATGGGCCTGTACACCATCGAGGTGTTCCAGAAGACCAAGGACCAGATCATCGTGCGCCAGCAGCAGGAACTGCTCGAGCTGTCCACGCCGGTGGTCAAGCTGTGGAACGGCATCCTGGCGCTGCCGCTGATCGGCACCCTGGACTCGGCGCGCACCCAGGTGGTGATGGAGAACATCCTGCAGAAGATCGTCGACACCGGCGCCATGATCGCCATCATCGACATCACCGGCGTGCCGACCGTCGACACCCTGGTGGCGCAGCACCTGATGAAGACCATCGCGGCCGCGCGCCTGATGGGCGCCGACTGCATCATCAGCGGCATCCGGCCACAGATCGCGCAGACCATCGTGCACCTGGGGGTGAACCTGGAAGACGTGATCACCAAGGCCACCCTGGCCGACGCCTTCCTGGTCGCGCTCGAGCGCACCGGCGCCTCGATCACCATCAAGCAGGCCTGAGGCGAGGCATATGGAACGCATCCCGATCCTGCGCATGGGCGACCTGCTCCTGGTGACGATCCAGGTCGACATGCATGACCGTCTCGCCATGCAGCTGCAGGACGACCTGACCGAGCGCATCGTGAGCGACGGCGCCAAGGGCGTCCTGATCGACATCTCGGCGCTCGACCTGGTGGACTCCTTCATCGGCCGCATGATCAGCAATACCGCCGCCATGGCGCGCGTGCTCGACGCCCGCACCGTGGTGGTGGGCATGCAGCCGGCGGTGGCGATCACCCTGGTCGAGCTGGGCCTGACCCTGCATGGCGTGAAGACCGCGCTGAACGTCGAGAAGGGCATGGCCCTGCTCGGAAAGAGTTACAGATAATGGTCGACGCGCTTACCGATGCCGTCCTGTTCGAGACGCATCTGCTCGACCATCACCGCCAGCACCGCAGCGGCCGGGTGACGCTGCCGCTACGTTCGGACGAGGACGTCGTGGGCCTGCGCAAGCAGGTGCGCGAGCGCGCCGTGGCGCTCGCGCTGTCGCTGGTCGACCAGACCAAGCTGGTGACGGCCGCCAGCGAACTGGCGCGCAACACGATCAAGTACGGCGGCGGCGGCGAAGTCCATCTCGACGCGCTCGACGACGGCCTGCGCAAGGGCATTGGCCTGCTGTTCGTCGATGCCGGGCAAGGCATTCCCGATATCGACAGCGCCCTGCGCGATGGTTTCACCACCGGCGGCGGGCTGGGCCTGGGCCTGGGCGGCTCCAAGCGCCTGGTCGACGAGTTCGACATCGACAGCCGTGCAAAGGAGGGCACCGCGGTGCTGATCATCAAATGGAAGCGCTGATCAGTTCACAGTCTGCGCAGTACGTGTTCGCCGTTTCCCATGCCAGCGACGTCGCCGCCGTGCGCCGCGCCGGCCAGAAACTGGCCGAGTCGCTGGGCTTTACCGAGACCCGCGCCGGCCAGCTGGCCCTGATCATCACCGAGGCGGCCACCAATATCCTCAAGCACGCCGGCGAAGGCCAGATCCACATCGTCCCGGCGCAGTCCCCTGGCGGCATCGGCGTCGACGTGCTGGCGCTCGACCGGGGCCCGGGCATCGCCGACCTGGCCGGCAGCCTGGTCGACGGCGTGTCGACCGCCGGCACCGCCGGCACCGGACTGGGCGCGCTGCGCCGCCTGTCGGACGAGTTCGACGTGTATTCGACCGCAGGCGACGGGGCCGCCTTCTTCATGCGCCTGTGGCGCGACGTGCCGGGGCCCGGTCCGTGCGGGGTCGAGGTGGGCGCCCTGTGGAGTCCGATCAATGGCGAGGAAGTCTGCGGCGACGGCTGGGCGGTCGCCTGCGCCGGCGGCGGCGCGACCGTGCTCGCGGCCGACGGCCTGGGCCACGGCCCGGAGGCGGCGCGCGCGGCGAACGCGGCGATCCGGGCGCTGGAGGAGCGCGGTCCGGTCGCGGCGGGCGAGATGGTGCATGCGGCGCACGAGGCCTTGCGCCCCACGCGCGGAGCGGCGCTGGCGGTCGCGCGCATCGATTTCGCGGTCGACGAGCTGCGCTTCGCCGGCGTCGGCAATATCGGCGCGGTCGCGATCGACGGGACGCGCCGCGCGCTGGTGTCGCACAACGGCATCGTGGGCCACAACATGCGCAAGGTGCAGGAGTTCACGGTGCCGTTCGGCCCCGGCGCGCTGTGCATCCTGCATTCGGACGGCATCGAGACCCGCTGGGACCTGGACAAGTACCCGGGCCTGCAGGGCCGCAGCCCGGCCCTGGTCGCGGCGGTCCTGATGCGCGACCACATCCGTGGCCGCGACGACGCCATGGTGCTGGTGGTGCGCCGCCTGGCGGGGGCGGCATGAGCACCGCCCGGCGCATCCTGAGCATCGGCCTGGACAGCGACCAGGACGTGGTGCTGGTGCGCCAGCGCGCGCGCCAGATCTCGGCGCTGCTGGGCTTTTCGCAGCAGGACCAGGTGCGCATCGGCACCGCCGTGTCGGAAGTGGCGCGCGGCGCATGCCACCAGGGCCCGGGCGGACGCGCGCTGTTCCAGCTGCGCGAGAACGAGGGCCGCCAGCACTTCGAGGTGCTGGTCAGCGGCGCCGGCGCGCGCGCCGGCGACCCCGAGACCGAATCGCTGCGCGAGCTGGCGATCGTCACCGCGCACCGCCTGGTGGACGCCTGCGAGGTCGATCCGGGCGAGGCCGGCGCCTCCACCGTCACGGTGCGCAAGGCGCTGCCGCGCCATGAGCACGTCACTTCCGCCAGGCTGGCCGAGATCGGCGCGCGCCTGGCCGACAGCCCGGTGTCGAACCCGGCGCACGAGCTGCAGCTGCAGAACCAGGAATTGCTGGCCACCCTGGCCGAGCTGCGCGAACGCCAGGACGACCTGCTGTCGCTGACGCGCGAGCTCGAAGACACCAACCGCGGCATCGTGGCGCTGTACGCCGAGATCGAGGACAAGGCCGAGCGCCTGCGCCTCGCCGACGAGATGAAGTCGCGCTTCCTGTCCAACACCAGCCACGAATTGAGGACGCCCCTGTCGTCGATCCGCGCGCTGGCCCAGCTGCTGCTGGACCGCATGGACGGCGACCTGACCGACGAGCAGGAACGGCAGGTGACGTTCATCGCCAAGGCCGCCAGCGACCTGTCGGAACTGGTCAACGACCTGCTCGACCTGGCCAAGATCGAGGCCGGGCGGGTCGAGACCCACGTCGAGCCGGTGGTGGTCGAGAACCTGTTCCGCGCGCTCAAGGGCATGCTGCGCCCGCTGGTGGACGAGGCGCGGGTGGAACTGATCTTCGAGCCGTCCGGCATCGGGAAGCCCTTTTGTTCGGACGAAGGAAAGATCTCGCAGATCCTGCGCAACTTCATCTCCAACGCCCTGAAATTCACCGAGCAGGGCTCGGTGCTGGTGTTCGCCGCGCACGACACGGAAGCCGATACCATCGCCTTCGCGGTGGCCGACACCGGGATCGGCATCAGTTCCGACAACCTGCAGCTGATCTTCGAGGAGTTCAGCCAGATCGAGCACCCCTTGCAGCGCCGCAGCAAGGGCACCGGACTCGGCCTGCCGCTGTGCCGCAAGCTGGCCGAACTGCTCGGCGGCCGGGTCGACGTATCGAGCACGGTGGGCGTGGGCTCGACGTTTACACTGACGCTGCCGCGCACGCCGACAAACACTTCGCCAAACACATGGCCGCATGCGACCATTGATCCTGCTGGAACCGCATCATGAATAGTCATCCGACCCAGATTCTCAACGTCGACGACAACGACGGTGCCCGCTACGCCAAGACCCGCATCCTGCAGAGCGCCGGCTTCGACGTCATCGAGGCCGCCAACGGCACCGATGCGCTCGAGATGGTCAGGCGCCACCTGCCGGCGCTGGTGCTGCTCGACGTCAAGCTTCCAGACATCAACGGCATCGAGGTCTGCCGCCGCATCAAGGCCGAATCGGACAGCAGCAGCGTGCTCGTGTTGCAGACCTCGGCCGCGCTGACCGGCCGCGCCGACAAGATCCGCGGCCTGGAGGGCGGCGCCGACAACTACCTGGCGGCCCCGATCGAGGCCGACGAACTGATCGCCAACGTCAATGCGCTGCTGCGCATGCGCCGCATCCAGGTCGACCTGCGCGACAGCGAAGAACGCTTTCGCCAGCTGACCGACAATATCGACGACGTGTTCTGGATGTTCTCGGTGCCGGGCCGCCGGCTGGTCTACGTCAGCCCGGCCTACACCACGGTCTGGGGCCGCGACGCCGAATCGCTCGGCCAGGAACCGGCCGGCTGGCTCGACGCCGTGCACCTCGACGACCGCGCGCGCGTGGCGCAGCGCTGGGAACGCGTGCCCCAGGAGCCGCATTACGACGAAGAGTTCCGCATCCACGGCGCCGACGGCCAGGTGCGCTGGGTGCGCGACCGCCTGTTCCCGGTGCGTGGCGCGCGTGGAGAGGTGTACCGGGTGGCGCGCGTGACCAGCGACATCACGGCGCGCAGGGAGATGGAGGCGCTGCTGCGCACCGCCGACAGCAACAAGAACCAGTTCCTGGCCACGCTGGCGCACGAGTTGCGCAATCCCCTGAGCCCGATCCGCAACGCGGCGGCCCTGCTGGGCGCCAGCGGGGAGGGCGCGGCCGAGCGCCAGGCGCGCGCGCGCGAGGTGATCACGCGCCAGGTCGACCACCTGGCCCACCTGGTGGACGACTTGCTGGACGTGGCGCGCATCTCCGAAGGCAAGATCGTGCTGCGCAACGAAGAAGTCGACCTGAAGGGCGTGATCGCGCAGGCGATCGAGACCGCGGCGCCGCTGATCGCCGCCTGCGCGCACCGCCTGGACGTGCGCCAGCCGCTGGAAGACCTGTGGGTGACGGGCGACCCGGTGCGCCTGGCCCAGTCGGTCGGCAACCTGCTGCACAACGCGGCCAAGTTCACGCCGGCCGGCGGCGCGATCACGCTGGGAGTGGAAGTGAGCGGCGAGCTTGCGCATGACGGCGGCCAGCGGCGCGTGCGCATCTCGGTGCGCGACAACGGGATCGGCATCGATGCCGACAATCTGCCGCACATCTTCGGCATGTTCGCCCAGGCCGCGGTGCCGCCGGACCGCGCGCCGGAAGGGCTGGGCATCGGCCTGTCGCTGGTGTCGCACCTGGCCGAGCTGCATGGCGGCCGGCTGGAAGCGGCCAGCTCCGGCATCGGCCAGGGCAGCATCTTCACGATCGAACTGCCGCTGCTGCGCGCGGGGTCCGGCGCGCCCGCGGCCGCGCAGCAGGAAGCCGCGGACGCCAACGAATCCGGCGGCATGCGCGTGCTGCTGGTGGACGACAACGTCGACGCCATGGAGATGATGGGCTTTTTGCTGGCCGAGATGGGCTACCAGCCGGTGACCACGGCCGACGCCAGCGAGATCGAGGCGCTGGCGCTGCGCCACAAGCCGCAGGTGATCGTGCTCGACATCGGCCTGCCGGGCGTGGACGGCTACCAGGTCGCGCGCCGCATCAAGGGTAATCCAGACCTGGCGCACGTGCGCCTGGTGGCGCACACCGGCTACGGCTCGCCCGAGGACCGGCGCCGCGCGCAAGAGGCGGGTTTCGACGCGCACCTGGTCAAGCCGGCCGAGTTGTCGGACCTGGAGGCGGCGCTGCGGGGCGGATGATCCGCCACGCTCACGCCAGCAGCGCCACCGCCTTCACCTGCGCCCAGAGCGCGCACCCCGGTTCGATCGCCAACTCGCGCCGCGAGCGCTCGGTGATGCGCGCCAGCAGCGCGGTCTCCCCGATCTTCAAACGCACCAGCACCTGGCCCGGCGCCGCCGCCGGACCCACCGCATCGACGACGGCCGGCAGGATGTTGGCGATGCTGCTGCCGCGCGCTCGCTCGAGCGCCAGGCTGACGTCGCGCGCATGGATGCGGCAGCGCACGCGGCTCTTGACGCCGTCGCGCAGACCGACCAGCAGCACGCCGCCGGGAAAGGCCAGGTGCGACAGGCCGTCGGCGTCGCGCCCGGCGAGCACGGTCTCGATCATCACGCCGGCGTCGTCCTCGAAGTTCGCCGCCAGGTCGAGCCGCGCCAGCGTGTCGGCCAGCGGACCGCCGGCCAGCACGCGTCCCTGTTCCAGCACCACCAGGTAGTCGGCCAGGCGCGCCACCTCGTCGGCCGCGTGGCTGACGTAGACCACCGGCAGCGCCAGCTCGTCGTGCAGGCGCTCGAGATAGGGGAGGATTTCCTGCTTGCGCTTCATGTCGAGCGCCGCCAGCGGCTCGTCCATCAGCAGCAGGCGCGGCGCCGCGAGCAGCGTGCGCGCGATCGCGACGCGCTGGCGTTCGCCGCCCGACAGGGTGCCTGGGCGCTGCGCCAGCAGGTGCGCGATGCCGAGCAGTTCGGTCACGGGCCCGATCTCGAAGCGGCGCGCGCCCGGCGGCAGGCGCTTGAGGCCGAACTCCAGGTTGGCGCGCACGTCGAGATGGTCGAACAGGCTCGCCTCCTGGAACACGTAGCCGATGCCGCGCCGGTAGGTCGGCACGTACACGCCGCGCGCATCGTCCTGCCAGGTTTCGCCGCCCACGGCGACGACGGCGCCCGGTGCGCGCTCCAGCCCGGCGAGGATGCGCAGCAGCGTGGTCTTGCCCGACCCGGAATGGCCGAACAGGGCGCTCACGCCGTGGCCGGGCAGGTCGAGGTCGGCGTCGAGGGCGAATGCGCCGCGGTCGAGTCGTACCTTGATGCGTATGCCGCTCATCGCCGCGTCCCCCTGGCCGATTGCGGATACAGCGTGTACAGCACCAGCAGCACCACGAACGAGAACACCAGCATGCCGCCGGCCAGCCAGTGGGCCTGCGCGTATTCCATCGCTTCCACGTGGTCGTAGATCTGGGTCGAGACCACGCGCGTCTTGTCGGGGATGTTCCCGCCGATCATGAGCACCACGCCGAACTCGCCGATGGTGTGGGCGAAGCCGAGGATGGCGCCGGTCACGAAGCCGGGCCGGGCCAGCGGCACCACCACCGACCAGAACGTGTCCCATGGACTGGCGCGCAGGGTGGCCGCCACTTCCAGCGGCCGCGTGCCGACCGCCTCGAAGGCGTTCTGCAGCGGCTGCACCACGAAGGGCAGCGAATAGAAGACCGAGCCGATCACCAGGCCGCTGAAGGTGAAGGACAGCGTGCCCAGGCCCAGCGCCGTGGTCAGGCGGCCGAGCGGGCCGTCGGGGCCCATCGCCAGCAGCAGGTAAAAGCCGATCACGGTCGGCGGCAGCACCAGCGGCAGGGCCACCACCGCCCCGACCGCGTGGCGCAGCCTCGAATGCGTGCGCGCCAGCCACCAGGCCAGCGGCGTGCCCAATACCAGCAGCAGCAGGGTGACGACGGTGGCCAGCCTGAGGGTCAGCCAGATCGCGGAAAAGTCGGACGAATCGAGCATCGTCAGGCTTCGTAGCCGAAGCTGCGGATCAGCGCTTTGGCCTTGTCGGTGCGCAGGTAGTGCAGCAGCGCCCGGGCCGCCGGGTTGCGCTCGCCCTTGGCCAGCAGCGCCGCGTCCTGGCGGATCGGGGCGTGCATATTGGCCGGGACGATCCAGCCCGAACCCGCCGTGAACTTGCCGTCGCGCCAGACCTGAGCCTGGGCCACGAAGCCCAGTTCGGCGTTGCCGGTGCTGGTGAACTGCCAGGCCTGGGCGATGTTCTCGCCCTGGACGATGCGCGGCCGCACGGCCTCGACCAGGCCGAGCTTTTGCAGGGTGGCGATGGCGGCGGCGCCATACGGCGCGGTTTTCGGGTTGGCGATCGCCAGGTGGCGGTAGCTGGCGGTGTTCAGGACCTTGCCCCCGGCGTCGACGACGCCGTCCCTGGCCGACCACAGCACCAGGCGGCCGACCGCATAGGTGAAGCGGCTGCCGGCCACGACGTGACCTTCGGTTTCCAGTCTGGCCGGGGTGGCGTCGTCGGCCGCCAGCAGCACCTCGAACGGCGCCCCGTTGCGGATCTGGGCGTAGAACTTGCCGGTGGCGCCGCTGGCGAGCACGGCCTTGTGGCCGGTGTCGCGCTGGAATTGCTCGGCCAGCTTTTCCATCGGGCCGGCGAAGTTGGCGGCGACCGCGACCTGGACCTCGCCGGCATGCGCCGTCCCCATGGTGGTCAATATGGCGAGCAGGCTGGCCAGGCGTATCATCGGTTTTTCTCCGGATCGGGATGGGAACATCGTGGTAGCCTGCCGGTCGGATGGATGAGCAAGCGCTGTATACTCAAGTATATAGCGAAAAGCAGCCGGCGAGAATCGCAGGTGGGCATGGATCAGCATGGGATGAGCACGGGATGAGCACAGAAGACAAGCGCATCGCCCTCGATGGCAGGGTCTGGATGACGGTCGGCGGCGAGAACCTCGGCGGCGGCAACCGGATCGAACTGCTGGCGGCGATCGGGCGGCTCGGTTCCATCACCGGCGCCGCCAAGGCGGTCGGCCTGAGCTACAAGGCCGCCTGGGATGCGATCGACACGATGAACAATCTCGCGGGCGAGGCGCTGGTCGAGCGCGTCGCCGGCGGCAAGGGCGGCGGCGGCACGCGGCTCACGGCGCGCGGCCAGCAGCTGGTGGACAACTTCAGGACGATCGAACGGGTGCACGATGATTTTCTCGAACGACTCAACCGCCAGGCCGGCGACGTGGCCGACGATCTGGCGCTTTTCGCGAGGTTCAGGATGAGGACCAGCGCGCGCAACCAGTTCTTCGGCACCGTGACCCGGGTGACGCCGGGCGCGGTGAACGACGAAGTCGAGCTCGCGATCGCCGGCGGGCAGGCGATCGTCGCCATCGTCACGCGCGAGAGTTCGGAAAGCCTCGGACTTGCGCCGGGGCGGCAGGCCTTTGCGCTGATCAAATCGTCGTCGGTGATCGTGATGACGGATGACGATGGCGCGCGGCTGTCGGCCCGCAATCGGCTGACGGGCCAGGTCTCGCGCCTGATGCGCGGCGCGGTCAATGCCGAGGTGGTGATCGCGCTGGCGGGCGGGGGCAGCGTGGCCGCCACGATCACCAACGACAGCGTGGACGCGCTGGGACTGGCCGAAGGCGCGGCGGCGACCGCGCTGTTCAAGGCCTCGAGCGTGATCCTGGGCGTGCCGGCCTAGCCGGCCTAACCGATCGTCTGCCCGGACAGATGCTGGACCGCGACGAGCCGCGGCGGCGGATCGCAGCGGCACAGGCACAGGTCGCCATCGAGCGCATACTGGCGGCCGTCGTGGCGCGCCGGCAGCCGCGGACCGTCCAGGCCGATGGTGCCGGTCGACCCGCAGGCGGGGCAGGACACCTGGTCGCCTTCGAGCGCGACCTTCACGCCGTCGAGCGCGAGCAGCGAACTGGCTGTGGTCACCGTGCCGCCGGCGGTCGTCGATGCGCCCAGCGTGATGTAGTAGCGCGTTGCCATGGCGGCCTCCCATCGATCGCAAAACCACAGGATAGGCAGGCCGCCGCCGCCGGGCCTTGAGCGGCCATAAGCCGATTCGTCCCCTAGTCATGAAAAAGCCCCGCCAATCCGGGCGGGGCTGGGTGACGGCAAGGCGGCGCCGGCTTACTTGTCGGTCACGGTAAACGCGCCATACGGCTTGAGCTGTTCCTCGAGCTTCGATGGATCGCCGACCACCACGATCGACTGGTTCGCGGGCGCGAAATACTTGCGCGCCACGGTGCGCACCTGCTCCGGCGTGACCTTCTGGATCTTCGGCACGTATTCGCCCAAGAATTCCGGCGGCAGGCCGACCAGCCAGTTGGCGGCCAGGGTATTGGCGACCGAACGCTGCAGTTGGTTGCTGAGCAGGTAGCCGCCCGCGACGTAGCGCTTGTTCATGTCCATTTCGCTGGCCGGCACCAGCTCCGCGCCCAGGCGCTTGTATTCCTTGAAGTATTCTTCGAGCGAAGCGCCGGTGACTTCGTTGCGCACGTCGGCGCCGCCCACCATCATGCCGCCCGCGCGGCTCATGCGCGCGCCGGCCGAGGCGCCATAGGTATAGCCTTTTTCCTCGCGCAGATTGGTGTTGATGCGGCTCGAAAAACCGCCGCCCAGGATGGTGCTGGTCAGGCGCAGCGGGATCTGGTCCGCCGCGCTGGCCGCGATGCCGGGGCTGCCCAGGCGCAAGGTCGACTGCACGCTGCCGTCGCGCTTGAGCAGGATGCGCGCCGGCTTCACGCCGGTGGCGGCGGGCGGGGTGTCGGGCAGGGCCGCGCCGCTCGCCTTCCAGTCGCCGAAGGCGGCCCTGGCAAGCTTCATGGCCTCAGCCTCGGTGATGCGGCCGGTGACCACCAGCAAGGCGCGGTCGGGACGGAAGCGTTTCGCGTGCTCGGCGCGCAGCATCGCGGCGCTGACGGCGTCGATCGACTCGACCGTCGGGTCGGTGCGGCCATACGGGTGCTCGCCATACACGGCCTTCTTGATCGCGCGCTCGGCGCGAAACGCCGGCTGGGTCTCGGACACGCGCAGCGACTGCAGCGCATTGGCCTTGGCCAGCGCCACTTCGTTCTCGGGGAAGGAAGGCTGGCGCACGATCTCGGCCATCAGGTTCAGCATGCCGCTCGCCTGCGAGGCCAGGGCGTTGCCCGAGACGATGATGCCGTCGGCGGCCGGGCTGGCCGCCACTTCGCCGCCCATGCCCTGGGCCGCTTCGGCGATCGCGCGCGAATCGCGCTTGGCTGTTCCTTCATTGAGCATGCCGGCCAGCATGGCGGCAAAGCCGCTCTGGTTCGGCGCGTCGGCCGCGAAGCCGGCGCCGCGCAGCGCCAGCACGTAGTCCACGCGCGGCAGGCCCTGGCGCGGCACGACCCACACGGTCAGGCCGTTGGGCAGGGTCTGCCTGGCGATCTTCGGCGCCGGGATCGATTTCTCCTGGCCATAGGCGGGCATGCCGGACGGCGCCTTGGCCTCGGCGGCGTAAGCGCCTGGTCCGAATGCGAACGAGATGGCAAGTGCGAGCATCAGTTTTTTCATGACGCGCTCCTTATTGGGTGTTGGCGGGGGCCGACGCAGTCTTGGCCGCTTCGATCATGGCGGCCGGCTTGCGGTCGATGACGGTGCGGTTGGTCGGCACCAGATAGGTCCTGGCCGCGCGCTGGATGTCGCCCGAGGTCACGCCCTCGATCCAGCCCGGGATCTTGTTGACCACGTTGGCGTCGCCCCACAGGGTCTGCAGCTTGGCCAGGGTGTCGGCGCGGTTCACGAAGCTCTCCAGCTTGTTGTTCCAGTCGGCCAGCATGCGCGTCTTGACGCGCTTCAAGGTCGCGTCGTCGACGCCGTCCTTCGCGATCTTCGCGATCTCTTCGTCCATCGCCTTGAGCACGGCGTCGGCGCTGCTGTCCGGCTTGTACAGTGCGAACACGGTCATCAGGGTCGGGCCGTTGTATTCCCACGGGCTGGTCAGGCCGAACATGGTGTCGACGTTGAGGGCGATCTCGCGGCCCTTCACCAGGCCCTGGTAGAACAGCGAGGCGTCGCCGCCGCCCAGCAGCTCGGCCAGCACCGCGATCGGCGCCTGGTCGCGGCTGCCGCGTTCCGGCGCCTTCCAGGCCGCCGCGATGGCCGGCACCTGGGCCAGCGCGTCACTTTGCTCCAGCCGTTTTTCGGCGGTGTTGAGAGGCTCCGAGAAGTCGGTGCCCTTCGGTACCGGGCGCGCCGCAATTGCGCCGAAGTATTTCTCGGCCAGCGCGAAGCCCTGCTGCGGCGTGATGTCGCCGGCGATCGCCAGCACCGCGTTGTTCGGGCCGTAGTAGTCGCGGTGGAAGGCGCGCACGTCGTCCAGGCTGGCGTTTTCCAGGTCTTCGAAGCTGCCGTAGCCGTCGTGGTTGTTCTCCCATTTCTGGAACGCGTGCTGGCTGATGTCGATCCACATGAAACCGCCGTAGGGCTGGTTCTTGACGTTGACGCGGATCTCTTCCTTGACGACGTCCTGCTGGTTCTTCAGGGTGGCCGGATTGAAGTCCAGGGTCTTCATGCGGTCCGCTTCCAGCCACAGGATCGGCTCCAGGCTCGATGCCGGCGCGGTCTCGATGTAGTTGGTGAAGTCGGGACGGGTCGAGCCGTTGTTCCAGCCGCCGCCGGCGGTGATGGTGGTGTCGAACACGCCCTTCGGCGCGTTCGGCGTGCCCTGGAACATCAGGTGTTCGAACAGGTGGGCGAAGCCGGTGCGGTTCCGGGGCTCGAGGCGCATGCCGACGTGGTAGACGACCGAGACGCCGACGGTCGGCGAGCTGCGGTCTTCCGACACGATGACGGTCAGTCCGTTGTCGAGTTTCTTGGTGTTGACCGGCAGGCTCCACTGGTCGCTCGGGGCGGCGAACGCCGATATCGACAGGGTGAGCCCGGCCAGCAGGACAGGTAATTGGCGCATGCGCATGGGAACCTCATGAAGAATGGTGGGGCGATTTGCCAGCGCCATCCCCCGGCGGGAGCGACTCCCGCCGGCCGGGAAGGGGCGGCCATCGGCGGCCTATCTTAGCGCAATGGCATGTTGATAAGTATTCTTTTTATTGTTCCAGCGCATGCCATGCCGATGTCATGCAGACGGCATCCATCGCCGGCGTGTGCATTTCGGGTGGCGATTCATGCAGTTCGTCGCATGGGGCCGCGACCGGCCCGGCTTTCGGGATATAGTTGCAACATGACAAGTACCGGCGCGATGCCGGCGCAAGAATTTATTGGAGAGAATGGATGAACCACCTGACCAAGCTGGGCGCCGCCATCGCCGTGCCGTTCGCCTTGTTCTGGGCGGCGCCCGGCGTCGCCGGGGGCGCGCCGGAGACGAGCACCGAGACCCGCCAGATCGATGCGCGCGTGGTGCGTGTCAAGCTTGAAGGAGTGGGTGACCTCAAGATCCGCCAGGGGGCGACGCCGGCCCTGGTGCTCACCGGCGACGCGCGCCTGCTGTCGCGGACCACGACGTCGCAGAATGGGGACACCCTGAACATCGAGACCGAAGGCCGCAATGCGGGCTTGCGCTTCGGCCGTTCGTCCGGCCTGCAGGCCGAACTGGTGCTGCCGAACCTGCAGGCGGTGTCGTCCGAAAGCATCGGTTCCACCACCGTGAGCGGGTTCGCCGGGGAAACGCTGGACATCAACCTCGATGGCGCCGGCTCGATGTATGTATCATCGTCGGACTACCGCACCATCACGGCCAGCCTGGGCGGGGTCGGCAATCTCAAGATCCAGGGCGTGAACAGCGAGCACGTCGACCTGAGCCTGGGCGGGGCCGGCTACGTGACCCTGAGCGGACGCAGCAAGCACATCAGTGCCGAGCTCGGCGGACTGGGCGGACTCGACGCCCGGGACTGCACGGCCGACTCGGTCACGCTGGACTTGTCGGGCCTGGGCAACGCCACCGTCAACGTGCAAAAGAGCGCCAATCTCGCGCTGTCGGGCATGGGATCGGTGACGGTGTTCGGCAAGCCGGCCAATCGCAAGGTCGCCCTCGACGGCCTGGGCAAGGTCAACTGGAAATGACAGGCGCGCCTTCCATGGTCCTGGCAGCGCCACACACATGGCCACCTCGGTGGGATTCGCGGCAATTGCTCAAATTCCGGAACGATCCAGATTCTGTGCACGAGACATGAAAAAAATACTCCTTGTGACGCTGCTTGCCATCGGGCTGCAATTCGGTCCGCAGACGAGCGCCCGGGCCGGCTTTGCCGAGGGCGCGAGCGCCTACAACGCCCGCAACTATGCGCTGGCATTGAAAGAAATCAGTCCGCTGGCCCGGGCCGGCAATCCCGACGCCCAGCACCTGCTGGGCCTGATGTACTACATGGGCCGCGGCGTCACGCGCGACTACAAGCAGGCCTTCGCCTGGCACCTGAAGGCGGCCGAGCAGGGCAAGGCCGATGCCCAGTACGTGGTCGGCGCCATGTATTACACCGGCAATGCGGTGCCGCAGGACCAGAAACATGCCGTCGGCTGGTTCCGCAGGGCGGCCGAGCAGGGCAACCCCGACGCCCAGCACGCGCTCGGGCTGATGTACCGCTATAGCGTGGCGGGCGTGCCGCAGGATGCGGTGCTGGCCTATATGCTGTACAACCTGGCCGCGGCCGGCGGCCACCGCAACGCCATCGAACAGCGCGCCGCGATCGCCAAGAAAATGACGCAGGAACAGGTTGAAGAAGCGCAGGCCCTGTCGCGCACCTGGAAGGTGGGCAAGGCCCTGCCGGCGGCGTCGAAGACCGGCGCCAATCCGTAGCAGTCCACGGAATTTCAGCGGATATTCAGCGGATATTCAGCGGATATTCAGCGGATCGCCGGCAGCGCCAGCGGCATCGCCTCGCCCAGCGCCGCGTAGCCGCGGTCGTTCGGATGCAGGTGGTCGCCGCTGTCATACGCCGGCAACAGCCGGCTCGGGCGCACCGGATCGCGCAGCACGCGGTCGGCGTCGAACACCGCATCGAACTCGCCGCTGGTGCGGATCCAGGCGTTTACCGCCTGGCGCAGCGTTTCCTTCTCGGTCGCGTACAGCGCCGCGCCTTCGAACGGCGCCAGCGTGGCGCCGATCACCGCGATGCGCGCGGCGCGGGCGCGGGCGATCAGCTGGCGATAGCCGGCCACCATGTCGTCCAGCGTGACCGGATTGGCCGCCGAACTGTTGCCGATATCCTCGATTCCAATCATTAACACCAACTGGCGCACGCCGCTCGTGGCCAGCACGTCGCGCTCGAAGCGCGCCAGGGCGCTCTGTCCAGCCAGCGGGTTGGCCGGGTCGTTGCCGAGCAGGCGGTTGCCGCCGATGCCGCGGTTGATCACGCCGGGACGCGCACCGGCGTCGCGCCCGGCCTGCAGGCGCCGCGCCAGCACGTCGGTCCAGCGCCGGTTGGCGTCACCCGTGCTGCGCGCGCCGTCGACGAGGGCGTCGCCCAGCACGACGACGGCGCCTTTCATGCCGTCCACTTCCAGCGCCGTCAGGAACGGCCAGGCCGCGATCGTGCGCTGGACCGGCAGGCTGGCGCTGGCGGCATGGTCGCCGGCGGGCGAGACATAGCCGGTCTGGCGCGCCTGGGCGTGCAGGGTGGCCGCCTGCACGGCGCCCGGCAGGTACAGGCTGACCGCCACCTGCGCCAGCGGCGGCAGGTTCAGTTCGACCGGGTCGGACAGCGCCGGCGCGCCGGCCGGGATCGTCACGCCGGCGCGCCCGCCGAAGGTCAGGGCGCGGTCGGTGCCCGGCGCCACGTCCGACCCCTGCGCGCGCAGGCCGATGCGCGCCGCGCCGATCCGCAGCGGCGTCGCGCCCAGCTCGTTCGACAGGCGGATGCGCACGCGGTTGCCGCCCACGCTCGACTGGACGATCAGGCGCAGGGTCTGGTTGTTGAAGGCATACGGGCTGGCGTCCGGGGGCGGCGCGGCCGGCGCCGCGCCCCAGCTCGCGGTCCAGTGACTGGCGGTGTCCCATGACTGGGCCACGGCCGGCGGGCCGGCCAGCGTGATGGCGGCGGCCAGCATGGCGCTGGCCAGCAGCAGGCGGCGCCGGGCCGGCGTCAGAGTGCGTGGTGAAAAATAAAACTGCGGCAACAACCGGCGCGCGGCCGCGATCAGGAAGGACAGGAAACGGTTCATGTGCTGCTCCATCGGACGCCCATGCAATAAGCATGAGTTCGTAATGACAATCTAGCAGCGATATGGATGTGAAAAAGATGGCAAGCCGCGGGATCGTTGCGCGATATCGAAGGGCATTTTGATTGCGATTCCAACAAGAAAATTATAGTCCTCTAAAGTTGGCGCTAAGCGATCTGGCGAACTGAGCAGAACGCCGATGCGGTCCAGCATGATGCTCGAACCACCGACGAGGAGATGACGATGGCGGATGTTGAATTGACGATGACGACCCAGGTGCCGGTCTCGACGCAGGAGGCCTGGGCCTGGTCGACCTCGCTCGAGAGCGTGCGCGCCGAGATGCGGCCCTTGCTGAAGCTCGTTTTTCCGAAAGGGATGACGGATATCGGCGCCAACACGATGCTCGGCACGTCGCTGGGCCGGTGTCAGTTCTTGCTGTTCGGCTTGTTTCCGGTCGATATGTCGAAGTTGACGTTTACCGAGATCGTGCCGGGCCACCGCTTCGTCGAGCAGTCGCAACTGCTCTCGATGCACGCCTGGCGGCATGAGCGCGTGATCACGCCGGCCGCCGACGGCCGCGGCGCCCTGATTACCGATCGCCTGGCGTTCGCGCCCCGTTTCGCCACGCCGGTGGTGCGCGCCATGGTCAAGCTGCTGTTCGCGCACCGTCACAAGATGCTGGCGCGCGCGCTCGGCGCATCCAGCCAGGAAATTGCCCAAAACAGAGATGGCAGAGCGCGCCGGGACAGGTCCGCGTGGTAGGCTTCGGCTTCGACTCACGCGCGCGCGCCTGTCAATACCATGACAATGGCGCGGCGACCATTTGGAGCATGTATGTTGATTGCCACTCACGGCGGCAAATTCCACGCGGATGATGCGTGGGCGGTCGCCGTCCTGAAGGTGCTGTTCCCCGCGGCGGACATCATTCGAACGCGCGAACAGGCCAGGATCGATGCCGCCGACTTCGCGATCGACGTCGGCGGGGTCTGGGACCCGGCCACCGGCCGCTTCGACCACCACCAGAAGGAATTCGACGCCACCCGCGTGTCCGGCGTGCCGTATGCCAGCGCCGGCCTGGTCTGGCGCGAGTATGGCGCGCGCTGCGTCGTTGCCCTGGCAGAGCGCCAGACCGGCGAGCGGCTGGCGGACGACACGGCCCAGCAGATCGCCTACGCCATCGACGCCGACATCGTGCAATATCTCGACCTGTCGGACGTCGGCGTGGCCAAGAGTGCGCCGGGCAGCTATGGCTTGTCGGCAGTGGTGTCCGGCTTCAATCCAGGCTGGCTCGACGAGCAGCGCCTGGGCTATGGCGAGGCGGTGGACGCCTACCGCATGGGCCAGTTCATGCGCGTCGTCGAGTTCCTGACCGACATCATGGGCAATGCCGTGCGCTACCGCGTCGGCGCGATGCTGGCCGTGACCCAGGTGCGCCAGGCCGACGTGCTCGAAGACGGCAAGCTGTTGTTCCTGAAGAACGCCGCGCTGCCCTGGAGCAGTGTGGTGCGCAAGGAAATGCCGAAGGTCCTGTTCGTCATCAGCCACAGCCTGACCGAGGGGCGCTACATGCTGCACACGGTGTCGGTCGACACCGAGAGCTTCGACGCCAGAGCCGACCTGCCGGAAGCCTGGGCCGGGCTGCGCGAAGCCGAGCTGGCGGCCGTTACCGGGGTCGAGGACGCCGTGTTCTGCCACACCGGCCGCTTCATCGCCGCCGCCCGGAGCTATGCCGGCGTGCTCAGCATGGCGCGCCAGGCGCTGGCGGCGGTAGGGTCGGCGCAGGTCGGCGGCTGAGCCGCCGACCCCAGGGAGCGCGCACAGCGGCGCGCAAGCTGACGCCGAGTCCCGTACAATTACGGTTTTGCTAACACGGGAGCAATCAACCATGCGCGCCATCGAGATCACCCAGCCCGGCAAGCCGGAAGTCCTGCAACTGTGCGAGCGTCCGACGCCGGCCTTGATGCCCGGCGAAGTGCTCATCAAGGTCCACGCCGCCGGCATCAACCGGCCCGACGTGCTGCAGCGCCTGGGTAAATACCCGGTGCCGCCCGGCGCCTCCGATCTGCCGGGCCTGGAAGTGGCGGGCGAGATCGTCGACGGCGACCTGGACGGCAGCGATTTCCGGAAAGGCGACCTGGTGTGCGCACTGGTGCAGGGCGGCGGCTATGCCGAATACTGCGCCGCGCCGCTGGCGCAGTGCCTGCCGGTGCCGCAAGGCCTGAGCGCGCTCGAAGCGGCCACCTTGCCCGAAACGTATTTCACGGTGTGGAGCAATGTGTTCGACCGCGCCCGCTTGGCCGAGGGCGAGAGCCTGCTGGTGCAGGGTGGCAGCTCGGGCATCGGCGTCACCGCGATCCAGCTGGCCAGGGCGCTGGGCCACCGCGTGTTCGCCACCGCCGGCAGCGCGGAAAAATGCCGCGCCGTCGAGGCGCTCGGCGCCGAACGCGGCATCAATTACCGCGACGAGGATTTCGTCGCCGTGGTCAAGGAACTCACGAACGGTAAAGGTGTCGACGTTATCCTGGACATGGTCGCGGGCAGCTACGTGGCGCGCGAGATCGATTGCCTGGCCGACGACGGCCGCCTGGTGGTGATCGCGCTGCTGGGCGGCGCGCGTGCCGACCTCGACATGGGGCAGGTGCTGCGGCGCCGCCTGACCGTCACCGGCTCTACCCTGCGTCCGCGGCCGGTGGCGTTCAAGGCCGCGATCGCGCGCCAGCTGCGCGAGCATGCCTGGCCGCTGTTCGCCCAGGGCAAGATCAAGCCCGTGATCCACCAGGTCTTCCCCCTGGAGCAGGCGGCGCAGGCGCATGCCCTGATGGAGTCGAGCACGCACGTCGGCAAGATCGTGCTGCAGGTGCAGCCGGGCTGAGACAGCGGGATAAAGGGTGCGCCGGCGGGGCCAGGACGGCCTTGCGGCGCGTAGTAGCGGCGGTTTCCAGGCAAAAATCAGCGAGCCGGGCAGCTGAGCCTTTGTTTGACCGCCATATGATCGACCGCTAGAATAGCGGGTTATTTGACATGGGGTAGTATGCGTCCCAAACTCGTCGTAGGTAACTGGAAGATGAACGGCAGCCGTGCAGCCAATGCAGAGCTGCTGCAAGGCATTCTCGCTGGATTGGACGATGCAGGCGCCGCGAGCGCCGTGTGCGTTCCCGCTCCCTATCTGTTCCAGTGTGAACAACTTCTCGCAGGCAGTGCGATGGCCTGGGGCGCGCAAGACGTCGCGACCGAGCCGTGCGGCGCCTTCACCGGCGAAGTCTGTTCGTCGATGCTGCAGGATTTCGGCTGCCGCTACGTGATCGTCGGCCACTCCGAGCGCCGCGCCTACCATGGCGAATCGAATGCGCTGGTGGCGCGCAAGGCCAAGGCGGCGCTGGATGCCGGCCTGACCCCGATCGTGTGCGTCGGCGAAACGCTGGCCGAGCGCGAGGCGCTCGCCACGCAGGAAGTGGTCGGCGCCCAGCTCGATGCGGTGCTGGAACTGGTGGGTGCCGATGCCGTGCCGAAGCTGGTGCTGGCCTACGAGCCGGTGTGGGCGATCGGCACCGGCAAGACGGCGACGCCGGCGATGGCCCAGGAGGTGCACGCCTTCTTGCGCGACAAGCTGCGCAACTGCAACGCCGAGGCCGCTGAAAGCGTACAAATCCTTTACGGCGGCAGCATGAAGCCGGAAAATGCTGGCGATCTGATGGCGCAGCCGGATATCGATGGCGGGTTGATCGGTGGAGCGGCGTTGAAGTCGAGTGATTTTCTCGGGATTATCGGGGCGGCCAAGCGGTCTGTATAAGATTCGGTCTTGAAGCGTTACGAATTTTCGAATCTTTTGAAAATATAAGAAATTTAAAAACGTTGTTTTAAACTTGGAATGGAATTGCAATGATCTGGTTCAACTTGATTATCGTCGTGCAGGTTATTTCGGCCCTGGCCATTATTGGCCTGGTGCTGATGCAGCACGGTAAGGGCGCCGACATGGGCGCCGCCTTTGGTTCGGGCTCGTCGGGCAGCCTGTTCGGCGCCTCGGGGTCGTCGAACTTCCTGTCGAAGTCCACCGCCGTGGCGGCCGCCATCTTCTTCGGCTCGACCCTGGCCCTGGCCTATATCGGCAACAGCGGCGGCGGCGAGAGCGGCGGCGGCGTCATGGGCCGTGTGACCGTGCCGTCGAGCCAGGCGCCAGCGTCCGGCATCCCGGGCGGCGCGCCAGCCCAGACCGCACCGGCCGACGTGCCGACACTGCCGGGCAGCAATGCCGCGCCGGCCACGACCGTTCCGGCCACCCCGGCCCCGGCTGCTGCCCCGACCGAGGTCCCGGCAGCCCCGGCGCCGGCAGCCCCGGCGCAGTAAGCGTCACCCGGCGCGGCTAACGCGCCACAATAACAACATGCAAGCGCGCCGTTTTATCGGCGCGTTTGTGTTTTTAGGCGTAGAATATTGCGGCGCGTGAATGAACTTGCGAGATCTGCTGGTTAGTGTGGCTAGGACATTGATCGCGCACCTGCAGGAAGAATGTCGTCAGGCTTGGGTAAGTAATTGCCGGGGCATCGAATAAACGGCGACGTGATTCAAAAAAATTGCAAATATCCTTGTGATTGCGCAATTTGAGCATTGATAAGTAATGCTAAGGCAGGGTAAAATACTGGTCTCCAGCCGACGTGGTGAAATTGGTAGACACGCTATCTTGAGGGGGTAGTGGCGCAAGCTGTGCGAGTTCGAGTCTCGCCGTCGGCACCAAAATTTAGAAAGAGAGCCAGCAAGGGCGCACGAGTTTCCTCATGCCTGAGCTGGCTTTTTTACGAGGATCGTCGTCCGGTCCTGGTGGCAGGCTTTAAGCCAGGTTCGCACGATTCGGTGCTGCATCCCCGCAGCATGTCTTTAACCGATCGTTCAGGAAGCTTCAGCTGTGAACCTCGAAAGTTATCTCCCCGTTCTTCTCTTTATCCTGGTTGGCATCGGCGTCGGTGTCGCCCCTCAGGTGCTCGGCCGCCTGCTGGGGCCCCACAAGCCGGACGATGCCAAGCTGTCCCCGTATGAGTGCGGCTTCGAAGCCTTCGAAGACGCGCGCATGAAGTTCGACGTCCGGTACTACCTGGTCGCGATCTTGTTCATTTTGTTTGATCTGGAAACGGCATTCTTCTTCCCATGGGGCGTCTCGATGCGCGAGCTGGGTTGGACCGGTTTCATCACGATGATGGTGTTCATCGCCGAGTTCGTGGTCGGTTTCTGGTACATCTGGAAGAAAGGTGCCCTTGATTGGGAATAAGCCATGGCAATTGAAGGCGTATTAAACGAAGGTTTCATCACCACCACAGCCGACAAGCTGATCAACTGGGCGCGCACCGGGTCGATGTTCCCGATGACGTTCGGTCTGGCCTGCTGCGCGGTCGAGATGATGCATGTGGGCGCGGCCCGTTACGACATGGACCGCTTCGGTATCGTGTTTCGTCCATCGCCGCGTCAGTCCGACGTGATGATCGTCGCCGGCACCCTGTGCAACAAGATGGCGCCGGCGCTGCGCAAGGTCTACGACCAGATGGCCGAGCCGCGCTGGGTGATCTCGATGGGGTCCTGTGCCAACGGCGGCGGCTACTACCACTACTCGTACTCGGTGGTGCGCGGCTGCGATCGCATCGTTCCGGTCGATGTGTACGTGCCGGGCTGCCCGCCGACTGCCGAAGCGCTGCTCTACGGCATCATGCAGCTCCAGAACAAGATCAAGCGCACCAATACCATCGCGCGCTAAAAACGGACGGCGTACCCATGACGACAAAACTCGAGACCCTTGAACTCGCCCTGAAAAATGCATTGGGGGAGGGCGCCGCCATTTCCGCGGCGCTGGGCGAAGTGACGGTGGTGGTCAAGGCATCTGATTACATCAGGACCATGACCACCCTGCGCGACGACCCCACCCTGGCATTCGAACAGATGATCGACCTGTGCGGCGTCGACTATTCGACCTATGGCGAAGGCAGCTACGAAGGTCCACGCTTCGCGGTGGTCGTGCACCTGCTTTCCCTGGCGAAGAACTGGCGCGTCCGCGTGCGCGTGTTCTGCCCGGACGACGACATGCCGCTGGTCGAATCGATCACCCCGATCTGGCGCGCCGCCAACTGGTTCGAGCGCGAAGCGTTCGACATGTTCGGCATCCTGTTCGACGGCCACGGCGACCTGCGCCGCATCCTGACCGACTACGGCTTCATCGGCCACCCGTTCCGCAAGGACTTCCCGATCTCGGGCTACGTCGAAATGCGCTACGACCCGGAACAGAAACGCGTGATCTACCAACCCGTCACGATCGAGCCGCGCGAGAACATCCCGCGCGTGATTCGCGAAGAGACCTACGGGACGAAATAATGGCTGAGCTTAAGAACTACACCCTGAACTTTGGTCCGCAACACCCGGCAGCGCACGGCGTGCTGCGCCTGGTGCTGGAGCTGGACGGCGAAGTGATCCAGCGCGCCGACCCGCACATCGGCCTGCTGCACCGTGGAACCGAGAAGCTGGCGGAAACCCGCACCTATCTCCAGTCGGTTCCCTATATGGACCGTCTCGACTACGTGTCGATGATGTGCAACGAACACGGCTACGTGCTGGCGATCGAAAAGCTGCTCGGCATCGAAGCGCCGATCCGCGCCCAGTACATCCGCACCATGTTCGACGAGATCACCCGCATCCTGAACCACCTGATGTGGCTGGGCGCGCACGCACTGGACATCGGCGCCATGGGCCCGTTCCTGTACTGCTTCCGCGACCGCGAAGACCTGTTCGACGTCTACGAGGCGGTGTCGGGCGCGCGCATGCACGCGGCCTACTACCGTCCGGGCGGCGTGTACCGCGACCTGCCGGACACCATGCCGCAGCACAAGCAGTCGCCGATCCGCAGCGCCAAGGCGATCGCCGAACTCAACGAGCACCGCCAGGGCTCGGTCATCGACTTCCTCGACGCCTTCACCAAGCGCTTCGACGGCTATGTCGACGAGTACGAGACCCTGCTGACCGATAACCGCATCTGGAAGCAGCGTACCGTCGGCATCGGCGTGGTCAGCCCGGAAGACGCGAAGGCGATGGGCTTCACCGGCGCCATGCTGCGCGGCTCGGGCATCGCCTGGGACCTGCGCAAGCACCAGCCGTATGCCGCCTACGACAAGGTCGAGTTCGACATCCCGGTCGGCACCAACGGCGATTCCTACGACCGCTACCTGGTGCGGGTGGAAGAGCTGCGCCAGTCGAACCGCATCATCAAGCAGTGCCTGGCCTGGCTGCGCGCCAACCCGGGTCCGGTGATGATCGACAACAACAAGATCGCGCCGCCGAGCCGGATGGACATGAAGTCCAATATGGAATCGCTGATCCACCATTTCAAGCTGTTCACCGAAGGCTTCCACGTCCCCGCGGGCGAGGCCTATGCCGCGATCGAGCACCCGAAGGGCGAGTTCGGCATCTATATCGTCTCCGACGGCGCCAACAAGCCATACCGCCTGAAAATCCGCACGCCGGACTATGTCCACCTGCAGAGCCTCGACGAGATGGCACGCGGCCACATGATCGCTGACGCGGTGGCCATCATCGGTACCCAGGACATCGTGTTCGGCAGTATCGACAGGTAAGGCTCACGTTCGATAAGAAAAGGGCAGAGAGAAGACTATGTTATCCGCGCAGTGCTATCAAAAAATCGATCGCGAGCTGGCCAAGTACCCAGCCGATCAACGCCAGTCGGCCGTGATGGCTTCGCTGGCCCACGCCCAGGTCGAACTGGGCTGGCTGTCGCCTGAAACCATGCAAGAGATTGCCGACTACATCGGCATGCCGGCCATCGCCGTGCAGGAAGTGGCGACTTTCTACAATATGTTCAACATCAAGCCGGTCGGCAAGCACAAGATCACCGTGTGCACCAACCTGCCATGCGCGCTGTCGGGCGGCGAACGTGCCGGCCAGCGCATCAAGGACGCGCTCGGCATCGACTACCGCGACACCACCGCCGACGGCAAATTCACGCTGCTGGAAGGCGAGTGCATGGGCGCCTGCGGCGACGCACCGGTCATGCTGGTGAACAACCACCGCATGTGTTCGTTCATGAGCGACGCCAAGATCGACGCCCTGCTTGAGGAACTGAACAAATGACCAGCCTGCACGACCGTCACATCAAACCGCTGATCCTCGCCAACCTGAACGGTGAGAACTGGCACCTGGCCGACTACGTCAATCGTGGCGGCTATTCGGCGCTGCGCCGCATCATCGAAGAAAAGATCACGCCGGAACAGATCATCGCCGACATGAAGGCCTCGGGCCTGCGCGGCCGCGGCGGCGCCGGTTTCCCGACCGGCCTCAAGTGGAGCTTCATGCCGCGCCAGTTCCCGGGCCAGAAATACCTCGTCTGCAATACCGACGAAGGCGAGCCGGGCACGTTCAAGGACCGCGACATCATCCGCTACAACCCGCATGCGCTGATCGAAGGCATGGCCATCGGCGCCTACGCGATGGGCATCACGGTGGGCTACAACTACATCCACGGCGAGATCTTCCAGGACTACCTGCGCTTCGAGGAAGCGCTGGAAGAAGCGCGCGCGGCGGGCTTCCTGGGCAATAACATCATGGGCAGCGAGTTCAGCTTCCAGCTGCACGCGCACCACGGCTACGGCGCCTACATCTGCGGCGAAGAAACGGCGCTGCTCGAGTCGCTCGAAGGCAAGAAGGGCCAGCCGCGCTTCAAGCCGCCATTCCCGGCCTCGTTCGGCCTGTATGGCAAGCCGACCACCATCAACAATACCGAAACGTTCGCGGCCGTCCCGTTCATCCTGAACATCGGCGCCGAGAACTACATGGCGCTGGGCAAACCGAACAACGGCGGCACCAAGATCTTCTCGATCTCGGGCGACGTCGAGCGTCCGGGCAACTACGAAGTCCCGCTGGGCACGCCGTTCGCGACCCTGATGGAACTGGCCGGCGGCATGCGCGGCGGCAAGAAGATCAAGGCCGTCATTCCCGGCGGATCGTCGGCCCCGGTGGTCCCGGGCGACATCATGATGCAGACCGACCTCGACTACGATTCGATCGCCAAGGCCGGTTCGATGCTAGGTTCGGGCGCCGTCATCGTCATGGACGAGACCCGCTGCATGGTCAAGTCGCTGCTGCGCCTGTCGTACTTCTACTATGAGGAATCGTGCGGCCAGTGCACCCCGTGCCGCGAAGGCACCGGCTGGATGTACCGCATGGTCCACCGCATCGAGCACGGCCAGGGCCGTCCGGACGACATGGACCTGCTGAACAATATCGCCGACAACATCAAGGGCCGCACCATCTGCGCGCTCGGCGATGCGGCAGCGATGCCGGTCCAGGCGATGATCAAGCACTTCCGCCAGGAATTTGAATATCACATCGAGCACAAGCATTGCCTCGTGCCCGCATACCTTTAAACCAGGTCAGGTAACGATCAAATGGTTGAAATCGAATTAGACGGCAAGAAAGTCGAAGTCCCGCCAGGTTCCATGGTGATGGACGCCGCAAACAAACTCGGCACCTATATCCCGCACTTCTGCTATCACAAGAAATTGTCGATCGCCGCGAACTGCCGCATGTGCCTGGTCGAAGTGGAAAAGGCGCCCAAGCCCTTGCCCGCCTGCGCCACGCCGGTCTCGCCGGGCATGGTCGTGCGCAGCCACAGCGACAAGGCGGTGCAGGCGCAGAAGTCGGTGATGGAATTCCTGCTCATTAACCACCCGCTGGATTGCCCGATCTGCGACCAGGGCGGCGAATGCCAGCTGCAGGATCTGGCCGTCGGCTACGGCAAGAGCGGCTCGCGCTACCAGGAAGAAAAGCGCGTGGTGGCCCCGAAAGAGGCCGGCCCCCTGATCTCGATGGAAGAGATGTCGCGCTGCATCCAGTGCACCCGTTGCGTGCGCTTCGGCCAGGAAGTGGCCGGCGTCATGGAATTCGGCATGCTGGGCAGGGGCGAGCACTCCGAGATCACGACGTTTGTCGGCAAGACCGTCGACTCGGAAGTCTCGGGCAACATGATCGACCTGTGCCCGGTCGGCGCGCTGACCAGCAAGCCGTTCCGCTACTCGGCACGCCCATGGGAACTGCAGCGCCGCAAGTCGGTGTCGCCGCACGATTCGCTGGGCGCCAACCTGATCGTCCAGGTCAAGGGCGGCAAGGTCATGCGCGTGCTGCCGCTCGAGAACGAAGCGGTCAACGAGTGCTGGCTGTCCGACAAGGAGCGCTTCTCGTACGAGGCGCTGGACAATGCCGACCGCCTGACGAAGCCGATGATCAAGCAGGACAACCAGTGGATCGAGACCGAATGGTCGACCGCCCTGGAATACATCGCCCACGGCCTGCGCAATATCCGCCACGAGCACGGCGCCGACAGCCTCGCGGCCGTCGCCACCGCCCACTCGACCGTGGAAGAACTGTACCTGCTGAACAAGGCGTTCCGCGGCTTCGGTTCGGAGAACGTCGACTTCCGCCTGCGCCAGAGCGACTTCGCGCTCGACGGCCAGGTGGCCCCGTGGCTCGGCATGCCGATCGCCGACATCAGCAAGCTCAAGCGTGCATTGGTCATCGGCTCGTTCCTGCGCAAGGATCACCCGCTGGTGGCGACCCGCCTGCGCGCCGCCACCAAGTCGGGCCTGCGCCTGTCGCTGGTGGCCGGCAGCGACGACGAGCTCCTGATGAAGACCGCCCACAAGCTGATCGCCGCGCCGAGCGACTGGCTGGTCGCGCTGTCGGAAATCATGGTCGCCATCGCCGCCGACAAGAACATCGCCGTCCCGGCCGGCTTCGAGCACGTCGAAGCGTCGAGCATCGCGAAAGCCATCGCCGCCTCGCTGGTCGTCGTCGGCGACGTCGAGGTGCCGGGCGCCATCCTGCTCGGCAACGCCGCCGCGCAACACCCGCAAGCATCGAAAATCCACGCGTGCGCCCAGTGGATCGCCGAGCAGACCGGCTGCAGCTTCGGCTACCTGGTCGACGCCGCCAACGCGGTCGGCGGCCACCTGGTCGGCGCGGTCTCGGGCAAGCGGGAGTCGCTGTTCGCCACGCCGAAAAAAGCCTACGTGCTGCTCAACGCCGAACCGGAACTGGATGCGGCCAACCCGCAGCAAGCCGTCGCCGCGCTCAAGCAGGCCGAGATGGTGGTGGCGATGTCGGCCTTCAAGCACGGCATGGATTATGCCGACGTGCTGCTGCCGATCGCGCCGTTCTCGGAAACCTCGGGCACGTTCGTCAATTGCGAAGGTCGTGCACAGAGCTTCAACGGCACCGTGCGCCCGCTGGGCGACGCGCGTCCGGCCTGGAAAGTGCTGCGCGTGCTGGGCAACCTGCTGGGCCTGCAAGGTTTCGACTACGAGACCTCGGAAGCAATCCGCGACGAAGCGCTCGGCAAGGGCAACGTCGACCTGTCGAGCAAGCTCAACAACGTGGCGAGCCTGGCCCCGAGCGCCGGTGCGTACGCGCCGGCCGGCCAGCTCGAGCGCCTGACCGACGTGCCGGTGTACTTCACCGACGCGCTGGCGCGCCGTTCCGAGCCGCTGCAGCGCACCGCCGACGCCAACGCGCCGCTGGTGACCCTGTCGAAAGCGGTCGCCGAATCGATCGGCGTCAAGGCCGGCGACCAGGTCAAGGTCACGCAAGGAGCAGGCTCGGCCGTACTGGTCGCCAACGTCGACAAGAGCCTGCCGTCGAACGCGGTGCGCGTCGCCGCCGGCCACCCGGCGGTCGCCGGCCTGGGCGCCATGTTCGGTTCCATCCACGTTGAAAAAGCAGGGGAGGGCAAGTAATGGCAACGCCCGGTTACATCGATTCATTCAACGCCGGCGGCGCCGACCTGCTCGGCCCGGTCTGGCCGCTGGTCTGGACCATCATCAAGATCATGGCCGTCGTCGCGCCGCTGATGATCGCGATCGCCTACGCCACCCTGTGGGAACGTAAATTCATCGGCTGGATCCAGATCCGCATCGGCCCGAACCGCGTCGGTCCCGGCGGCCTGCTGCAGCCGATGGCCGACGGCCTGAAGCTCCTGATCAAGGAGATCGTGATTCCGGCCAAGGCGAACCGCAACCTGTTCGTCATCGGCCCGATCATGACCATCATGCCGGCGCTGGCCGCCTGGTCGGTGGTGCCGTTCGGCCCGCAGTTCGCGCTGGCCGACGTCAACGCCGGCGTGCTGCTGCTGCTGGCGATCACCTCGGTCGAAGTCTACGGCATCATCATCGCCGGCTGGGCCTCGAACTCGAAGTACTCGTTCATGGGCGCGATGCGCGCCTCGGCCCAGATGATCTCGTACGAAATCCCGATGGGCTTCGTGCTGGTGGTCGTGCTGATGGTGTCGGGCACCCTGAACCTGTCGGGCATCGTCGCCGGCCAGCAGGTGGGCATGTTCGCCGACATGGGGCTGAACTTCCTGTCGTGGAACTGGCTGCCGCTGTTCCCGCTGTTCATCATCTACCTGGTGTCGGGCCTGGCCGAGTGCGGTCGTCACCCGTTCGACGTGATCGAAGGCGAATCCGAGATCGTGGCCGGCCACATGGTCGAGTACTCGGGCATGTCGTACGCCATGTTCATGCTGGCCGAGTACGGCAACATGATCCTGATCGGCACTCTGGCTTCGCTGTTCTTCATGGGCGGCTGGTCGGCGCCGTTCGCCTTCCTCGAAGTGGGCGGCACCCTGGGCGGCTTCATCGGCTTCTTCTGGCTGTTCCTGAAGGCTTTCCTGTTCGTGACCTTCTTCATCTGGGTCCGCGGCACCTTCCCGCGCTACCGCTATGACCAGATCATGCGCCTGGGCTGGAAAGTGTTCATCCCGCTGACCCTGATCTGGCTGGTCGTCGTCGCCGTCTGGATGCAGACGCCGTGGAATATTTGGAAGTAAGGAACACACAATGTCCAGAATGAAAGAAATCCTCGGCAGCCTCATGCTGACCGAGTTGATCAAGGGCCTTGCCCTGACCGGGAAATATGCGCTGTCGCGCAAGATCACGGTCCAGTACCCGGAAGAAAAGACCCCCATGTCGAACCGCTTCCGCGGCCTGCACGCGTTGCGTCGCTACCCCAACGGGGAAGAGCGCTGCATCGCCTGCAAGCTGTGCGAAGCGGTGTGCCCGGCCATGGCCATCACGATCGAGTCGGCGCAGCGCGATGACGGCACCCGCCGCACCACGCGCTACGACATCGACCTGACCAAGTGCATCTTCTGCGGCTTCTGCGAAGAATCGTGCCCGGTCGACTCGATCGTGGAAACCAGCATCTTCGAGTATCACGGCGAAAAACGCGGCGATCTCTACTACACCAAAGAGATGCTGCTCGCCGTGGGCGACCGCTACGAGGCCGACATTGCCGCCGCCCGCGAGGCGGACGCGAAGTACCGCTAATCACAAAGGGTCCTGGGTAAGTCATGACATTTACAACTGTTCTGTTCTACGTGTTCGCGGCCATCATGGTGCTGGCCAGCCTGCGCGTCATCACCGCCAAGAATCCGGTCCACGCCGCGCTGTTCCTGGTGCTGGCCTTCTTCAACGCGGCCGGCATCTGGCTGCTGCTGAAAGCCGAATTCCTCGCCATCGTGCTGGTGCTGGTCTATGTGGGCGCCGTCATGGTGCTGTTCCTCTTCGTCGTCATGATGCTCGACATTAATATCGACCGCATGCGCGAAGGCTTCTGGGGCTACCTGCCGGTGGCGGCCGGCGTCGGCGGCCTGATCGTGCTCGAGATGGGCGTCGTCCTGTGGCACGGCTACGGCAACTTCCAGCAAAGCCCCGAAGCCGCCGCATTGAACATCGGCGGCACCAAGGAACTCGGCCTGCAGATCTATACCCGCTACATCTACGGCTTCGAGATCGCCGCCGTGGTGCTGCTGGTGGCGATCATCGCCGCCGTCGCCCTGACCCTGCGCCGCCGCAAGGACACCAAAGCCATCGACCCGGGCCTCGCGGTTCGCGTCAAGCGTAACGACCGCCTCAAGATCGTCAAGGTCGAGACGGTCAACCAGCGCGCCATCGACGCAGCGAACGTCGAAAAGGCCGCTGCTGCGGCGGCGGCAGCCGCGCCAGCAGCGACGCCTACCGATTCCAAGGAGCCAAAATGACGTTGACGCTCGCACACTACCTGATCCTGGGCGCGATCCTGTTCGCGATCTCGGTGGTCGGCATCTTCCTGAACCGGAAGAACATCATCATCCTGCTGATGGCCATCGAACTGATGCTGCTGGCGGTGAACCTGAACTTCATCGCGTTTTCCCATTACCTGGGCGACGCGGCGGGGCAGATCTTCGTGTTCTTCATCCTGACCGTCGCTGCCGCCGAATCCGCAATCGGCCTGGCAATCCTGGTGGTCCTGTTCCGTAACCTGGACACGATCAACGTGGAAGACCTCGATCGCCTCAAGGGCTGACGGTCTCGGCTAGATAAACAAAAACGAAAAGGTTCAACAATGGCGGGGCAAATTTCAACCTCACTCTTACTGGCGGTGCCTCTGGCGCCGTTGGCGGGCTCGGCGATCGCCGGTCTGCTCGGTACCAAGTTCCTGGGCAATGTGGTCGGTCGCAAGGTGTCGCATACGGCGACCATCCTGGGCGTGCTGATCGCGCTGGTCATCTCGGTGCAAACCCTGATGGCCACGCTCGACGGCTTCAAGCTGAATGAAGATATCTACACCTGGATGACGGTCGGCACGCTCAAGCTGGCGGTCGGCTTCCAGATCGACACCCTGACCGCGATGATGATGTGCGTCGTGACCTCGGTGTCGCTGATGGTCCACATCTACACGATCGGCTACATGGCGGAAGACGACGGCTACAACCGCTTCTTCTCGTACATCTCGCTGTTCACGTTCGCGATGCTGATGCTGGTCATGTCCAACAACTTCCTGCAGCTGTTCTTCGGCTGGGAAGCGGTGGGCCTGGTGTCGTACCTCCTGATCGGCTTCTGGTACACCCGCCCGACCGCGATCTTCGCCAACATGAAGGCCTTCCTGGTCAACCGCGTGGGCGACTTCGGCTTCATCCTCGGCATCGGCCTGCTGCTGGCCGCGTCGGGTTCGATGAACTACGCCGAAGTGTTCGCCAAGGCCGACGAGCTGGCCCTGATGACCGTGCCAGGCACCGACTGGCCACTGCTGACCGCGGCCTGCATCTGCCTGTTCATCGGCGCGATGGGCAAGTCGGCGCAGTTCCCGCTGCACGTGTGGCTGCCCGATTCGATGGAAGGCCCGACCCCGATCTCGGCGCTGATCCACGCCGCGACGATGGTTACCGCCGGCATCTTCATGGTGTCGCGCATGTCGCCGCTGTTCGAACTGTCGGATGGCGCGCTGTCGTTCATCATCGTCATCGGTTCGATCACCGCGCTGTTCATGGGCTTTTTGGGCATCATCCAGAACGACATCAAGCGCGTGGTCGCTTACTCGACCCTGTCGCAGCTCGGTTACATGACCGTCGCACTGGGCGTGTCGGCCTACTCGGTCGCCGCCTTCCACCTGATGACCCACGCGTTCTTCAAGGCGCTGCTGTTCCTGGGCGCCGGTTCGGTCATCATCGGCATGCACCACGACCAGGACATGCGCAACATGGGCGGCCTGCGCAAGTACATGCCGATCACCTGGATCACGTCGCTGATCGGTTCGCTGGCCCTGATCGGTACCCCATTGTTCTCGGGCTTCTACTCGAAGGATTCGATCATCGAGGCGGTGCACGCAAGTAACCTGCCGGGTTCGGGCTTCGCCAACTTCGCGGTGCTGGCCGGCGTGTTCGTCACGGCGTTCTACTCGTTCCGTATGTATTTCCTGGTGTTCCATGGCGAAGAGCGTTTCGGCAAGGCACATGCGCATGATCATCATGACGATCACGCGCACCACAAGACCGCGGCCGCCGGCCACGGTCACGACGATCCCCTCGCACTGCACGAATCGGACGCGCACCACGAAGAGGAAGCGCATGACGACCACGGCCACCATGGCCTGGCCCCGGGCCAGAAGCCGCACGAGTCGCCCTGGGTGGTAACCCTGCCGCTGATCCTGCTGGCGATCCCGTCGGTGATCGTCGGCTACCTGGCCATCGGTCCTATGTTGCACGGTGATTTCTTCGACGGCGTGATCACGGTCAATCCTGCGCACCCTGCGATGGCGGAACTGAACGCGATGTTCCATGGCGCCGGCGCGATGGCCCTGCACGGCCTGCAGACCGCACCGTTCTGGCTGGCGCTGGCAGGCGTCGTTGCCGCCTACTACTGCTATATGGTCAATCCGCGCGTGCCGGCCTGGTTCTACGCCAAGTTCAAGCCGCTGCACACCCTGCTGGACAACAAGTACTACATGGATGCGTTCAACCAGAAGTTCTTCGCTGGCGGCGCACTCGGCGTGGGCAAGGGCCTGTGGAATATCGGCGACCGCGGCCTGATCGACGGCCTGGTCGTCAATGGCAGCGCCAAGGTGGTGGGTTGGTTCTCGACCGTCACCAAGCGCGCGCAGACCGGTTACATCTATCACTATGCGTTCGTGATGATCGTCGGCGTGCTGGCGGCGATGCTGTACTTCTTCCCGTTCTGGCGCGGTTAATCACAGGCAGAGATAAAGAAAAATGATGCAGTCAACAATTTCTACGTTTCCACCGTATCTGAGCCTGGCGATCTGGCTCCCGATCCTGTTCGGCGTGCTGGTGCTGGCCGTGGGCCGCGACAAGAACGCCGGCATGGTGCGCTTGCTGTCGCTGGCCGGCGCCGTCGTCAGCCTGCTGCCGACGATCCCGCTGATCGCCAACTTCGACAACACCACGGTCGGCATGCAGTTCTATGAACAGGCGGCCTGGATCGAGCGCTTCAGCATCTTCTACCGCCTCGGCGTGGACGGCCTGTCGCTGTGGTTCGTGCCGCTGACCGCCTTCATCACCATCATCGTGGTGCTGGCGGCGTGGCAGGTGATCGAGGAGCGCGTCGCCCAGTACATGGGCTCGTTCCTGATCCTGTCGGGCCTGATGATCGGCGTGTTCGTCGCGCTGGACGGCCTGCTGTTCTACTTCTTCTTCGAAGCCACCCTGATCCCGATGTTCATCATCATCGGCGTGTTCGGCGGCCCGAACCGGGTGTACGCGGCCTTTAAATTCTTCCTGTACACCTTCTTGGGTTCGCTGCTGACCCTGGTCGCGATCGTCTACCTGTACAACAAGTCGGGTTCGTTCGACATCCTGGTCTGGCACGACCTGCCGCTGACGATGAAGGAACAGATCCTGATCTTCATCGCCTTCTTCATGGCCTTCGCCGTGAAAGTGCCGATGTGGCCGGTGCACACCTGGCTGCCGGACGCCCACGTCGAAGCGCCGACCGGCGGCTCGGTCGTGCTGGCCGCGATCATGCTCAAGCTGGGCGCCTACGGTTTCCTGCGCTTCTCGCTGCCGATCACCCCGGACGCGAGCCAGTACCTGGCCCCGGTCGTGATCGGACTGTCGCTGGTCGCCGTGATCTACATCGGCCTGGTGGCCCTGGTCCAGAAGGACATGAAGAAACTGGTCGCCTATTCGTCGATCGCGCACATGGGCTTCGTGACCCTGGGCTTCTTCATGTTCAACGACCTGGGCGTGCAGGGCGGCCTGATGCAGGCGATCTCGCACGGCTTCGTGTCGGGCGCGATGTTCCTGTGCATCGGCGTGCTGTACGACCGCATGCACTCGCGTGAAATCGCCGACTACGGCGGCGTGGTCAACACCATGCCGAAGTTCGCCGCCTTCGTCGTGCTGTTCTCGATGGCCAATGCCGGCCTGCCGGCGACCTCGGGCTTCATCGGCGAGTTCATGGTGATCCTGGGCGCGGTCGAATTCAACTTCTGGACCGGTGTCGCATCGGGTACCGCCCTGATCCTGGGCGCGGCCTACTCGCTGTGGATGGTCAAGCGCGTCGTGTTCGGGCCAGTGGCCAACAAGAACGTTGCCGCGCTGACCGACCTGAACGGCCGCGAGTTCGCCATCCTGTCGGTGCTGGCGATCGCCACCCTGGCGATGGGCCTGTACCCGGCGCCGATCGCCGAGACCCTGCAAGTGTCGGTCACCGACCTGCTTCAGCACGTCGCAGTCAGCAAAGTGCCTCAATAAAACGCCATGAATGAAATGAACTCGACCCTGTTATCGGCCGCCGACACCAATCTGGCGCCGGTGTATGCCGAAATCTTCCTCTTGATCGCGACCTCGGCGATCCTGCTGATCGATCTGTTCCTGAAGGAAGGCAAGCGCAACCTGACCTATGGCCTGTCGCTGCTGGCGATCGGCGGCTGCGCGATCTTTTCCTTCATCGACTTCAACACCGGCACGACCGTGTACACGTTCAGCGGCATGTACGTGTCGGATCCGATGTCGAACCTGCTCAAGCTGTTCACCTACCTGGCCACGGCCATGACCATCGTCTACTCGCGCCAGTACGCGGGCGACCGCGGCATGATGTCGGGCAACCTGGGCGGCGAGTTCTACACGCTCGCGCTGTTCTCGATGATGGGCCAGATGATCATGATCTCGGGTAACAGCATGCTGTCGATCTACCTGGGTCTCGAGCTGATGTCGCTGTCGCTGTACGCCCTCGTTGCGCTGCGCCGCGACCACGCGATCTCGACCGAGGCAGCGATGAAGTACTTCATCCTGGGCGCCCTGGCGTCGGGCTTCCTGCTGTACGGCATCTCGATGATCTATGGCGCGACCGGTTCGCTCGACATCACCACCATCGCCCAGGTGACCGCCGCCGAGGGTGCGAACCGCACCATCCTGGTGTTCGGCCTGGTGTTCGTGGTGGCGGGCCTCGCGTTCAAGCTGGGCGTGGTGCCGTTCCACATGTGGGTGCCGGACGTGGTGCAGGGCGCGCCGACCGCCGTGACCCTGTTGCTGGGCGGCGCGCCGAAGATCGCCACCTTCGCCATCGTGATCCGCCTGCTGGCCGAGGCGCTGCCGTCGATGGCCTTCGACTGGCAGCAGATGCTGCTGGTGGTCGCCGTGCTGTCGCTGGCCTTCGGCAACGTCACCGCGATCGCGCAGACCAATATCAAACGCATGCTGGCGTATTCCACAATCGCGCAGATGGGCTTCGTGGTGCTGGCCCTGGTGGTCGGCAACGTCGACGGCGACACCACCAATGCCGCCTCCGCCTACAGCGCCGCGATGTACTACACCATCATCTACGTGCTGACCACGGTGGGCACGTTCGGCCTGATCATGATGCTGGCGCGCGTCGGCCATGAGGCCGAACTGATCAGCGACTTCAAGGGACTCGGCAAGCGCAGCCCATGGTTCGCGGTCGTCGCCACGATCCTGATGTTCTCGCTGGCCGGCGTGCCGCCGATGGTGGGCTTCATTGCCAAGTATGCCGTGATCCAGGCCGTCGCCCAGGCCGGCATGGTGTGGCTGGCCGTCGTGGCCGTGATGTTCTCGCTGATCGGCGCGTTCTACTACCTGCGCATCGTCAAGACCATCTGGTTCGACGAGGCGGAGGACACGAACGTCATCGCGACCCCGACGGACATGCGCGTCATCATGTCGCTCAACGGCGTCGCCATCTTCGTGCTGGGCATGCTCCCGAGCGGCCTGCTGGCGGTCTGCTACAGCGCCATGCAGGCGACCCTGGCCAATTAAGCCATGGACAGCTCGCTGGCCGCATCGCTGGTGATTGCCCTCGCGCTGGCGGGGGCCAATCTGCCGTTCGTCAACGAGCGCCTGTTCGCTCTGGTGCCGGTCCCCGGCAAGGCGGTGGTGGGGGAGCCGCGCAACAAGGCCCTCGCGCTGCGCCTGCTCGAACTGGTGGTGCTGTACTTCGTGGTCGGGCTGGTCGCGCGGCTGCTCGAATCGCGCATCGGTTCGGTCTTCGCGCAGACCTGGGAGTTCTACGCGGTCACCGGCTGCATGTTCCTGGTGCTGGCGTTTCCGGGCTTCGTGATGCGGTACCTGCGCAAGCGGCGTTAAGCCAATAAAGTTAGAGCAAGCACGTCGTTCCCGCGCAGGCGGGAACCAAAGTTTCTCAGCGTATCGATGACGCATGCGAACTTGGGTTCCCGCCTCCGCGGGAACGACGTTTTTGGAGCCAACGAAAATGCCATGCGCCGGCTCCGCCGCCGACGCGTTTGGCTTATGATATTTCTACCTGCGTAACGAGAATGGAGCCCACAGTGTCGGAACTCAAAGAAACCCGCATCGACGGCGGCGTCGTCTACGATGGCCATTTCCTGAAGGTCGAGAAAGACCGCATCCGCCTGCCAGATGGTACGGAAAGCCAGCGCGAATTCTTCCGCCATCCGGGCGCGGTCGTGATCCTGCCGCTGCTGCCCGACGGCCGCGTGCTGCTCGAGCGCCAGTTCCGCTATCCGAACGCGCAAGTGTTCATCGAGTTCCCTGCCGGGAAGATCGACCCGGGCGAAGACCACCTGGAATGCGCCAGGCGCGAACTCAGGGAAGAGACCGGATACACGGCCGAGCGCTGGCGCTTCGTCTGCACCATCCATAACGCGATCGCCTATTCCGACGAGCACCTCGAGATCTTCCTGGCCGAAGGCCTGAGCGCCGGCGAGCAGCAGCTCGACGCCGGCGAGTTCCTGGAACTCTTCAGCGTCACCGTGCCCGAGCTGCTCGACATGGTGCGCAAGGGCGAGATCACCGACGTCAAGACCATCATCGGCGCCTTCTGGCTCGAGAAGATCCTGGCCGGCGACTGGACGCCTGCCTGACCATCATGCGGCCGCGTCGGAGCCTGGTTGCGCCGGCGACCGCGCTGGCGGCGGCCCTTGCAATCGTCGTGGCCGCCCCGGCCGCGGCCCAGGCCCGCACCCCGTTCCAGGCGTCGTGCGAGGACACCATCGGCGAGACGATTTCGGTGCTGTCCAGCCGCAGCGACGGCTACCGCATCGACAACACGCGCTCGTACTTCGACCTGACGCGCCTGAAGGGCAGCGTGCGCCGCGGTTCCTGGGTGCTGGGACTGACGCATACCGAGGCGCGGGTCAGCATCAAGGTCGGCGGGCGCATGCTGACGGACCGGGCCAGCGGCTATGAATGCGTGGCGCCGCGCATTGACGTCAACCTGTATTACGCGCCGATCGTGATCTATGTCAGCCGCGAATTCCCGCCGGGATCGTGTTCTTACCGGGAAGTGCTGGCCCATGAGATGCGCCACCTGCAGACCTACCAGGCGTTCCTGCCGCAGGCCGAAGCCATCGTGCGCGCGCGCCTGGCGGCGCGCTTCGCCGGCACGCCGTTGTATGCGCCCATCGGCCAGGCAAGATCCCTGCTCCAGCGCGAAGTGGACCGCAGCTGGATGCCCTACATTAAACGTGAGATGGAAAAGGTCGAAGTCTTGCAGGCAGCCATTGATACGCCGCAGGAATACGCCCGCCTGGGCAAGGTTTGCGCAGGTGAGGTACAGTCTTTGCTTAGACAGGCACCACGAAGCAGTTCATGACCACCGAACAAGCAAACGAGACGAATACGGCAGCGCCGCAGCATGTCGCCCTCATTCCGGCGGCCGGCGTCGGCGCCCGCATGGCGGCCGGCAGCCCCAAGCAATACCTGGCCATCGGCGCCAAGCCCATGCTGCGCCACACGGTCGACGCGTTTCTATCCAGCCCGCTGATCGCCCACACCTACGTAGTGGTCAGCGCCGACGACCCCTTCATCGACGGCGTGCTGCCCGACGCGGGGGAGCCGGCGGGCCGCGTCACCGTGCTGCGCTGCGGCGGCGCCACGCGCATGGAATCGATCCGCAACGGCCTCTATGCGCTGTCCGGCGCGCTCGGCGCGCAAGACCGCGTGCTGGTCCACGACGCCGCGCGGCCCGGACTGAACGCCGCGCTGATCGAGCGCCTGATCGTCGAAACCGGCGACCACGCGGCCGGCGGCCTGCTGGCGCTACCGGTGGTCGATACCGTCAAGCGCGGGGACGCGGCGAGCGGGGGCAGCGTCGCCACCGTTGCGCGCGACGGGCTGTGGCTGGCCCAGACCCCGCAGATGTTTTCCTACGCGCTGCTATGCCGCGCACTCGATGCGGCACTCGATCCGGCCGCGATCACCGACGACGCCAGCGCGGTCGAGGCGCTGGGCCTGGCCCCGAGACTGGTCGAAGGCCATCCGCGCAACCTGAAAGTCACGCTGCCATCCGACATCCGCATCGCCGAGATGTACCTGGCGCTCGATTCCACCATTTGAACGACACGAATTCCACATCATGGCACTCGCATCCTATAATCCCCATCCTCCGTTTCGCATCGGCACCGGCTACGACAACCACGCGCTGGTCGAAGGTCGCAAGCTGATCGTCGGCGGCGTCACCATTCCGCACCGCCTGGGTCTCCAGGGCCATTCCGACGCCGACGTGCTGCTGCATGCGATCATCGATTCGCTGCTCGGCGCGGCCGCGCTGGGCGACATCGGCAAGCATTTCCCGGACACCGACCCCATGTTCGCCGGCGCCGATTCGCGCACCCTGCTGCGCGAAGTCGCGCACCGGGTGCTGAACTCGGGCTACACCATCGGCAATATCGACGCCACCATCATCGCCCAGCAGCCGAAGATGGCGCCGCATATCCCGCTGATGGTCTCGCGCATCGCCGAGGACCTTGGGGTGTCGCCGCAGCAGGTGAACATCAAGGCCAAGACCAACGAGAAGCTCGGCTACCTGGGCCGCGAGGAAGGCATGGCGGCGCAATCGACCGCGCTGCTGATCCGCGCCGCAACGGACTGACGGGCACATCGAAAAACCTGCTGCGCGTTGCATTTTCGGTCGGCGATGCTCGCTGTACTCTAGTACAGCTGCGCTTCTCGACCTGCGCGGCCCAACCTGCGCGGCCCGACCTGCGCGGCCCGACCGAAACTGCTGCCGCTCGCGACGGTTTTTCGAGGTGCCCTGACGGGCTTCGGCAAAGGTCGAAAAGGCAATCTATAATTGCCGGATGACCGACGCCACCCCGACACTATCCGCGCGCGCGGCCTGGACCCTGATCCTGGTCGCCAGCGCCGTCATGATGATCACGATGGGCGCGCGGCTGACCAGCGGCCTGTTCCTGTCGCCGCTGAACACGGCGACCGGGCTCGGCGTGGCCAGCATCAGCTTCGTGATGGCGGTGGCCCAGCTGATGTGGGGCGCGGCCCAGCCGGTCTTCGGCGCCGTCGCCGACAAATACGGGCCGGGCAGGGTGATCGCCCTCGGCGGCCTGATGCTGGCGGTGGGCACCGCCGCCACGCCCTTCGTCGATTCGCAGTGGGCGCTGCTGCTCACGATGGGCTTTCTGTCGGCGGCCGGCGCCGGCGCCGGCAGTTTCTCGATCCTGATCGGCGCCACCGCCCAGCGCCTGCCCGTCGAGCGGCGCGCCTTTGCCTCGGGGTTCATTAACGCCGGCGGCTCGTTCGGCCAGTTCGTGTTCGCGCCGCTGATGGGCGCCATCATCGCCGGCGCCGGCTGGATCTGGGCCATGCTCACCATGGCCGCCGCCACCTTGCTGACCATTCCGCTGGCCTGGCCGCTGCGCGGCAGGAAAGCCGCCGCCGCTTCTGCCACCGTGCCTGCCGCCGCTTCTGCCACCGCTCCGGCTGCCGCTCCTGCCACCGCCCCAAGCGCCGCCGCGCCCGCTCCAGCCGCGATCTCGCTCGGCCAGCAGCTGGGCCAGGCCATGCGCGACCGCAGCTATATCTGCCTGCACCTGGGATTTTTCACCTGCGGCTTCCACATCGCCTTCCTGGTCACCCACCTGCCGGGCGAGGTCGCGCTGTGCGGCCTGCCGACCAGCGTCTCGGCCACCGCGCTGGCGCTGATCGGCCTGTTCAACATCGCCGGCAGCCTGGGCGCCGGGATGCTGGCCTCGCGCTACCGCATGAAGTCGCTGCTGTTCTGGATCTATGCCAGCCGCGCCGTGCTGGTCGGCGTGTACCTGCTGGCGCCGAAGACCGAATGGACTTTCTACCTGTTCGCGGCCGCGCTCGGCGCCACCTGGCTGGCCACCGTGCCGCCGACCGCCGGCCTGGTCGGCAAGCTGTTCGGCGTGCGCTACCTGGCCACGCTGTTCGGCATGACCCTGCTGTCGCACCAGATCGGCGGCTTCCTCGGCGCCTGGCTGGGCGGCCTGGCCGTGGTGCACACGGGCGACTACAGCTGGATGTGGTATGCCGACATGGTGCTGGCGCTGGCGGCGGCCCTGGTGAACCTGCCGATCCGCGAAGCGGCCGTGGTGCGTGCGCCAGGTCTGGCGGGAGCCTAGGGGTGGCGCGCGACGCCTGGGCTTACCGCGAGGTGGCGGTCGAATCGGCGTTCGATGCGCGCACCGGCAAGCCGCGCATCCGGCCGGTGTCGGGACAAGCCTTTGCGAGCGATATGCGGGTGCAGTGTTCGCGCAGCCTGCTCGATACGGCGCGCTATCCGGTGGGCACGCGCTTCCTGCTGTCGGTGCGGATCACCGACCGCCAGGGCGGCGCGCCGTTTCTGTATGCGTGGCATGGCGACCCGGTGGTCGTCATGAGCAAGGCGAAGGTAACGCGCTTCTTGCAGATGTACCGGCGCTTGCGCCTGTAGGGTGGACGAAAAAAAGGCCGCTGGTCGCGGCCCTGGATAGTCAGTCGACGCCGGGAGGAGGGACGCCGGCCCCGGCGGCCAGCACGAACAGGCTCAGGGAGATCCCGGCGCCGGCGATGGTCGCCAGCAGCGCCGCCGTGCGCGGCTTGGCGTTCTTGTGCGAGCGCCAGGCGGCATCGAGCAGGCCGATGCCGATCACCAGGTTCACGAACAGCATGGCGTCCATTGCGAATCAGTCCCAGTCCAGCGCGCCCTTTTTCCACTCGTAGGCCAGGCCGATCGTCAACAGGCCCAGGAACACCATCATGGCCCAGAATCCGGTCGAGCCGATGTCGGTGACGACCACTGCCCACGGCACCAGGAAGGCCACTTCGAGATCGAACAGGATGAACAGGATCGCGACCAGGTAGAACCGCACGTCGAACTGCATGCGCGCGTCGCCGAAGGCCTCGAAACCGCACTCGTAGGGGGACAGCTTCTGTTCATCGGGGCGATGCGGGCCCAGGACACGGCCCAGCACCTGGGGCGCGACACCGACCAGGATGCCGATGATGATGAACATGAGGACGGGGAAGTATTCTTCGAGGTTCATGGTTCTGCTGCGCGGTCAGGCGCGTGGGTTGATAAAGTCGGTGGTGCGGTGGTCCTGGAACGTCGCGCCGCGCTGGTCCGGCATCGGATGCGGCGCAGACGGGCGAAGTTGGGCCCGATTCTAACTGGATATGAACCTGTTGCCAACCGTGCATTTGCGCGCCGTTGCAATGCAGTTGCGGCGCTGACGCGGGTCGCTTACGAGGGTATTGACAGGTATTTTCCTTCCCCGACGCACCCGGCGGGCGAAAGCCGCTATCATCGGGGGTTGGCAAAACGACCTCACCCACCAAGGAATACCATGGCCTCGAAAAAGATCGCCGTCCTCGTCGGCAGCCTGCGCAAGGACTCGTACACCCGCCGCGTCGCCCATAGCCTGATCGCGCTGGCGCCGGAAGGACTGGAGCTCGCGATCGTCGAACTGCGCGACCTGCCGCTGTATAACGAGGACGACGAGACCGATCCGCCCCCAGGCGCGTTCGCGGCCTTTCGCGCCGCCATCCGCGAGGCCGACGGTATCCTGTTCTGCACCCCGGAATACAACCGCTCGGTGCCGGGTGCGCTGAAGAACGCGATCGACGTCGGCTCGCGCCCCTACGGCAAGGCGGCGTTCGCCGACAAGCCGTGCGCCATCGTCAGCGTCTCGCCGGGCGCGCTGGGCGGCTTCGGCGCCAACCACCACCTGCGCCAGATGCTGCCGTTCCTGAACATGCCGGCCATGCCGGCGCCGGAAGCCTATGTCGGCGGCGTCGCCGCCAAGTACGAAGAGGACCGGCTGGTCGACGAATCGTCGCGCGCGTTCTTCGGGAAATTCATGGCCGCCTTCGGCGCCTGGGTGGAGCAGCATGCCAGATAAGGGCCTGCGTTCGCGGGCGCCGGCGGAGCCACGCTGCCGATGATCCGCGCGACCGACAGCAGGATCCTGCCGACGCCGCCGCGCGACCTGCCCACGCTGCTGGGCCGCCCGCCGGACGGCTGGCGCGCGCGCATGTTCGACGTCATCTTCGGCACCGACACGCCGGCCGGCCGCCGCTTCGACATCGTGCTGGTGATCCTGATCCTGCTCAGCATCCTGGTCGTGATCCTCGACAGCGTGCCGTCCATCTACAGCCAGTACTCCGGCATCACCTCGGTGCTCGAATGGGGCTTCACCCTGCTGTTTACGATCGAATACATCGCGCGCCTGGTGTGCGTGCAGCGCCCGGTGCGCTATGCGCGCAGCTTCTACGGGATCATCGACCTGGTGTCGGTGCTGCCGACCTACCTGTCGCTGCTGCTGCCCGGCAGCCAGGTGTTCCTGGACGTGCGCATCCTGCGCCTGCTGCGCGTGTTCCGCATCTTCAAGCTGACCTTGTACATCGAGGAATACACCCGCCTGGGCGAAGCCCTGGTCTCCAGCCGGCGCAAGATCATGGTGTTCCTGTCGGTGGTGCTGATGCTGATCCTGATCCTCGGCACCGTGATGTACGTGGTCGAGGGACCGGAAAACGGCTTCACCAGCATCCCGATGTCGATGTACTGGGCCACGGTGACCATCACCACCGTCGGCTACGGCGACATCGTGCCGCACACGCCGGTGGGCAAGGCGATCGCCTCGTTCATGGTGCTGCTGGGCTGGGGCATCCTGGCGGTGCCCACGGGAATCGTCTCGGCCGAGATGACGTCGCAAAAGATGTCGCGCCACGCCCCGCGCGGCGCGCCGCGCGAATGCGGCGCCTGCGGCAGTGGCGACCATGACCCGCGCGCCCACTTCTGCAAGGACTGCGGCGCGCCGCTGGCGCCGGCCAGGGAATAGGGCGCGGCGCACGCCGCGCACCACGATGGCAGGCAGCGCACCGCGACCGGTCAGGCCATGGCCGCGTGCCGCGTGAACCGCGAAGGTGCATGCACTGGCCTATTCACTGGCCCACTCACTTGGCCATCCACTTGCCCATCCACTTGCCCACTGAGCGGCGCACGCGGCGGCGCCGGGCGCGCCAGCGTGACCGGCGGCGGCATGGCGGCATCGCGCTCGAGCCAGTAATTGAACTGGCCGAAGCTGGGCAGCGCGCCGGCGTCGACGTCCTGGAAGAAGTCCTCCAGCATCTGGCGGTAGGCGGCGCGGCGCGAAAAGCCGTCGTGGCTGGCCGCATAGCGCGCGGCGGCGGCGTGGAAGATCGCGCGCATCCGCTCGTCGGCATTGGTGCCAGTGCCCGCGCCCTTGCGCGGACGTCCGCGCTTGATGCCGGCGGTGACGGCGCGGGTGCGCCCCGGCGCGCCCGAATTGCCGTAGTCCGGCAGCAGGGCGTCGGGCGTCTGGCCGCGCTCCCAGTAACGGCGCAGGTAGCGCAGGATGCTCGATTTCGACATGCCGTGGGCGGCGGCGTAGCCGGCCATCAGCGTGGTGCGCTGGCGCGGATCGACCAGCGCCTGGCGGTCGGCATGCAGGGCGCGCACGGCCGACCAGGCCTTGGCCTGCAGGTTCAGGTAGCCCTGCGGCACCGGTTCGCGCGGCGGCGGCGCGGCGAACGGATCGACCAGCAGGCGCCGCGCCTGGCCGGACGTCAGCGCTTCTTCCAGCGCCGCCACCCGCACCGGCTCGGGCATGACCGCATGGCCGCCCAGTTGATAAGTCCAGGCCAGCGCCTGGTCGATCCACAGCACGCGGACGGTGCGCCCGGGCGTGCCTGCGAATTCGACTACATCGTTCGGTCCAATCATCTCTCTACCTCCCATAAAGCCTCGGAATCCAGGGTGCTTTCTGACATGCAAGGATCGGGCCAGCCCGGATGCGCGTGAGCCTGCACGTTTGGTGCACCTCAACCGTGCGGGTGTGGGAGCGCTTTAGTCTTCGTTGTTCGTGCCCAGGCACGCCACGTATTCATTTCACGTTCGATTCCATTTATTCAAAGAGAGGCCTGCATGTATCCGTTTCCCCAATCCGTGACTCCGGCCGTGCGCACCCATATGGACGCCCAGACCGCCTTCGTCAACGACATGTCCAAATCCCTGTTCCGTTCTTTCCAGCAGATGTGTGAGCTCAACATCCAGCTGGCCCAGAGCATGCTCGAGGAAACCACGCTGGCCAGCCGGCACGTGTTGAGCGTCGACCGCCAATCCGAACTGCTGGATGCGGCGTCGGCGCGGGCCCAGCCGGCGACCGAGAAGCTGCGCGCCTACCAGCAGCACGTCTCGCGCCTGGCCACCGACGCCCAGGTCGAGCTGGCGCGCGTGACCGAGCAGCACGTGCAGAACACCACCCGCACCGCACGCGCCGTGGTCGACGAAGTGGCGCGCACCTCGGCCGAGGAAGCCGAGCGCGGCATCCGTGGCCAGCAGGAGGCGCTGCGCACCATGGCCGACCCGTTCACGCGCGCCGATGGTGCGATGCACGCGCGCGGCGATGGCGCGGCGCAGCCGGCCCAGTCGCTGCAGCAGGCCGGCGAGCAGGTGGCCCAGCAGGTGGGCCAGCAGGTGGCCCAGGCCAGCCAGCAGGTGCGTCAAGCTGGCGCGACGCACTAGGCCGGCAGGTTCAGTGCGGCCACGGCGCCGCGCGTGGCGCCGTGGCCGCGGTGCTCACCGCGCCCGCCTGCGGCGCCAGGCCGAACAGCGGGCGCATCGGGCGCAGCCGGCGCACGGCTTCGTACAGCGCGAAGCTGCCGGTCGCGGTCAAGACCATCAGCAGCAGGGCTTCGATGCCGGGCGCCAGGTTCAACGGCTTGAAGGCATGCGCCATCATGACAATCAAGGTCTGGTGAGCAATATAGACCGGGAACACCGCATCGGTGAGGTAGCGGCGCGCCGGTCCGTCGCGGTCCAGGTGGCGGCGCGCGAAACCGCAGGCCGCGACGATGGCGCTCCAGGCGCACAGCGCGTACACGCAGCGCATGATCGGCGCCCAGGTCGCCATCATCTGCGCGCTGTGCGCATGGTGGGGCGCGGCGTACCATGCCACGAGCGCGGCCCAGCCGGCCAGCGCGCTGCCAAGCGCGATCCAGCGCACGCTCTCCATGCGGTCCCACACCGGACGGCTGCGCGCCACCACGGCGCCCAGCAGGAACAGCGGCAGGTAGGTGGCGTGGTTGAACCAGTCGTCGACCAGGGCGTGGGTGGTCGGGAAGCGGTCGGCCAGCAGGATGCGCACCGCGGCCAAGAACAGCGCCGGCAGCGCCAGCAGCTTCCAGCCGCCCAGGGCGGCGGCGCCGCGCGCGGCCAGCGCCTCGATGCGGGCATGGCCGAGCAAGGCCGCGCAGGCGGCCAGCACCAGCGTGTAGACCCACAGGTAGGCAACGAACCACAGGTGGTTCCAGGTCGGCAGGATCAGGCAGCCGTCCTGGCAGAAGCCGCCATAGCCGGACACATACAGCCGCATGAAGGCCATGAAGCCGTCGGCATAGCCGAGTTTCTCGACCACTTCCAGCCACGGCTGCGGCGGCACGACGACCAGCATGCCGAACAGCAGCGGCAGCAGCAGGCGCAGGCTGCGGCGGCGCACGAAGGCGCCAGGCGCCATCTTGCGCAGCAAGAAATGCGAGGCCGCGCCGGCCACGAAGAACAGCAGGCTCAGGCGCCACGGCGAGGACAGCAGCATGAACGGTTCCGGGCCGCTGCCGGCGTGCGGACTCTTCACGTGCCAGCCCCAGCTCACGTAAACCATCCCCACGTGATAGGCGATCAGCACGAAGAAGGCCAGGATGCGGACCCAGTCGAGGAAATACAGGCGTTGATTGCCGGTGGAAGTGTGTGGCTGCATGGCGCGCTCTGGTGATGACGGAGACGCCAGCATCGCGCGCACCAGGGCAGGCGGCCAGCGCCAGGGGGCGAACCGGGGCTTACGTGGGGCGAGCCGGCGCCAGGCGTGCGAGCAGGGAGGGACGGTACTGGCGGCTGCACGGCACCCGCGCGCCGCTGCGCAGCACCAGTTCGCAATCACCCTTGTCGAGCGGCTCGATGCGCACGATGGCCGACAGGCGCACCGCCGCGCGCCGGTGGCAGCGCGCGAAGGCGGTTTCCAGCTGGCCGAGCAGGGCGCCCAGGCTCTGGCGCAGCAGCGGGGCGCCGGCGGACGTGTGCAGCGCCACGTAGTTGTCGGCCGTCTCGAGCCACTCGATGTCGGCCACCTGCACCACGCGCGTCGCGCCGCGTTCGCTTACCAGGAGCTGGCGCGGCGGACCGGGCGCCGCCGCCGCCCCCTGCACGGGCGCGGCCAGGCGCGCGCGCAGCCGTTCGAGCGCCCGGTGCAGGCGGGCTTGGTCGGTCGGTCCAGGGTGGGTGCTCGTAGCGGGCGCCGGCCAGCGCATAGACGCCGTGGCGGAGCGCGAACACCATGGGCGTGAAGCCCAATCAGTACAGCGGCAGCCAGCGCAGCTGCCGGCCGAACCAGCGCCGGGGCGTGGCGACCAGCGCATCGTCGCCGCTGCTCAAGCGCCGCTGGAACAGGAACAGGAGCGTGGCCACCAGCGCGGACGAGGTCTCCCACAGCACCGGTTGCCAAGGGGCCGCGCCGCCGTCGCGCCGGTAGTCTTCGAGCGCGACCAAGACCATCAAGGTCCAGAACAGGATCCAGGCGATGCCGGCGACGGCGAGGCTGCGGTCTGCGCGCGCTGAAGAGAAGGGCACGGAAGTCGTTCCATCTGAGAAAGACCCGATCATCGTGCATCGGCCTGCGATTGTCAAAATGGCGCCATGGCGGAGGTGACAATTGGTGAGCATTGCCGTCCCTGCAAGCTCATCGTGCGACAATGCGGCATGAACACTCCTGGTCACCACAGCGACGATTCCGATCACCGGCAGCCGATGCGGAGCCTGCTTGCCGCCCACGACTGGTCGTCCTCCCCCATGGGAGCGCCGGACGGCTGGCCGGTGGAATTGCGGGTGGCGCTCGACCTGATGCTCGATGCGCCCCATCCGACCATGGTGTGCTGGAGCGGGCGCTACCTGATGCTGTACAACGACGCCTTCGCGACGCTGCTCGGCCCGGCCCATCCTGGCGCGCTCGGCAGGCCACTGAACGAGGTCATGCCCGCCATGTGGCCCGAGGTAAAACCGCTGGCCGACGCCGCGATGGCGGGGCGGCCCGGCCACGTCGAGCACCTGTGCGTGACGCTGCCGCCGGGAGACGAGCCATGCCAGCGCTGGTTCAGCGCGTCCTATGTGCCCTTGCGCGGCCTGCATGGCGCGGTCGGGGGCTTCGTCCATACCGCGTTCGAGACCACCGACCGCGTGCTCGAGGCGCGCCGCGCCGACCTGGCGCGGCGGGCGAGCGATGCGCGCCTGTCGGCCCTGTTCGACAGCCTGCCGGTCGGGGTTGGCGTCACCGACATCAACGGCATGATCGTGCTCGCGAACGACGCCATGGCGCGCTACCTGCCGACGGGCCTCATGCCGTCCCGCGATGAACAGGGCTCCGCGCGCTGGACGATATTCGGTGACGATGGCGTGCCGGTGGCGCGCGACGATTTCCCCGGCGCCCGCGCCCTGCGCGGCGAGCGTGTCGTGCCGGGCATGGAGGCGCTGTACCGCGAGGGCGAGGACCGGCGCGAGGTCTGGACCCACGTCAGTTCGGTGCCGATCCGCGATGCCGACGGACAGGTCACCGGCCAGGTCTCGGTGGTGACCGACATCGACCGCGTCAAGCGCACCGAGGCGGCCTTGCGCGAGTCCGAAGAAAAATACCGCAAGCTGTTCGAAGAGGTCGACGAGGCCTTCTGCATCCTGGAAGTGAAGTTCGACGCCGGCGGCGCGCCGTGCGACCTGGTGTTCCTCGAAGTGAACCCGATGTTCACGATCCAGAGCGGGATTGCCGATGCCAGGGGGCGCTCGGTGCACGAGCTGGCGCCGGGCCTCGAATCGGTCTGGCTGGAGCGCTACGGCGCGGTGGCGCGCACCGGCGAATCGATCATGTTCGAGGAATATTCGCCCAAGCTCGAACGCTGGTTCGAGGTCAATGCCTCGCGTATCGGCGCGCCCGAGGCGTGCCAGGTGGCGCTGGTGTTTCGCGATACGAGCGAACGCAAGCGCATCGAGGAAGACATGCGACGCCTGGCGCGCGAGGCCTCGGAGGCGAGCCGGCGCAAGAGCGAGTTCCTGGCGGTGCTGGCGCACGAGTTGCGCAACCCGATGGCGACCATCCGCACCGGCCTCGAGATCATGCGCCTGCGCGCCGACAGCCCGGACACCATGGCGCGCGTGCGCGAGATGCTCGAACGCCAGACCCACCAGCTGTCGCACCTGGTCGACGACCTGCTCGACGTCGCCCGCGTCAGCAGCGGCAAGATCGAGATCCGCAAGCAGCTGGTCGACCTCAACCTGGTGGTGACGAGCGCGGTGGAGACCAGCACGGCGGTCATCCAGGGCGCGCGCCACCGGCTCGACGTCAGGCTCTGGCATGAGCCGCTGTTGCTGGACATCGACCCGACCCGCGTCGCCCAGGTGGTGAGCAATCTCCTGACCAATGCCGCCAAGTACACCCCGCCCGGCGGCGACATCCGCCTCGACGTGAGCCGGGCAGCGCGCCAGGGCGCGGGCACGGGGGCGGGTGAGGCGGTGATTGCGGTGAGCGACAGCGGCGTCGGCATCCTGCCGGAACACCAGGAAGCGATCTTCGAGATGTTCAGCCAGGTCGGCAACCATGGCGGCCTGGCCCAGGGCGGGCTGGGCATCGGCCTGTCGCTGGTGCGCCAGCTGGTGGCGCTGCACGGCGGCGGCGTCGAGGTGCACAGCGCCGGCGCCGGCCAGGGCAGCGTCTTCACCGTGCGCCTGCCGCTCGCGCGGCCCGACGCCGGGCAGGGCGACGCGGCGCAGGCGCCGCGGCAGGAGCAGCGCGCGCTCCCGCGCCGGAGCTTGCGCATCCTGGTGGTGGACGACAATACCGATGCCGCCGAAAGCCTGTCGCTGCTGCTGCAGATAAACGCCCACGAGATCCGCGTCGCGACCAACGGCCGCGACGCACTGGCGCTGGTCTCCGACTTCACGCCCGACATCGCTTTCCTCGACATCGGCATGCCGGGCATGACCGGCTACGAGCTCGCGGCGCGGCTGCGCGCCATGCCGGCGCTGGCGCGTACGGTCATCGTCGCCGTGACCGGCTGGGGCGCGGAAGAAGACCAGCGGCGCGCGCGCGAGGCCGGTTTCGACCACCACTTCACCAAACCGATCGCGGCCGAGACGGTGAGCCGCCTGCTGGGCGGGCTCGGCTAGCGCGCCCGGTTGCGCCCGGTTGCAGCGCAGTCGCGGCGCAGTTGCCCCTCAGTTGCCCCCACCGCGCTCGGCGTCGATCTCCTTCTTCATCGCCCCGACCTGGTCGATGTAATCGGCCACCGGCACGTCCGGGCTGGCGCGCAGCTCGGGCGGCAGCAGCACCGGCATGTACAGCTCGTCGGCGGTGCGGCCGTGGCGCTGCATGTTCCCGGCCAGGATCAGGCTCGACGCCAGCACCGCCAGCGCGGCGCAGACCGGGCGCAGGCGGCGCCGGTACTGCGGCGTCACGGTGGCGAGGTGGAAGTAGACCGCCACCGCCGCCGTCGCCACCGCCGCGTGCGAGGCATAGGCGGTCAGCCATTCGAGCGACCAGGCATAGGCCACGACGCTGGCCAGCAGGCGCACGCCCACCAGCGCCGCCAGCGCGCAGCCATAGATGAACAGGTGGCGCCCGAGGCGCGCGCGGCGGCCGAACAGGCGGTTGCCGAAGGCCCACAGGCCGGCCCACGCCAGGCCGGCGCCGCCGGCCGCGGCCGGGAACAGGGCATAGCGCTCCAGGTCGTTGCTGGCGTCGGTCAGCCAGGCCACCAGCAGCGCCGCCAGCACGGCCAGCACGATGCCGGCGCCGCCCGGCAGCATGCCTTCCCAGCCGTGCATGGTGCGGTCGACCAGCTCCGGCGCGACCCGGTGCGCGGCGCCGCGGATGCGCAGCGACGTATGGCCCATGCGCACCACGGTGTCGCCGTCGATCGCCAGTTCGTCCTTGATGCGCCGGCTCTTGTGCACGATGCCGTTGCGGCTGCCGAGGTCGCGCAGCCGCAGGCGCCCGTCCGGCCCGGCCTCGACCACGGCGTGGTGGGCGGCCGCATAATCGTCGTCGACGATGAAGTCGTTGTCATAGGCGCGGCCCATGCGGATCGGCAGCGCCGCCACGCGATGGCGGTGCAGCACCTCGCCGTTGCGGGCCAGCGTCTCGATGCTCCATGGGCCGCGCAGCGGATCAAAGCCCGCCGGCGCGCTCGCCGGCGTGCTCGCCGCCGTGTCCAATGGCTGGCTGGCGTGCTCGCTCATCGCCGTCCACTGCGCCCGAAGGCGCCCAGGTAGGCGCGCGTGACGCGCAGGCCGTTTTCGTAGGAGACGCCGGACACGTCCAGGCGGCTTTGCAGGCTCGATTGCGAGGCGTCCGTGCTGGCGGTGAGCAGGGTGAAGTTGTACAGGCCCTCGAACTTGCGGTAGGCGCGCACGCAGGTCACGGCGCGCATCGGCAGGCTGCGGGTATGCACGAAGCGCTCGGTGCAGAACGGCTTGGTCAGGCGCGGGTCGCCCGTGCTGCCCAGGTTGTTGACCTGGAAGGTGTCGCTGGCCAGCGCCGCGAAGCGCATCGGATCCATGGTGCCGCTGCGGATGTACTGGTGGGTCATGGCCACGTTGCCGGTCTGCTGCACGTCCGACACGAACACCGCCGACTGCATCACGCAGCTCATCGAGTCGGTGCTGTAGACCGCGCCGCGGGCATTCGAACGTCCCCAGCAGCGCACCTCGCCCGATTCGCGCACCGGCACCAGGTACTGGCCCATGCCCTTGAGCGTGAGGGGTTCCTCGAGCAGCTTGTCGACCATATTGCCCTGGTGCGCCAGCAGCTGTTTGCCGATCAGCGGATTGAAGTCGGCCGGCGGAGCGGCCTGCTCGGCCACCTTGCGCAGCAGCTCCTGCGCATGCCTGACCGGCACCAGGAAACTGACCGATTCGCCGTCGCGCCGGCGCGAGACGTTGATGCCGGCTACCGTGCCGCTGGCGGTCACGCTCGGCCCGCCGCTCATGCCCGAGTTGATCGGGCCGGAAAAGATCAGGCGGTCGTAGAAGCTGCGCGTGAGCACGCCGTTATAGGCCCCTTCCGAGATCGCAAAGCCCAGGTCGAGCGGATTGCCGAGCGAGTACAGGCGCTGGCCCTGGCGCAGCCGCACCGGCTGTTCGGGCACCTTGAAGAAGCCGCTGCCGTTGCGGTTGATGCGCACCACGGCCAGGTCGTGCAGCACGTCGACCGCCATTAGCTCGACCGGGCCGGTATTGCCGTCGGTATCGATGTATTCGGCCGTATAGATGGCGGGGTCGAGCGCCATCTGCGACACCACGTGGTAATTGGTCAGCGCCAGGTTGCTGGTGCCCACCAGGAAGCCCGAGCCGACCGTCGACTGGGTGCGGCCGTTCTTGAGCAGCATGCGGATCTGCAGCAGGTCGCCGCGCGCCGAGTCGTACAGGTCCTGGGCCGCCAGCGAAGGTTCGGGCAGGGCGTCCTGGGCCTCGGTCTCGCCGGGCAACGGCGCGTTCGGGGTGGCTGCGGGCGCGGTGTCGACCGGCATCTGGGGCACGCCGGCGGCTGCCCCGGCCCCGGCCGTGTTCTGGGTCGCGCGCGGCGCGGGTTGCGCCAGATTCTGCGGCGAGGGCTGGGCAGCGGCCGGCGGCGACGTCGCCTCGAGGGCGGCGCCGATGGCGATGCAGGTCAGCAGAGATGCGAGGACAGCTCGTTTCATGCAATAGTTTGATGGCAGTATGAGTTGCTATCTTGCCACCGGATCAACGAGCGTTGCGCGCGTTAGCGCACGTTCGGGGGCAATGAGGAGGGCGAAGCCGACGCCGACGGCGCTGCGTCGGCCGGTTCGACCAGGGCCTGTTCTCCCTGCTCGACGGCGGTCAGCGGCGCCATCATGTGGCCCAGCTTGGCCTGCTTGGTGTTCAGGTAGCTGTTGTTGTAGACATTGCGGTTCACCAGCAGCGGCACGCGCTCGGCGACCGCGACGCCGATGCGGTTCAGGGCGTCGATCTTGCGCGGGTTGTTGGTCATCAGGCGCACCGACTTGATGCCGAACTGCGCGAGCATCGGACGGCACAGCTCGTAGTTGCGGGCATCGGCATGAAAGCCCAGCTGCAGGTTGGCCTCGACCGTGTCGGCGCCGGCTTCCTGCAGGCGGTAGGCGCGGATCTTGTTGACCAGGCCGATCCCGCGGCCCTCTTGACGCAGGTACAGCAGGATGCCGCGTCCTTCCTCGGCGATGCGCTGCAGCGCGCCCTCCAGCTGGGCGCCGCAGTCGCACCGCTGCGAGAACATCACGTCGCCGGTGAGGCATTCGGAGTGCACCCGCGCCAGCACTGGCTCGCCGGTCGACAGGTCGCCCAGGGCCATCGCCAGGTGTTCCTTGCCGGTGGCCGGCTCGACCCAGGCGTGCAGCGTGAACTGGGCCCACGGCGTCGGCAGCGCGCACGAAGTGGCATAGTCCAGCAGGGAAGGCGGCGCGGAAAGGGCAGGGGCGGTGGCTTGCATGACGGTGTTTCCAATCGATATCGATGTTCTTACAGCGGTGAAGTTTACCGGAAATCGGGCATGGCCGTGCGGAATCACCCGCATTTCGCCGGTCCCGCGCGGCGGCTGTGCCAGGCGGCGCGAGCGCCCGGCGAACGGTCGGGTTCGGCAAATGACCAGGTTGCGTATTGCCGTGTGTATTGCCGAGTATTAATGTCACCGTGGTACGCTCCGTCTCCACGACCGTTCTAGAGGCCTCCATGCCGCATTCCCGCCCTTTCCTGCATCGCTTGAGCCCGCGCGGTCTCGGGGCCTGGCTCGCGCTCGCATTCTCGGTGCTGACCGTGGTCCTGACCCTGCTGCTGGTCGAAGTGGTCGAGCGCGCCGCCACCGACCAGGTCAAGAGCAGCATCGGCAACGGGCTGGGCGAGATGGCGATGCAGACCGCCGACAAGCTCGATCGCGGCATGTACGAGCGCTATCGCGAGGTGCGGCTGATGGCGCGCCGCGGCGAGCTGGTGGGGCCGTCGGCGACGCGCGCCGAGCGCCGCCGCATCCTGAGCGACATGCAGTCGACCTACGGTTATTACGAATGGATCGGCATGGCTGGCCTGGACGGCACGGTGCTGGCCGAGGCGCGCGGCCTGCTGGAAGGGAACAACGTGGCCGAGCGGCCGTGGTTCATCAATGCCCTCAAGGGCACCTACGTCGGCGACGTGCACGAGGCGGTGCTGCTGGCCAAGCTGCTGCCGGTGCAAAAGGGCGAGCCGCGCCGCTTCGTGGACGTGGCCTTTCCCTGGATGGACGCGAACGGCAAGCCGGCCGGGGTGCTGGGCACCCACCTGTCGTGGGAATGGGCGCGCGACGTCGAGCGCTCGATCATCGCGCCGGTGGAGACGCGCCACCAGGTACAGGCCCTGATCGTCAGCGCCGAAGGCGTGGTGCTGCTGGGTCCCGACGGTTTGCAGGACACCACGGTCAACCTGTCCAGCCTGGACCACGCGCGCAAGAAGCGCACCGGCTACGTGGCCGAGCGCTGGCCCGACGGACGCGACTACCTGGTCGGCTACGCCGCCACGCACCCGGTGGGCGATTATCCGGGCCTCGGCTGGCACGTGCTGGTGCGCCAGGAACTCGAGGACGCCTACCGCCCGGTGCGCGAGCTGCGCGCGCGCACGCTGTGGAGCGGCGCCGTGCTGGCGCTGCTGTTCTCGCTGGCCGGCCTGCTGCTGGCGCGCCGCATCACGCGGCCCCTGCAGGCCCTGGCGGCGTCGGCCGACCGCCTGCGCCGCGGCGACAGCCAGGAGCTGGTGCCGGCGCAGCGCGGCTATACCGAGGTGCGCCAGCTGTCGGGCGCGCTCAATGCGCTGGTGACGGCGCTGGTGCACCGGCGCGCCGAGCTGCAGGTGCTGAACGACACCCTCGAGCTAAGGGTCGAGCAGCGCACCCTGGAACTGGAACGCGCGCTGGCCTCGGTGCGCGCCAGCGAGCAGCGCATCGCCGCCATCGTCGGGGCGGCGCAGGACGCCTTCATGGCGGTCGACCAGCGCGGCATGATCCTCGACTGGAATCCGGCCGCCGAACGCATGTTCGGCTGGAGCCGCCACGAGGCGGTAGGCTGGCCGCTGGCCGAGATGATCCTGCCCGAGCGCTACCGCGCCAGCATCGCCAAGGCGCTGCGCGGCTTTCATCAGGGTGGTGAGTTTTCGTATGGCCGGCGCCTGGAGCGGATCGTGGTCAACCGCCAGGGCACGGAATTCATGGTCGAGACCACGGTGGCGCTCGCGGGCGAGGGCGAGGACGCCTTCTTCAGTATCTTCCTGCACGACATTTCCGAGCGCAAGAAGATCGACCGCATGAAGAGCGAATTCGTGTCCACCGTCTCGCACGAACTGCGCACGCCGCTCACGTCGATCCACGCCTCGCTCTCGCTGCTCGACACCGGCATGGCCGGCGCATTGCCGCCGGACGTGGCCGAGCTGATCCACATCGCCAACCAGAGTTGCGATCGCCTGATGCGGATGGTAAACGACGTGCTCGACATCCAGAAGATCGAGGCGGGCCAGATGGAATACCGGCGCAGCGTGCAGCCGCTGGCGCCGGTAGTGCGGCACGCGACCGAGGCGATGCAGGGCCAGGCGCGCCAGGCCGGCGTCGCGCTGCGTCTCGACCTGGCGCCGGGCGCCGAAGCGGTGCGGGCCGCGATCGACCACGACCGCGTGGTGCAGGTGCTGAGCAACCTGCTGTCGAACGCGATCAAGTTCACGCCGTCCGGCAAGGCGGTGACGGTGGGCCTGGCGCAGCGGCCGGGTTGGGCGCGCCTGAGCGTGACCGACGAGGGCCCGGGCATCCCGCCCGCATTCGAGGGCCGCATGTTCGAGCGCTTCGCCCAGGCCGATGCCCACGACACGCGCCAGCGCGGCGGCACCGGGCTGGGGCTGAGCATCAGCAAGGCGATCGTCGAGGAGCACGGCGGCACGATCGGTTTCGAGACCCGGGCCGGGATGGGAACGCGGTTTACGGTGGAGCTGCCGCTGGGGTAACCGGCTCCACGGTAGTTCTAGCGCAGCGCGTGCACCGCCATTCCGCCAAAGCTCTTCCACGCGCCGAAGCCGCTTTCCAGCTGCGGCAGCAGGCGCATCAGCGCGGGCTTGTCGAAGTGGAAGGTGGTGTCCGAGCCGGCGATGCCGCGCCGGTCGGCCAGCGCATACGCCTGCGCCTCATCCTGCGCCGCGGGCACCTTCAGCAGCATCAGCACCTTCTGCCCGTCCAGGTCGAACATCAGGAGGTCGCCCTTGGCGTCCGGCCCCAGGCGCCGGTAGTGGCGTTCCACGCCGGCGCCGGCCGGTCCGGCCTCGAGCGCGATGCGCACCCGCTTGCCGTGCCTGACGCCCCAGTCCAGGAAGGGCGCCGCATGGCGCCGTATCTCATCGGGGTCGGTGCGGTAGTTGCGCACCGTCAGCACGTCGACATGGCGCGCCAGGCCGCGCAGCAGCGCGTCCTCCTGGCTCCAGGCGGCCGGCGCCACGACCTCGAGCCGCATCTTGCCGGCGGCCTCGCGCAGCGCGGCGAGCAGGTCGAGGTAATGGCCGTCGCGCGCCGCCTTCGGCAGCTTGTCGGGATCGAGCAGCTGGGGCTGGACGTCGAACTGGACCCCCTTCAGGCTTTCCCCGGCGCCCGCCCGCGCGTTGTAGGCGGCATAGGCGCGCATGCGGCCGACGGCGTCGGCGCGCGCGGTCGGCAGGATCAGGTCGGGCCCGTCCTCGAAGGCGGTCAGCGCGATGCCGCGGCCGTGCGCCTGGCGCACGAAGGCCGCCAGCGCCTGCGGCTCGGCGACCTCGCCGGCGCGCACCGGCACATTGATGAACAACTCTCCCATGCCTTGGCCGGCGGCCCAGTCGAGCATGGCGTCGGCGCGTTCGCGCCAGGCGTTCGGGCTCCAGGCCCAGGCGGCGCGCGGCGCGCGCCGGCGCACCTCGGCGGCGTCGAGCGGTTGTCGGGTGGACAGGCCCGGCTGCGGCGCGGGCGGCGGCGGCTGTGCGCCCAGCGTGTGGCCGGTGACGGTGAATTCCTTGCCCCGTTGTTCGCCGTGCAGCAGGATCGTGTCGCCCGGCGCCGCGTCCGGCGGCAGGAAGTGCAGGGCCTGGACGCCGCTGGCGGCCACCTTGAGCGGCACGGCGCGGCAGCCGGGATCGGGCTTGCCCGGCGCCTCGGTGACGATGGCGCGCATGCGCGCGCCCCTGGCGGTGGTGTAGTCCTCGGTCACGGCGCCGGGCGAGGCGAGCGGGGTGCCGGGGCACAGCAGCAAGGTGGCGGCCTGGGCCGGCAAGGACAGCAGGAGCGGGAGCAGGAAAATGGAGCGCGACATGCCCCGAGTGTAAGCGAGCCGGGCGATTCGTAGCGCCCGGTTCAGGCGGCCGGCAGCAGCAGGCGCCGCACGCGCGCCAGCAGTTCGTTGGGCTGGAACGGCTTGCCGACGAAGTCGTTGGCGCCGGCGTCGAGCGCGCGCACGGTGTCGCGCTCGGTGTTCTTGGCGGTCAGCATGAGGATCGGCACCGCCGCCCAATCGGCGCGCGCACGGGCCAGGACGACGATCTCGTAGCCGTCGAGATGGGGCAGCATCACGTCCATCAGCACCAGGTCGGGGATCTCGGGACTGGCGGCGACGTACTCGCTCGCGGCGCGGCCGTCTGCCAGGTGCAGGACGCGGTAGCCCTGGCGTTCGAGCATGAAGCGCAATACCTGGGCGATGTGGTCGTCATCCTCGACCACCAGCACCAGGGGTGCGGGAACGTGTTCGTTGAGCATGGTGAATTCTTCGTTGAATATTCGATTATACCGATGCCTGCGCGGATATTGGCGTGGTTGTTGCTAAGAACCTATCCCGGTAGGTGAGGGTCGTTCCTGCCGCGCCTGGCAAGCGTGCGCTGCGTTGCTCGTCGTTGCATGGCTCGCCATGCGGCCTCCTCGCGCCTTGCTCACACTCGCCATGCATCGACATGAACTTCCCCTCACCTACCGGGATAGGTTCTAAGTATCACCTGGCCGATGGCCGACGCAGCGGATCGAGCAGGCCGCGCAAATCATTGTGGTCGAGTTCATACATCAGGGCCAGCAACTGGCCCAGCTCGCCGCGTGGGAAGCCTTCGCGCGCGAACCAGCCCAGGTAGTGGCCGGGCAGGTCGGCCAGCTTGCGGCCTTTATATTTCCCGTACGGCATTTCGCGGACGAGGAGGAGGGAGAGGTGTTCAGCGTTCATCGTGCGGCACTTTAGCAAACAACGATGGCGTTGTAGCATTTCGGTGACAAGGGGAGGAAACATGATGGATGACTTCAACCTGGCGCGCTTCGTCGAGGCGCAGGAGCCAATCTACGCCGGCGTGCTGGCTGAATTGCGGGCCGGGCACAAGCGCAGCCACTGGATGTGGTTTGTCTTTCCGCAGTTCAAGGGGTTGGGCAGCAGCGAAATGGCGCGGCGGTATGCCATCGGCTCCGAGGACGAGGCGGCCGCCTACCTGGCCCATCCGGTCCTGGGGCAGCGCCTGCGCGAATGCGCGGGCATCGTCGCCGCGCTCGACGGGCCGTCGGCGCACGAGATCTTCGGCCACCCGGACGAGCTGAAATTCCGCTCGTCGATGACCCTGTTCGCCGAGGTGGCGCCGGACGAGGCCGTGTTCCAGGCCTGTATCGACAAGTATTTCGACGGCGAGGCCGACCCGGAAACGCTCGCGCGACTGTAAGGTGCTGAAAAACGCCGGTTCAGGCGTCGGCGAACTGCGCCAGCAATTCGTCCGGCCGGCCGCGCATGGCCACGTGCAGGATCACCGCGGTGGAAAAGCGCAGCGCCGGATGGCTGGCGCGGTGGCGGGCGAACCAGAACGCTTCGTCCAGGTCGTCATCCTCGTGCGCCGTCGTCAGCACTGCCTGTTCCGGCGCGACGTCTTCGTAGTCGAACGCTTCCAAGGCGGCATCCTCGACTGCCTCGTTCCAGCTCGCGCACTCCTTGCCCCAGGCCAGCATGTAGCGGCAGCCGGAATCGACCAGCCAGCGCGCGACGTCCCAGCGCCACATTTCGTCGCTGTCGTCGTCGATCACGACCACGGCCATGAACGGGGCCAGGTGCTTCAGGTCGGGCAGGGCGTCGTGGGGACGCAGTTGCAGGTAATGGGCTTTGTGTGCTTGCATGATGTCGATGCCGGAAAAAGGTTGGCGGCATTATCGCCGCCCGGCGCCGATCGTGCCAGCCGTCCGCGGTGCCAGCGTTTCGCGCGGGATCTGGCGCGCTTCGTGCAGGGCGCCGCGTTGCGCGGGGTTGCGCCGGGTTGCGCCGCGCCGCTAGGCCGCCGTGTCGCAGCGCTCGTCGAGCACCGCATACAGACGCCCGGTGTCGATCGGCTTGACCAGGTGGTGGTCGAAGCCGGCGCCGAGAATCTGGTCGCGGTCGCGCGCCTGGCCGTAGCCGGTGACCGCGACCAGCATCGCGCCCCTCGTTTCCGGCAGCCCGCGCAGGCGGCGCGCGAGTTCCAGCCCGTCGATCCCGGGCAGGCCGATGTCGAGCAGGCAGGCGTGGGGCCTGAAACCGCGCGCGCACTCCAGCGCCCGCAAGGCGTCGTGCTCCACCGCGACCCGATGGCCGCCCGACTCCAGCAGCATCGACAGGGTGACGGCCGCATCGACGTTGTCGTCCACGATCATCACGCGCAGCGATCCAGACTGTGCGGCGCCGCGCAATTCTTCTCGTGGCGGGGCGGCGTCGACCCGGCGTTCCAGCAGCGGCAGGCACACCGTGAACCGGCTGCCGAGGCCCGGGCCGGCGCTGTCGCAGGCGACCTCGCCGCCATGCAGTTCGACCAGGTTCTTCACCAGCGCCAGGCCCAGCCCCAGGCCGCCCGAGGCGCGGTCGGATGAGCGTTCGGCCTGGGCGAACAGCTCGAAGGCGCGCGCCGCCAGCTCGGGCGCCATGCCGATGCCGTTGTCGCGCACGTCGATGCACAGGCGCCGTTCGGCATCGATGTTCGATGCGACCTCGAGACGCCCGGCTTCCGGCGTGTACTTGGCGGCGTTGTCCAGCAGGTTGGCGACCACCTGCACCAGGCGCTTGCGGTCGCCGGCAATCTGCGTGTCCGGCGGCGGCAGGTTCAGCGTCAGGTCGTGGCGGCGGGCCTGGATCAGCGGCATGACCTGTTCCACCGCCTCGTGCAGCATGGCGCCGACGTCGAGCGGCGCGGTGTCCAGCTCGACGAGGCCGCGCGTGACGCGCGAAACGTCCAGCAAGTCTTCGATCAGCGCCGTCATGTGACCGACCTGGCGCCCGATGATCTGGCTGGTGCGCTTGACGATCGCCTCGTCCAGCTTCATGCGCTGCAGCAGCTCGGCCGCGGCGCCGATCGGCGCCAGGGGATTGCGCAACTCGTGCGCCAGCATGGCCAGGAATTCATCCTTGCGGCGGTCGGCCTCGCGCAGCTTTTCTTCCGCCGCCTTGCGCTCGGTGATGTCGCTGGCGGTCCCGATCCATTCGTAGACCGCGCCGGCGGCGTCGAACATCGGCACCGCGCGCGACAGGGTCCAGCCGCTGCTGCCGTCGGCGCGCCGCACCCGGTGCTCGAGCTCGAAGACCGAGCCGTCGCGGATGGCGCGCGCGACCGCCTGGTGCACGCGCTCCTGGTCCTCGGGCGGGATGTATTCCTCCAGCCAGAAGCGGTTTGGGTCGTCCGTGTCCTTCAGGAAGCCGCGGCCTTCGAGATGGCGCAGCTGGGTCCAGTCCGGGTTCATGCGATAGATGACTTCGGCCGTCGCATTGGTCAGCGCGCGGAAGCGCTTCTCGCTTTCGCGCACGGCGGCCTCCGAGCGCAACTGGGCGGTGACGTCGTTGTTGCTGTGCGAGATGCAGACCAGCTCCCCGCCGGGACCGAAGATCGGCGTGCTGGTCGCGGTCCAGAAGCGTTCCTCGAACATCGTCTGGCCATTGGGCAGCACCACGGGAATCGGATAGCGCACCGCCGGCAGGGTGTCGGGCAGGCCGGTCGCGCGCACCTTGGCGAGCGAGGCGCGCAGGTCCGCTTCGCCGGTGTCTTCGGGATCGTCGGGGTTGCCGGGGAAGGCCTTGAACAGGCTGGTCCCGACCAGTTCCTCGCGGGTGCGCGACGATGCCTTCAGGAACGCATCGTTGACCGCAAGGATGATCGCATCAGGCGTGGGCGACAGCAGGTAGTGCCCGAAGGGCGAGCTGTTGAAGGCTGACTCGAACAAGGTGGCAGGAAGCATCGTCGAAGACCGGTCGCAGGAGACGAAATTATAGGGCAGAAGTGGGCATGTTGAACGGACGATTGAACCGGTCGCAATCCTCGTATGCATGGTCGTGTTTACGTCGGCACGGCATTGTTGCGGATAGCCGCAGATGGTTTCCCCACGCTGGTGGGGATCTTCTTTTATGGGGTTGAGTTTCACAGACATCGAGGAGCTCGCGTATCGGTGCGACTTGCTGTCCCTGGCGTCGAGCACAGCCGGCCGCAGCGATCAGCCTCATTCCTCCATATGCTGGTGCGGCCGGAGCCCGGAACCCGGGACACCGCGGCAAACAAGACAACGGCAAAACGCTCGCGTTGCGTATAATCGCCGGTAGCCTGTCCACTCATTACCAGAAAACAACAACTCATGGCCTCATCTTCCGACAACATCAGCATGGCGGTGTTCTGCGACTTCGAAAACGTCGCATTGGGCGTGCGCGACGCCAACTACGAAAAATTCGACATCAAGCCGGTGCTGGAGCGCCTGCTGCTCAAGGGCAGCATCGTGGTCAAGAAGTCGTACTGCGACTGGGATCGCTACAAAGCCTTCAAGGCGGGCATGCACGAGGCGAACTTCGAGCTGATCGAGATCCCGCACGTGCGCCAGTCGGGCAAGAATTCGGCCGACATCCGCCTGGTCGTCGACGCCCTCGACCTGTGCTACACCAAGTCGCACGTCAATACCTTCGTCATCATCAGCGGCGACTCCGACTTTTCGCCGCTGGTCTCCAAGCTGCGCGAGAACGCCAAGCAGGTGATCGGCGTCGGCGTCAAGCAGTCGACCTCCGACCTCCTGGTGGCCAACTGCGACGAATTCATCTTCTACGACGACCTGGTGCGCGAAAAGAACCGCGCCACCGCCAAGCGCAAGGAAGAGCAGGAGGCGCGCAAGGGGCAGCCGGGACGGCGCTCGGGCGCCGCGGCGGGCGCCGGCGACGACAAGCGCAAGGAAGAACTCGAGGCGCGCAAGGTGCAGGCGCTGGACATGGTGGTCGAGACCTTCGACGCCCTGGTGCTCGAGCGCGGCGACACCGGCAAGATCTGGGCTTCGCTGCTGAAAGACACCCTCAAGCGCCGCCGTCCGGACTTCTCCGAGACCTATTACGGCTTCCGTACCTTCGGCAACCTGCTCGAAGAAGCGCAGACCCGCGGGCTGTTCGAGTTCGGCCGCGACGAAAAGTCGGGCACCTACGTCTATCGCAGCGCGAATGCGCCGGTGCTCGTGCCGGTTGCCGAGTTCGCGGTGCAGGATGACGTCGAGGTCCCGGACGCCGCAGGCCAGGACGGGATCGAGGCAGCCGCCCCGGTCGAGACCGCGCCGGAAGAAGGCGTCAAGCCGGACACCCGCCGCGGCCGCGGTCGTGGCGGACGCAAGGCGGGCGCGCGCGGCGAATCGGCCTCCACCTCGGCGCCGATCCCGGCCTGGCTGGAACCGGTCCCGATGGAGAGCGACGCCACGGCCGCGGCCGATCTCGAGGCCATCGAGCAGCCGGCATCGCAGCCGACGCTGGTCGTGACCGAGGCCCCGGCGCTTGAAGCAGGCGAGGAAGCGCCGGCCCCGGCCAAGGAACGCCGCCGTGCGCCGCGCAAGCCGTCGGCCAAGAAGCTGGCCGAACAGGCCGCGCTGGAAGCCGCCCGGGCCGAGTCCGAGACGCCGGCCGAACCGGAGTTCGATGCCGTCGCGGCCATGGCCGACGATGCCAGCGAGGCCGGGGCCGAGGCCAAGCCGGAGCGCAAGAAGGGCGCGCGCCCGGCCCACAAGGCTCCGGCCCCCAAGGCGCCGGCCCGCAAGGCGGCGCCGCGCAGCCGTCGCCCGGCCAAGCCGAAAGCCGGCACTGACAACGGCTGACCGTTGGCGACGCGCGGCGCGGCGCGTGCGCCACGCCGCCATCGGCGATGCCATAATGGCATGGCCTGCCCGAGCCCGGGCAGGCCTCATCCGCCCGGGTCGAAGGAGCTCGCCATGCGCATAGTTGCCAGCCTGTTGCTGTTGTCCCTGTCGGTCGCCTGCGCGCCAGCGCTGGCGCAGAAGGGGCCGGCCGCCGACCATCCGATCCTCGGCATCTGGCGCCTCGCGGTGCCCGACACCAACTGCCTCGAGACCTACCGCTTCCGCGCCGACGGCACCACGCTGGTCACCAGCGCCGCCGAGATTTCCGAGAGCGTCTACACGATCCCGAACCAGCCCGATCGCGACGGCTTCTATCGCCTGACCGACCGCGTCACCAAGGACAACGGCAAGCCCGATTGCTCCGGCAACGTCATGAAGCCGGGCGCCAGCGTCACCCATTTCGTGCGCTTCCATCCGTCCGGCAAGCTGTTCCTGCTGTGCGCCGACGCCTCGGGCGAGGCCTGCATCGGCCCCTTCACGCGGGTGCGCGGCGAAGAAATCTGAGCGCTTTTTCGCGCAGGCGCCAGGGGCAGGGCGCGGCGCCGGCCCTTGGGCCGGGCTGGAACACGGTGTATATTGCTGAGCGAAACGTCAACCTCGGCACGCCATGTCCCCGCTACTCCTCTTCTGCATCCTCATCGCTTATTTCGCACTGCTGCTCGGCGTCGCCTGGGCCACCTCGAGAGGCGCCAACAACGACAGCTTCTTCATCGGCAACAAGAGCAGCAACTGGATGCTGGTTGCCTTCGGCATGGTCGGCACCACCCTGTCCGGCGTGACCTTTGTCAGCGTGCCGGGCGCGGTCGGTGTCGACGGCTTCGGCTATGCCCAGATCGTGATCGGCTACGTGATCGGCTACCTCGCCGTGACCTATGTGCTGCTGCCGCTGTACTACCGCCTGCAGCTGACCTCGATCTACCACTACCTCGACGTGCGTCTGGGCCGGCGCGCCTACCAGAGTGGCGCCGGCTTCTTCATCATCTCGCGCCTGCTGGGCGCCACCGCGCGTCTTTACCTGGTGGTAAACATCCTGCAAGCCATCATCCTCGACAGCCTGGGCGTGCCGTTCTGGCTCAGCACCCTGGTCGTGCTGGGCATGATCCTGCTGTACACCTACCAGGGCGGCGTGAAGACCATCGTCTGGACCGACACCCTGCAGACCAGCTGCATGCTGTTCGGCCTGTTCGCCTGCGTCTGGATCCTGCTGGGCGAATTGAACATGTCGATTCCCGAAAGCCTGAACCAGATGCAGGCGCAGGGTCTGGCCACCATCTTCACGCATGACATCGACAGCCCCAATTTCTGGCTCAAGCAGATCGTCGCCGGCGCCCTGATCACGATCACCATGACCGGCATGGACCAGGAAATGATGCAGAAGACCATCTCGGTCAAGACCCTGAAGGATTCGCAAAAGAACATGCTGGCCCTGACCGCGGTGCTGGTCGTGGTGCTGCTGTCCTTCGTGTTCCTGGGCGGCCTGCTGTACCTGTATGCGCCCATCGCCGGCGTGACGGCCGTCGGGGACAAGATCTTCCCGGCGGTGGTGATGGGCCATCTGCCGGCGGCCCTGCAGATCATCTTCCTGATCGCGCTGATCTCGGCCCTGTTCCCCAGCGCCGACGGGGCGATCACGGCGCTGACCTCGTCGACCTGCATCGACCTGCTCGGCATCAAGCGCCGCACCGACCTGACCCAGGCCCAGGCCGAAAGCCTGCGCCGCCGCGTGCACCTGGGCTTCGCCTTCCTGTTCCTGCTGCTGGTGCTGGGCTTCAAGGCGGCCGACAACCCGAACATGATCGGCGTGATCCTCAAGCTGGCGGCGTATACCTACGGTCCCTTGCTCGGCCTGTTTGCCTTCGGCATGCTGACCGCGCGCATGCCGAACGACCGCCTTGTACCGCTCGTGACGATCGGCGCGCCGGTCCTGTGCGCGATCCTTGAGTACAATCAGGCCTATCTGCTCGGCGCCTACCGCCTCGGGCTGGAATTACTCTTGATTAACGGCATACTGGTGTTTGCCGGCTTGTATGCGATTTCGCGCCGCCAACCCGGCCTTGCCGGGGCCGGGCAGGTCGCCTGATCGCTTCGTTTCATTGACTTTGACTGGAGTTCCGATGGCCTTCAAGCCCCTGAGCGCCTTGCGGCGCGGGTTCGTGTTTCTGTGGACCGCGCTCGACGTGACCCGCCGCACTTTCTTCAACCTGTTGTTCTTGCTGATCCTCATCCTGGTCATCGCGACGTTCTTCGGCGGCGGCGTCAAGCCGCTGTCGAGCAAGACCGCGCTGGTAGTCGAGGTCAAGGGCGACCTGGTGGAACAGTACGAAACCACCTTGCGCGACACGTTGCTCGACAACGTGGGCGGCGACAGCAAGCGCACCGTGCGCCTGCGCGACGTGACCCAGGTGCTGGACAATGCCGCGCGCGACCCCGACATCACGAGCGTGGTGCTGCTGCTGGACGAAATGAACGGCGGCGGCATGGCCATGCTGCGCGAGTTCGGCGCCGCGGTCGAGCGCGTCAAGAAGGCCGGCAAGACGGTCGTGGCCTGGAGCGGCCAGTACGACCAGAAGCGCTACCTGGTCGCCTCGCACGCCAGCGAGGTCTACGTGCACCCGATGGGCATGGTGCTGATCGAGGGCTTCGGCGGGCGCCGCAACTACTATCGCGACGCGCTCGACAAGGTCGGCGTGACGGTCAACCTGGTCAAGGTCGGCACCTACAAGAGCGCGGCCGAGCCCTATATCGCCAACGGCCCGTCGGACGCCGCGCGCGAGGCCGACGCCTTCCTGTACAACGCGATGTGGTCGGGCTACACGGGCCTCGTCGAAAAGAACCGCAAGCTGCCCGACGGATCGCTGGCCAGCATGATCGACACGCTGCCCGAGCGCATGGAAGCGGCCGGCGGCAGCGCCGCCAGGGTCGCCCTGCAGGCCAGGCTGGTCGACGGCCTCAAGACGCGCGACGAGTTGCGCGCGCTGATGATCAAGCGCGGCGTCTACGAAAAAGACATCAAGTCGTTCCGCCAGATCGGCATGCACGAATACCTGGCGCGCCATCCGCAAAAAGCCTTCGGCGACGCGGTCGGCGTGATCGTTGCCTCCGGCACCATCACCGACGGCGCGGGCGGCCCCGGCGTGGTGGGCGGGCGCGCCACGGCCAACCTGATCCGCCAGGCGCGCGAGGACGATTCGATCAAGGCCCTGGTGCTGCGCGTCGATTCGCCCGGCGGCAGCGCCTATGGCTCCGAACTCATCCGGCGCGAGCTTGAACTGACGCGCGCCGCCGGCAAGCCGGTGGTGGTGTCGATGGGCAGCGTGGCGGCGTCGGGCGGCTACTGGATCTCGATGGCGTCCGACGAGGTCATCGCCGACCCGGCCACCATCACCGGCTCGATCGGCGTGTTCGCGCTGCTGCCGACCGCCCACAAGGTGGCCGACAAGCTGGGCGTGCGCACCGACGGCGTGACCACCACCTGGCTGGCGGACGCCTACAATCCGCTGCGCCCGCTCGATCCGCGCTTCGAGAAGCTGGTCCAGCAAAGCATCAACCACGTGTATGCCGACTTCACCAGCAAGGCGGCGGCGGCGCGCAAGACCACCCAGGCGAAAATCGACGAGGTGGGGCAGGGCCGCGTCTGGACCGGCGCCCAGGCCAAGGAGCGCGGCCTGGTCGACCGCCTGGGCAGCTACAACGACGCCCTGGCCTCGGCCGCCGGCCGCGCCAAGCTGGACCCGGACTACCGCGTGGTCTATGTGGAGCGTCCGGTCACGCGGGTGGAGCGCTTCCTGCAAATGGCCGGCGCCTCGGCGGCGCAGGCGCTGACGATCCAGGTCAAGCTGGGCCTGGTCGAACAGGCGATTCCGGCCGGGCCGGTCGGCCAGGTGGCGCAAGACATGGCCTTTTTGTCCGAACTGACGCAGGAACGCAAGCCGTTCGCGGCGGTGGCCCACTGCTTCTGCGGCGGTTGGTGACCACTGACGGCGTTTCATGCCGGCAGTTTGTAACTGATTAATACAATGTTTCAACGGGCGCGAGCGACGGTTCGCGCCCGTTTTTCGTTTACTTCGGCTAAATAGCGCCGAACTGTGTAAATCGGCGTTAAGGCGACTTTGACAACGTTGATTCCACGGCATCTCAATGTACGTTACGAAACATTGTGAGTGAAACGGCCATGCTAAAGTCAGCGTGACACGTATTGTGCAGTAAGAACCTATCCCGGTAGGTGAAGGTCGGGCCGAGAGCGCGTTGATCACGCTCTCCATGCATCGGCATGAACTTCCTTCCACCTGCCGGGATAGGTTCTTGGCACGGCTTTGCGCACATCCATATCGAACAAGGACAAGCATGGACCAGCATCTCCCGCCCCATTCAATCACCGACCGTCCCGCCCGCACCCGGCGTTCCCGCCTCATCGGCGGCGTGATCGCCGTGCTGTCGATGGTGGCGCTGGGTGGCCTGGCCTGGTGGCTCACCCACCAGCCGGCGGGCGGGCCGGGTGGCCCGGGGATGGCGGCCGGCGGTCCTGGCGGCGGGCCCGGCGGGGGACGGGGCCGTCCGGCCACCACGGTCGGCGTCGCCACCGCCCAGCAGGCCGATCTGCCGGTAACCCTGGACGCGCTCGGCACCGTGGTCGCGGCCGCGACCGCCACCGTGCGTCCGCAGGTGTCGGGCGTGGTCCAGAAAATCCATTTCGCCGAAGGCCAGCTGGTCAAGCAGGGCCAGGTGCTGGCGACGATCGATCCGCGCCCGTTCCAGATGGCCCTGCTGCAGGCGCGCGGCCAGCGCCAGCGCGACGAAGCCCAGCTGGAAAGCGCGCGCCTGATGCTGTCGCGGTACCGCACGCTGCTCGAGCAGGATTCGATCGCGCGCCAGGAGGTCGATACCCAGGCCGCGCTGGTCAAGCAACTCGAAGGCACGGTGATGACCGACAAGGCGGCCGAAGGCACGGCCCAGCTGAACCTGGATTATGCGACGGTGCGCGCGCCGATCAGCGGCCGGGTCGGCCTGCGCACGGTGGACGTGGGCAACCTGGTCGGCAGCGGCGATGCGAACGGCATCGCCGTCATTACCCAGCTGTCGCCGATCGACGTTGAATTCGCCGTACCGCAAGACCAGCTGCCGATGCTGCAGGGCCGCATCGCGCAGGACGCCAGGCTGCCGGCCACCGCGCTGGACCGCACCCGCACCGAGGCGCTGGCCAGCGGCAGCTTCATCGCGCTCGACAACCAGGTCGACACCCAGACCGGCACCGTGCGCGCCAAGGCCCGCTTCGCCAACGGCGACAACAAGCTGTTCCCCAGCCAGTTCGTCAACCTGCGCCTGACCGTCGATACCCTGCGCGACGCGGTGGTGGTGCCGGTGACGGCGCTGCGCCACGGCGCCAACGGCGACTTCGTCTACGTGCTCGACCCGCAAGCGCGCACCGTGGCGCTGCGCACCGTCACGCGCGGCCAGGCGAGCGTGGACAAGGTGCAGATCGCCAGCGGCCTGAAGGTGGGCGAGCAGGTGATCACCGAAGGCGCCGACCGCCTGCGCGATGGCGCCAGCGTGGTGTTGCCGGGCGATCGTCCGGCCGGCGCGCGTGGCCAGGGGCAGGGGCAGGGGCGTGGCCAAGGGCGCCCGGCTGAGGGCCGCCCGGCACAAGGGGCGCAGCAATGATGGTGGCTCCGGCGACCCGCGCCCCCAGCCCGTCGTTCCCGCGCAGGCGGGAACCTGAGTTTGCCGGCGTCGACGCTGCGCACGCGGTACTTGGGTTCCCGCCTGCGCGGGAACGACGTGGCGGCGGTGCTGGCATTCCGGGGCAGGCATGAGCCCCTCCACTCCCTTCATCCACCGCCCGGTCGCCACCGCCTTGCTGATGCTGGCGATCGTGCTCTCGGGCCTGGTCGGCTACCGCTTCCTGCCGCTGTCGGCGCTGCCGCAGGTGGATTTTCCGACCATCCAGGTGCAGACCCTGTACCCGGGCGCCAGTCCCGAGGTCATGGCGCGCACCGTCACCGCGCCGCTGGAGCGCCAGTTCGGCCAGATGGCCGGCCTGACCCGCATGAGTTCCACCAGCGCCGCCGGGGTCTCGATCGTCACCCTGCAGTTCGCGCTGGGCGAGACGCTCGACGTGGCCGAGCAGGAAGTGCAGGCCGCGATCAACGCCGGCGGCTCGCTGCTGCCGACCGACCTGCCGGCGCCGCCGGTCTACGCCAAGGTCAACCCGGCCGACGCGCCGGTGCTGACCCTGGCCATCACCTCCGACACCCTGCCGCTGACCGAGGTGCAGAACCTGGTGAACACGCGCCTGGCGCTCAAGATCAGCCAGGTCTCAGGCGTGGGCCAGGTCTCGCTGTCGGGCGGCCAGCGGCCGGCGGTGCGGATCCAGGCCGACACCGAGGCGCTCGCGTCCTACGGCCTGGGGCTGGACACGCTGCGCACCGCGATCAGCGCCGCCAACGCCAACAGCGCCAAGGGCAGCTTCGACGGCCCGACACGCTCGTATGCGATCAACGCCAACGACCAGCTGGTCACCGTCCCCGACTATGAAAACCTGATCGTCGCCTACCGCAACGGCGCCCCCGTGAAACTGACGGAGGTGGCCAACGTGGTCGACAGCGCCGAGAACGTGCGCCTGGGCGCCTGGGCCAACATGAAGCCGGCGATCATCCTCAACGTGCAGCGCCAGCCCGGCGCCAACGTGATCGCCACCGTGGACGCGATCAAGGCGCGCCTGCCCGAGCTGCAGGCCGGCCTGCCGACGGCGCTGCGCATGGACGTGCTGAGCGACCGCACCACCGGCATCCGCGCCTCGGTCAAGCACGTGCAGATCGAGCTGCTGCTGGCCGTGGCGCTGGTGGTGCTGGTGATCTTCGCTTTTCTCCACAGCCTGCGCGCGACCATCATCGCCAGTCTCGCCGTGCCGATCTCGCTGATCGGCAGCTTCGGCGTGATGTACCTGCTCGGCTACAGCCTCAACAACCTGTCGCTGATGGCGCTGACGATCGCCACCGGCTTCGTGGTCGACGATGCGATCGTCATGATCGAGAACATCGCGCGCTACATCGAAAAAGGCGAAAAGCCGATGGCCGCCGCGATCAAGGGCGCCACCCAGATCGGCTTCACCATCATCTCGCTGACCGTGTCCCTGATCGCGGTGCTGATCCCGCTGCTGTTCATGGGCGACGTGGTCGGCCGCCTGTTCCGCGAATTCGCCGTGACGCTGGCGATCACGATCCTGATCTCGGGCGTGGTTTCCTTGACCCTGGTGCCGATGATGTCGGCGCGCTGGCTGCGCAGCCATGAAGAAGAAAAGCCGGGCCGGTTCGCCGTCAGGTTCCAGGCGTTCTTTGATCGCGTCATCGCCCGCTACGACGTGATGCTGGGCTGGGTGCTCGCGCGCCAGGGACTGACCCTGCTGGTGGCCGTGGGCACCCTGGTCCTGACCGCCCTGATGTGGACGGTCATCCCGAAAGGCCTGTTCCCGACCCAGGACACCGGCCAGCTGCAGGCCCGGGTGCAGGCGCGCCAGTCGATCTCGTACACCGAGATGGCCAGGCTCCAGCAGGAAGCGGTGCGCCAGATCATGCTCGATGCCGAGGTCGCCTCGGTGGCGTCCTACGTGGGCGTCGACGCCGCCAACAACACCATGCTGCACACCGGGACCATGCTGATCAACCTGAAGGCCGACCGCGGCGACCCGCTCGAGACCATGCAGCGCCTGCGCCAGCGCGTGGCCAATGTGGCGGGCCTGCAGCTGTTCCTGCAGCCGACCCAGGACCTGACCATCGACGCCGAGAGCGGCCCGACCCAGTACCGGCTGTCGATCGAGGGCGCCGACGAGGCCACCGTCAACGAGTGGGCGCGCCGGCTGACGCAACGAATCGGCAGCCTGCCCGAGCTGCGCACGGCGATCACCGACGCCGGCGCGGCAGGCGCCGCCGCCTTCATCGACATCGACCGCGACACCGCCGCGCGCCTGTCGATCACGGCCGCCTCGATCGACGACGCGCTGTACAGCGCCTTCGGCCAGCGCATCGTCTCCACCATCTTCACCGAGACCAACCAGTACCGTGTGATCCTGGAAGCGCAGCAGGACGAGGCGATGTCGATCGCCGCGCTCGGCCGCCTGCAGCTGCGCACCGGTTCCGGCCAGCCGACGCCGCTGTCGGCGATCGCCACCATCAGCGAGCGCCAGGCGCCGCTGCAGGTGATCCACGTGGCCCAGTATCCGGCGGCGACGGTCGGCTTCGACACCGCGTCCGGCACCTCGCTGGGCCAGGCCGTGAGCGCGATCCGCGCCGCCGCCGAGGAGATCGGCATGCCGGCCTCGGTCAGCATGACCTTCCTCGGCGCCTCCGGCGCCTACGAGGCTTCGCTGTCGAACCAGCTGTGGCTGATCCTGGCCGCCGTCGTCTGCGTCTACATCGTGCTGGGCGTGCTCTACGAGAGCTACATCCACCCGCTGACGATCCTGTCGACCCTGCCGTCGGCCGGCGTCGGCGCGCTGCTGGCGCTGTGGGTCAGCGGCCAGGGCCTGGGCGTGATCGGCATCATCGGCATCATCCTCCTGATCGGCATCGTCAAGAAGAATGCGATCATGATGATCGACTTCGCGATCGAGGCCGAGCGCGAGGAGGGCAAGTCGCCGCTCGTGGCCATCAGGCAGGCCGCGCTGTTGCGCTTCCGCCCGATCCTGATGACGACCCTGGCGGCGCTGTTCGCGGCCATCCCGCTGATGCTGGGCACCGGCGAAGGCGCCGAGCTGCGCCGGCCGCTGGGCCTGGCCATCTTCGGCGGCCTGATCCTCAGCCAGCTGCTGACGCTGTTTACCACGCCGGTGATCTACCTGGCCTTCGACCGCACGGCGCGGCGCTGGACCGGCAGGGCGCCCCACAAGACTGAAGGGGCGGGCGCATGAATCTGTCGCGCCCTTTCGTGGAGCGCCCGATCGCCACGGTCCTCTTGACCCTGGGCCTGGCGCTGGCCGGCATCGCCGCCTATTTCGTGCTGCCGGTGGCGCCGCTGCCCCAGGTGGACTATCCGACCGTGTCGGTCTCGGCCTCGCTGCCGGGCGCCAGTCCGGAAACCATGGCCTCGAGCGTGGCCACGCCGCTGGAGCGGCGCCTGGGCGTGATCGCCGGCGTCAACGAGATGACCTCGAGCAGCAGCACCGGTTCGACCCGCATCAGCCTGCAGTTCGAACTGAACCGCCAGATCGACGCCGCCGCGCGCGAGGTGCAGGCGGCGATCAGCGCCTCGCGCGCCGACCTGCCGGCGACCCTGCGCAGCAACCCGACCTACCGGAAAGCCAATCCTTCGGACGCGCCGGTGATCATCCTGGCCCTGACCTCGAAGACCAAATCCCCGGCCCAGATCTATGAATCGGTGTCGAACCTGGTCCAGCAGCGCCTGGCGCAGGTGAAAGGCGTGGGCGAAGTGGAAATCGGCGGCGGCTCGCTGCCGGCGGTGCGGGTCGAGCTGGTGCCGTATGCGATGAACCGCTATGGCGTCTCGAGCGAGGACGTGCGCGCCGCGATCCAGGCCAGCAATCCGAACCGTCCCAAGGGCGAAATCGAGGGCAACGGCAACCGCCTGCAGATCTACTCGCAGCCGGCCGGCGGCGACGGCCGCAGCGCCAGCGACTACCAGGACCTGGTGGTGGCCTGGCGCGACGGCGCCGCGGTGCGCCTGTCGGACGTGGCCACTGTGTTCGACGGCCCCGAGAACGTGTACACGCTGGGCCTGTTCAACGGCCAGCCGGCGGTGATCGTGCTGGTCACGCGTCAGCCCGAAGCCAACGTGATCGAGACCGTGGACGGCATCCGCGACCTGCTGCCTTCGCTGCAGGCCCAGCTGCCGGGCGACATCAGCCTGGCGGTGGCCTCGGACCGCACCAACTCGATCCGCGCCTCGCTGCACGAGATCGAGTTCACGCTGGTGCTGTCGATCGTGCTGGTGGTGGCGGTGGTCAGCGTGTTCCTGCGCTCCTTGCGCGCCACCGTGGTGCCGGCGGTGGCCACCGTGGTGTCCCTGCTGGGCACCTTCGGCGTGATGTACGCGCTCGGCTTCTCGCTCAACAACCTGTCGCTGATGGCCCTGACGGTGGCCGCCGGCTTCGTGGTCGACGACGCCATCGTGGTGCTGGAAAATACCGCGCGCCATATCGAGAACGGCATGGACCGCATGCAGGCCGCGCTGCTGGGCGCGCGCGAGGTCGGCTTCACCGTGCTGTCGATCTCGCTGTCGCTGGTGGCGGTGTTCATTCCGCTGCTGTTCATGGGCGGGCAGGTGGGACGGCTGTTCCGCGAATTCGCGGTGACGCTCTCGGCGGCGGTGCTGATCTCGCTGGTGATCTCGCTGACCACGACGCCGATGATGTGCGCCTGGCTGCTGCGCAAGGAGGATCCGGACAAGCGGCCGGGCCGGCTGGCGCGCTGGTCTGAACGTGGCTTCGCGCGCGTCCTGCGCGTCTACGAGCATGCGCTCGACTGGGCGCTGGACAGTAAACTCCTGGTGATGATCATCCTGCTGTTTACGGTGGCGCTGAACGTCTACCTGTTCTCCAGCGCCCCGAAGGGTTTCTTCCCGCAGCAGGACTCGGGCCAGATGAATGGCGGCATCCGCGCCGACCAGAGCATCTCGTCGCAGGCCATGCAGAAGAAGATCTACCAGCTGGTGGAGATCATCCGCAAGGATCCGGCGGTCGAGACGGTGGTCGCCTTCACCGGCGGCGGACGCGCCGGCGGCGGTTTCATGTTCGTCAACCTGAAACCGGTGCGCGAGCGCGACGTCGCGGCCCAGGCCGTGATCGCGCGCCTGCGCCCGCAGATGGCCAAGGTCACCGGCATCACGATCTTCCTCAATCCCGTGCAGGACCTGCGCATGGGCGGGCGCTCCAGCAACTCGACTTACCAGTACACGCTCAAGAGCGACAATGCCGAAGACCTCAAGGCATGGGCGACGCGCCTGGCCGAGTCCATGAAGGCGCAGCCGGCGCTGGTCGACGTCGACACCGACCAGGCCGAGAACGGCGTCGAGACCTACGTCACCATCGATAAGGAATCGGCGGCGCGCCTGGGCATCACCACGCGCGACGTCACCAATGCCCTGTACAACGCCTTCGGGCAGCGCCAGGTGGCGAACATCTACGATGAGCTGAACCAGTACCACGTGGTGATGGGCGTGGCCCAGAAATACGCGCAGTCGCCCGAGGCGCTGAAGGACGTCTACGTGCCGGCGCGGCCGACCGGCGGGGCCGCGAGCGCGGTGGCCACCGGTACCGGCACGCCCGCCGCCGCGGGCGCCGCCGGCGCGGCGGCCTCGGCGACCGGCTACCTGACCGCGGCGCGCGACCCGTCCGGCGGGCAGGCCCTGGCCAGCGCCGCCGCCACCATGGTGCCGCTGTCGGCGATCGCGCGCTTTGCCGAAAGCGCCACGCCGACCTCCGTCAGCCACCAGGACGGCGAACTGGCGACCACGGTCTCGTACAACCTGAACCCGGGATTCACCCTGGCCGACGGCGAGGCCGCGGTGCGCCAGGCGGAAGCCGACATCGGCATGCCGAGCAATGTGCGCGGCAGCTTCCAGGGCACGGCCGCCGCCGCCCAGGCATCGAGCCAGGAACAGCCGCTCCTGATCCTGGCCGCGATCGTCGTCATCTATATCGTGCTGGGCATCCTCTACGAAAGCCTGGTGCACCCGGTGACGGTGCTCTCGACCCTGCCGTCGGCCGGCGTCGGCGCGGTGCTGGCGCTGCTGCTGTTCAAGATGGAGTTCTCGATCATCGCCCTGATCGGGGTATTCCTGCTGATCGGCATCGTCAAGAAGAACGCGATCCTGATCATCGATTTCGCGCTCGAAGCGGAGCGCGCGCGCGGCCTTTCCGCCACCGAGGCGGTGCGCGAGGCCTGCATGCTGCGCTTCCGCCCGATCCTGATGACGACCCTGGCCGCGGCCCTGGGCGCGCTGCCGCTGGCGATCGGCTTCGGCGAAGGCTCGGAGCTGCGCCGCCCGCTGGGCATCGCCATCATCGGCGGCCTGGTCGCGAGCCAGCTCCTGACCCTGCTCACCACGCCGGTGGTCTACGTCCTGCTCGACAAGCTGCGCACGCGCAAACCCGATGAACACAACCTGACCCGTCACCCCCATGAAGCCGAGGGCGGCCCGTCCCTGGCCAAACCATGACCACTATGCGACAACAGCTTCCATTCCGTTTTTCCCTGCTCGCCCTCGCCCTTGCTGCGGCCTTGGCCGGCTGCGCCGTCGGCCCCGCCCATGAACGGCCCAGCCCGCTTGTCGCCGACGCGGCGCTGCCGGGCGCCTACAAGGAGGCCGAAGGCTGGGTTCCGGCGGCGCCTGCCGATGCGCTCGAGCGCGGCCCCTGGTGGACCCTGTTCGAGGACCCCGAGCTCGATCGCCTGGCGCAGCAGGTGCAGGCCGCGAACCAGAACGTGGCGGTGGCGCTCGCCAATTACGACCAGGCGCGCGCGCTGGTGGCGCAGCAGCGCGCCTCGCTGTTCCCGGTGGTGTCGCTGGGAGCCGGCGCCGACCGCATCGGCGGGGGCGACGACAGCGTCAACCGCGGCGCGAACAGTTCCTATCGCCTGCAGATCGGCGCCAGCTGGGAGCCGGACGTGTTCGGCCGCCTGAGGAGCGCCGTGACCGGCGCCGAGGCCAGTGCCCAAGCCACCGCCGCCGACCTGGCCAGCGCCGTCCTCGCGGCCCAGGGCGAGCTGGCGATCAACTATTTTTCGCTGCGCCAGACCGACGCCCAGCGCGAAATGCTGGCCTCGACCATCGAAGGGTACGAGCGCGTGTTGCAAATCACCTCGAACCGGTTCGAGGCGGGCATCGCGGCGCGCTCCGACGTGCTGCAGGCCCAGACCCAGCTCGCCAATGCGCGCAGCGAGGCGCTCGGGCTGCAGAACCAGCGCGCCCAGCTCGAGCACGCGATCGCGGTGCTGGTCGGCCGGACCCCGTCGAGCTTTTCCTTGCCGCCGGCGCCCTGGCATGTGTCGGTGCCGGACGTGCCGGTCGGCGTGCCCTCGACCCTGCTGCAGCGCCGTCCCGACATCGCCGCCGCCGAACGCGACGTGGCGGCGGCCAATGCCGACATCGGCGTCGCGCGCTCGGCCTACTTCCCGAACTTTGGCCTGTCCGCTTCCTATGGCAACACCAGCAACCGCGTGGGCGACCTGTTCTCGGCGTCCGCCGCGGCCTGGTCGTTCGGCCTGTCGGCGGCCCAGACCATCTTCAATGCCGGCGCCACCCGCGCCAGCGTCGCAGGCGCCGAGGCGCGCCACCGGGCGACCGTGGCGCGCTACCGCCAGGTGGTCCTGGACGCCTTCGGCGCCGTCGAGAACGGCCTGGCCGCCACCCGCGTGCTGGAACAGCAGCAGCAGCTGCGGGCCGAGGCGGCCGAGGCGGCCGGGCTGGTCGAAGAGCAGATCCTGAACCGCTACAAGGCGGGGCAGGTGGGCTATACCGAGGTGGTGCAGGCCCAGGTGACGGCGCTGTCCGCGCGCCGCTCGCTGGTGCAGGTGCAGGCCGACCGTCAGACGGCGGCGGTGTCGCTGATCCAGGCGCTGGGCGGCGGCTGGCAGGAACAAACGCTGGCCGACGCCGCGCGGTAAGAGGTGCAAGGGATGCGTGAGGCATTACAATGCTGCGATTATCGATAGTCAGGCACTCGCCATGAAAAACTGGATCAATCGCATGTTGAGCGGCGCCGACAGGGCGCCCGACCCCGCCGACGCCGCCGTGCGGGCGGACGAGATGGAGGATGACTATGGCGTCCAGGTCGACGCCGCCTATTACCGCTGGCTGACCGTGTCCGGCGGATTCCAGGCGGGAGCGGAGGTCGAGGAGCACATCCTCGACCTGGTGCGCACCCTGGCGGCCGACCCGCTGGCCGCCAGCGGCCTGGTGCCGCGCGTGCCCGAGCTGATCCCGAAGCTGCTGCGCGACCTGGCCGGCGACGAGGTCTCGACCGGAGACCTGGCGCGCCAGGTCGAGCAGGACCTGGTGCTGGTGGCCGAGGTGATCCGCGAGGCCAACAGCGCCTACTATCGGCCGCTGCAGGCGGTGAAGTCGCTCGACGCCGCCCTGATGATGATCGGCCAGAACGGCCTGCGCATGCTGCTGGCCCGGATCGCCTTCCGGCCCCTGATCAGGATGGCCGACCAGGGCTTCGCACGCCATGCGGCGCCGCAGGTATGGAACCAGTCGGAGAAATGCGCGCTGGCCGCGAGCCTGATGGCGCCGGGCCTGGGCGCCGGCGTGTTCGAAGCCTACCTGGCCGGGCTGATGCAGAACCTGGGGCTGGTGGTGGCCTTCCGCCTGGCCGAGCGGGCGGTCGAGAGCGGCAAGATCCCCGGCTCCAGCGACTTCGGCCGGCGCCTGTTCGACGTCAGCCGCGGCCTGTCGTCGACCATCGCCGCCCACTGGGAGTTCCCGTCCGAGGTGGTGGAAGGGATCGCCGGCGTCGGCCGCCCGGACGCCTCGCCGCTGGCGCGCACGCTCGAGCGCGGCGACCGGATCGCCAAGCTGCGGATACTGCTCGACGCCCATGTGGTGCCTGACGACGACGTGCTCGTCACCGAAGGACTCGATAGTTTCGAGCGCCGTTGCCTGGGCAAGCTGACCGATTTGCCGGGCTGAGACGCTGCATCGCATCGCCTTTTTTCGAGAGGAGACTGCCATGAACATGAACGCCGAACACCTGGCCGAGCTGCACGAGGCCAAGCGCCTGCTGGAGAACCCCGGCTTGGCCGCGCGCATCAGCAACCTGGTCGGCTCGCCGATCGAATCAGCCATCGGGCGCCTGCCGGCGGCGTGGCAAAAGCGGGTGGGCGGGGCCACCGAGCATGCGCTGCAGTACGCGATGACGGGCGCGCTGTCGACGCTGCCCGAAGACGGCACGCGTATCGCGTATCCGCGCCTGCACAAGCTCGCGGCCGGCGTGTCGGGTGGCGTGGGCGGTGTCTTCGGCCTGCCGGGACTCCTGGTCGACCTGCCGCTGTCCACCGTCATCATGCTGCGCTCGATCGCCGAGATCGCGCGCGCCAATGGCGAACGCCCGCAGGACGTCGAGACCCGGCTGGAATGCCTGCGCGTGCTGGCCATGGGCGGACCGGGCGGCGCTGACGACGCCGCCGAGTCGGGCTACTTCACGGTGCGCATCGCGCTGGCGCGGGCGGTGAGCGAAGCCGCCCAGGCGCTGGCGACCAGGTCGGTCAATGCCGCCACCACGCCGGCCCTGCTGCGCCTGATCGCCGCGGTGGCGGCGCGCTTCCAGGTGCAGGTGACGCAAAAGGCGGCCGCGATGCTGGTGCCGGCCCTGGGCGCCGTGGGCGGCGCGACCATCAACCTGCTGTTCGTCGACCATTTCCAGAACATGAGCCGCGGGCATTTCGTGGTGCGGCGGCTGGAGCGCCTGTATGGCGAGGAGGATGTGCGCCGGCAGTACGAGGCGATCGAGCTCGCGGTTCTTGCGTAGGGTCGGCGGCTATGCCGCCGACGCGGCGATTGTTTGCGGCGCCGATTTCGCGCCGAATGATCTGGCGGCCAACCATCACCGCGTCGGCGGCGAAGCCGCCGACCCTACGGACAAATCCTGTTACGGCCGGCCTCCTTGGCGGTGTATAACATCGCATCGGCCCGCAGGAACAGCGCGTTTTCGCTGCGGTATTCGGGAAACGCGGCCAGGCCGCCGCTGAACGAGAAGCGCCGCGCCTCGCCCGGCGCGACCTCGAAATCGATCGCGCAAAAGGCCTGGCGCTGCGCGTCGAGCCGGCGCCGGGCCGCGTCGAGCGTGCAGTTCCAGAAGACGACCACGAATTCCTCGCCGCCGAAGCGCGCCAGCAGGTCGCGCTCGCCCATGTGCGGCGCCAGGCACAGGCACAGGCGCTTGATGACGATATCGCCGAAGTGGTGGCCCCAGGTGTCGTTGACGGTCTTGAACTTGTCGATGTCGATCACGCCGAACGCGAGCGGCTTGTCCTCGAGCGTGGCCTGCCGGATCAGCTCTTGCGTCTTGCGCTGCAGGCCCACCTTGTTCAGGAGGCCCGTGGCGCGGTCATTGCCGATCAGGTCCTTGCTGACGCGGATCCGGGCGGCGCGGTTGGCCAGCTGGGCCTCGACCAGGCCGGCGGTGGCCTGCAGGACGGTGTCGAAGCCGTCGCCGAGCGCGCGGCGCGCCAGAACGTCGTCGGGGCGGCGCTGGAGCAGCACGATCTCGCGCACCGGATCGGCCGCGATGTTCTTCTTCATGACCCGCGCCAGCGCGTCCAGGCGCCGGTATTCGTCATCGGGAATCACGACCAGGTCGGGCTGCAGCGCATTGACGCGCAGGTGCAGCGTGGTCGCGTCCGGGTGGTGGACCACGTCGACCCGCTGCGCGAGCAGCGCCGCCGCGTCCAGGCCGCCGGGCGCGCCGAGGTAAACCAGCGACACCGGGTCGCCGCGCTTGGCGCGGACGAACAGGTTGAACAGCCGGTCGACCAGGACGTCGTTGGCGATCGGCTTTTCGGCATACGCCAGGCAGTTGCTGTCCACCAGGCGCTGCTGGAGCAGGAAGCGGCTGCCCTGGCGGCCCGATTGCAGATAGACGTACGCGTGCTGGCGCGGCAGCCGTTCGAGCAGCTCGCCCAGCATCAGGGTCTTGCGGCCGTCGTGCAGGTCGGCCTGCATATTGTGCAGGGCGTCCAGGTCGATCACGAACAGGCTGGCGCCGTGGTCGGCCGCGACGGCGGCGGTGAATTCGGCCACTTCGCTGAAAAAACGGATGTCAAAATCATATTTATGCGCGTGCAGCAGCAGTTCGGCGCGGTTGTCCTTGATGAAGAAGCTATGGGAGAGGAAGAGGACCTGGTGCCGGTACAACGGAGCCTCGGTGCGCATGTCTGCCTGCCTTGTTTCTGCGTGATGGGACATCTTGCCACGCCAATTTGACGCGATATTGACGCCGCAGGAACGGCCGTCAATACCCGAGAAAATCACACGGCCATGACCCACGGGGCTATACTCGCGCATTGCTTTTTTCATGTCGAGGACTTGTCTTGTTCAAATCGATCGTCCTGCCCGTCGCCCTCCTGGGCGCGGCGAGCGCCGCCTTCGCCGACGAAGGCCAGTGGCAACCGCACCAGCTGCCGCAGCTGAAATCCGAACTGAAACGCATCGGCATCGCCATGCCGGCCGAGAAGCTGGCCGACCTGGGCAAGCATCCGATGAGCGCGATCGTCTCGCTGGGCGGGTGCTCGGCGTCCTTCGTGTCGCCCGAGGGCCTGGTGGTGACCAACCATCACTGCGCCTATGGCGCCATCCAGCGCAACGCCACGCCCGAGAAGAACTACATCGTCGACGGCTTCCTGGCCAGGACCCGCGCCGACGAACTGCCGGGAGGCCCGAACACGCTGGTGTACGTCACCGAGAAGGTCGAGAACGTGACCGGGCGCGTGCTCCAGGGCCTCACGCCGGCCATGTCGGGCCGCGAGCGCCACGCGCTGGTCCAGTCGCGCATCAAGGCCCTGGTGGCCGAATGCGAACTTGACAAGTCGACGCGCTGTTCGGTGCCGGCCTTTCACCGCGGCCTGGAGTACTACCGCATCAAGCAGCTGATGATCCGCGACGTGCGCCTGGTGTACGCGCCGTCCGACCGCATCGGCAATTATGGTGGCGACATCGACAACTACGAGTGGCCGCGCCACGTCGGCGACTACGCCTTCTACCGCGCCTACGTCGGCAAGGACGGCCGTCCGGCCGATCCGTCGCCCGACAACGTGCCCTACAAGTCGAAGGACTTCCTGGTGGTGTCCGCCGAAGGGCTGGAGAACGGCGATCCGATCCTGCTGGCCGGATATCCCGGCCGCACCAGCCGCTACAAGCTGCCGAGCGAGATCCGTTTCGCGCGCGACGTCGACCTGCCGGCCAAGGCCGCGAGCATCAGCGCCGACCTGGCGGTGATCGCCGCCGCGACCCAGGGCAATCCGGCCTGGGGCGTGGCGTATGCGAGCGTCGACAAGGGCCTGAACAACGTGCTCAAGAAGACCAGGGGCCTGCTCGACGGTTTTGCGCGCAAGGACATCGCCGCCATCAAGGACGTGCAGGACGCCGGGTTCCGCGCCTGGCAGAAGGCGCATGCGGACGGCAACGCCGGCCTGCTGTCCGAACTGGACGCGGTGATCGCCCAGGACATGGCGCTGCAGCGCCAGGAAGCCGCCTGGCTCGAAGCGACCCACAGCGACCTGCTCAAGAGCGCGCGCACCCTGTACCGCCTGGCGCTGGAACGCGGCAAGCCCGACGCCGAGCGCGAAAGCGGCTACCAGGAACGCGACCTCGGTTTCATCAAGGCGCGCCTGACCCGCCTGGAGCAGTCGTTCGTGCCGGGCGTGGACCAGGCGCGCTACGCCGCCGCCCTGGCGCGCTATGCCCGCATCGACGCCGAGGTACGCCCGCAAGGCCTGGACGCGCTGCTGCCGGCGCCGGATGCGCTGCCTGGTATGTATAAGGCCAGCGCGCTGTCGGATACCGCCACGCGCCTGGCCTGGATCGGCAAGGACGTCGACGCCTTCCGCCAGTCGAGCGATCCGTTCATCGCGCTCGCGGTGCGCCTGCACGACGCCGGCATGGCGCTGGAAGAGCGCCGCAACGAGATCGACGGCAACCTCGAACGCGTGATCCCGCGCTACATGGCGGCCGTGATCGCATGGAAGAAATCGCAGGGCAAACCGGTCTACCCGGACGCCAACTCGACCCTGCGCGTGACCTACGGCACGGTGTCGCCTTTCTCGCCGCGCGACGGCCTGGTCAAGGGACCGTTCACCACGCTCGAAGGCATCCTGGAGAAGGAGACCGGCAAGGATCCGTTCATCGTGCCGGCCGCGCTCAAGGAAGCGGTTCAGGCCAGGCGCTACGGCGTGTTCAAGGACCCGGCGCTGGGCACGGTGCCGGTCAACTTCCTGTCGAGCGCCGACACCACCGGTGGCAACTCGGGGTCGGCCGTGATGAACGGGAAGGGCGAACTGGTTGGTCTGAACTTCGATTCGACCTATGAATCGATCACCAAGGACTGGTACTTCGACACCGCCATCACGCGCGCGATCCACGTCGACATCCGCTACATGCTGTGGGTGATGAAGGAAGTCGACCATGCCGACAACCTGCTCAAGGAAATGACGATCAAGTATCCGAAGAAGTGATTTCGGCCACAATCATCTGCACGTCGTCCCCGCGGAGGCGGGGACCCAATTTTGCAAGCGTTGCGACTGCGCCTGGAGCACTTGGGTCCCCGCCTGCGCGGGGACGACGGTTGTTCTGTCGACAAGAATGAACGAACCCCTTATCCTCGCCGGCCTCACGACTTCGCCCCTGGAGCTGATCTCGTTCCTGCTGGCCGCCACCACCGTGGTGCTCAACATCTTCCAGAAGCACTGGGCCTGGCTGTTCTCGATCGCCTCCTCCGCGACCTATGCGGTGGTGTTCTACGAGGCCCGCCTGTACGGCGACATGGGGTTGCAGTTCGTGTTCATCGCGGCCTCGGTCTGGGGCTGGTACCAGTGGCTGCATGGCGCCGCAGGGGCGGTTGCGGCGCCGCTGCGCCCGGCCTTCCTGAGACCGAACGGGCGCGCCTGGTCGCTGGCCGCCTGGCTGGCCGGCTTCGTGCTGCTGTCGACCTTCCTCGACAACTTCACCGACACCGACGTGCCGCACGCCGACGGCTTCCTGACCGCCGGCAGCCTGGTCGGCCAGCTGCTGCTGGCGAAGAAGAAGGTCGAGAACTGGCATGTGTGGATCGCGGTCGATATCCTGTACGTGGGCCTCTACCTGTATAAGGGCCTGGTGCTGACCGCCGTGCTGTATGGCGTGTTCGTGCTGCTGGCGATCGCCGGCCTGCGCACCTGGCAGGCAGCGGCGCGCGAACAATCATGAACGCGGTGCAGCGGGTCGCCATCCTCGGCGCCGAGTCGTCCGGCAAGTCGACCTTGTCCGAAGCCCTGGCGCGCCATTACGGCACGCTGTGGGTGCCCGAATACCTGCGCGAGTTCGTCGACACCCTGGGAAGGGTGCCGTACGAAGAAGACCAGTACCGCATCGCGCTGACCCAGCGCGCGCACGAGGACGCGGCGGCGGCGGCGGCAAGCCGCCTGCTGTTTTGCGACACCACGCCCCTGATGACGGCGCTGTACAGCCGTGTGTACTGGGGCAGGGTGGATGCGCAGCTGGCGCGGCTCGATGCGCGCCACGACTACGCCTGGACCTTCGTCACCGCGCCCGACACCCCGTGGGAGCCGGACGGCCTGCAGCGCGAATCGGAAGCCGTGCGCCAGATGGTGCACCGGATGCTGGTCGAGACGCTGGCCGCACGCGGCATCGCCTACACCTTGCTGGCGGGCGCTCTGCCGCACCGGATGCGGCAGGTCCAAGGGCTGCTCGGCCGGCCTTGACGGCCAGCCCTGGAACGCAGACGCTTGTCGGCATCGGTTTTTGAACGATAAAAGTTATCATTTTTATGACGTTGTTTAACTGTTTGACAGCGATTGCTTGATCTGGCGCACAGGAGTTGTCGCGAACGGGTTTCCGATGTCACAACAGACAATAATTCTTTGCCGCATGATGATTATTTATTTCTAGAAGGCATTACAATCATCGGATTCGAATGTACGGCGGGGCGCTATGAAAAACTGGATAGGACGCTTGTTGGGCGGTTCAGAAAAAGAGACACCAGCCGCGCCGAGCGTCGGCGCGACGGCGACGATCGAACACGACGAGGACATGGCGAACGACGTCGACGGCACTTATTATCGCTGGCTCAGCGCTTCGAGCGGCTTTAACGCCAGGCCCGACCAGGAAGCGCAGATCCTGGAAGAAGTGCGTTTGCTGGCGAACGATCCGGTCTGCGCGTCCGGCCTGGTGCCGCGCATCCCCGAGCTGGTGTCGCAGCTGCTCACCGCGCTGTCCGACGAAAACATCTCGACCACCGCGCTGTCGGCCCAGGTCGGGCGCGACCTGGTGCTGGTGGCCGAAGTGATCCGCGAAGCCAACAGCGCCTACTATCGGCCGATGACGCCGATCGAGACCCTGGAAGGCGCGGTGACGATGCTCGGCCTGAACGGCTTGCGCATGCTGCTGGCGCGCATCGCGTTCCGTCCGCTGGTGCGGGTCAAGGTGCAGGGCGTGGCGCGCCAGGTGGCGCCGAATGTGTGGAAGCATTCCGAACGCTGCGCATTCGCCGCCAGCGTGATGGCGCCGGGCCTGGCGGCCGGCGTGTTCGAATCCTACCTGGCCGGCCTGATGCAGAACCTGGGCCTGCAGGTCGCGTTCCAGGTGGCCGACCGCATCTGCGAAGGCAGGGTGCCCGGCTCCAGCGAATTCGGCGTCGAACTGTTCGCGGTCAGCCGCCGGCTGTCGTCGGTGATCGCCAACCACTGGGACTTCCCGTCCGAGGTGGTGGAAGCGATCGAGCAGGCCGGTGAGCCGGATGGTTCGCACCTGGCGCAGGCGCTGGCCCAGGGCGACCGCATCGCCAAGCTGCGGCTGCTGCTCGACGCCGAGGTGATCGAGGAGGATGACGTTCTCATTACCCGCGGCTTGAATGGATTCCAGCGGCGGTGCCTGGGCAAGCTGGTGGATTTGTCGGACTGAGTGAAGCGCCGGCATCTGCAGTGCCGCCGTGCTTGAAGTTCAGCCTCCGGTCAGTCGGCTCGGCTTGGCCCTGTCTGGCAAACACGACAGGGCGTTCGCGTCTCGATGCGAGGACCGATCTTTTTTTGTGCGCATTTCGTCCTGCATCAAACTTTCTCCATGTCGGATTCAGCCTGCATCGACAATGGTGAGGGTCATCTATACCATTCCTGTCGACATATCCATCAAGTAACGTTCGCTTGGGCACAGCTATGGCGGATGCATCAGCGCGACTTCTGTTTCGTCCGCTTGCACAATCATGGAGGGGGAATGGTCAAGAAACTCTTCGCGGCAGCTGGCTCGGCGGTGGCATTCGGTAACGCGGCGGATTCGGTCGGCCTCCATGGCCCGTATGCGGAGCCGCACGTCAACTTCATGTACAACCTGCTGTTTTGTGACGATCTGGCGCTGTTCAAGAATGAGGATGGATCGGGGGATGGTGGGGCGCTGGCGTTATCTGTTGCTGAGACTATGGACGAGGCAACCCTTTTGGACATTGCCCGCGACGACGGGAACGAGGGCAGGATACGAGCGATCGCTTACCACCGCTTGCGCATGATGGGCGCAGTAATTCCTCAAAAAGAGCTGCTGGGAGTCATCGTCGAGGTTCCTCTCGCCGAGGGACTGGATGTGCTGGCAGCGTTCAGCGAAGGAGGTGTGCGTTACCTGAATCAATCGGGGAAGGTGCTTGTCATCGAAGGTGGGGGCACGCCCATTGCACTGCGGGCCAGGGAATTGATTTCTGTTGCACGTCCCGTCATCGACAAAATTGGCCCATGGGAAGAGCAGCGTCTGCCCCCACCGACATCAGGAAACATCCGTATTACCTTCCTGGTCTCGGACGGGCTTTACTTCGGTGAAGGCCCCGCGTCGTCCTTGCAGAACGATGACATGGCCGGCCCTGTGCTGTCGAAGGCCGTGCAGCTACTTCAGGAAGCCATCGCGCTGGGTTCCGGCAATTAGCGAGCATGTCCTCGCGCCTATCGTTTGGGCGCGAGGACATCGCAGTCATCCCAGGATCAGAAATCGATCTGCGCCGACAACCTGAACGTGCGCGGCGCCCCCGCCAGCAGGTAGCCGCCCAGCGATTGCGTTACATCACGCCAATAGAACTTGTCGAAGGCATTGTCCACCCGCGCGCGGATGACCGTGTTCAGTCCACCCGCGCGCAGCAGGTAGGACGCCCCGAAGCCCGCCACGTGGTATCCCGGCACCTTTACCCGATTGGCCGGATCGAACACCTTGTTGCCCGAATACTGCCACTGCGCGTCGAGCTTCAGCCCGGCCACCTGCGGCACCGCGTATTCGATCCAGGCGGTGGTGCGCAGTTCCGGCACGTTGGTCACGCGCTTGCCTTCGGTGGCGGCGTCGCCCGTGTCCTTCTGGTCGGTGTCGAGCGCCATCAGCGACAGGCTGTAGTTCAGGTCCTGGGTGGCGCGGCCCATCGCCGACAGTTCGACGCCGCGGTGGGTCTGCTCGCCGGCGCGCACGAAGGTGTTGGCGGCGTTCGTGTATTCCAGCCCCTGGCGAATCTCGAACAGGGCCCCCGACAGCGCCAGCTGCTCGTTGACGTTGCGCTTGACGCCGAACTCCAGCTGCTTCGAGCGGCTCGGCGGCAGGGCGGTGTTCTGGTTGGTGGTTTCCATCGGCGCGATGCCGCCATACTGCAGGCCATGGCTGATCGAGCCGTAGACGCGCCAGTCGCGCGCCGGCGCATACACCAGCGCCACGTTCGGCAGCGCGAACGAATCCTTCGCGCGCACCCAGCCGGCCTCGATTTCTTCCAGTGCGTCGAGCTTGAGCTTCACGTAGCGCACGCCGGCGTGCAAGGTGAGCTGGGGCGACAAGGTCATCACGTCCTGCACGAACAGCGAGCGCTCTTCGGTGCTGCGGCGTTCCATGACCGGGCCGGTCACGCGGTCGCCGGCGACCGGCGGCACCGTGGTCGGGTTCCAGATGTTGCTGGAGCCGACGTAGTCGTAGACGTATTCGCCGAAGCTGTCGCGGCGTTCGGCATACGAGCCGCCCACGGTCAGGGCGTGGCGCACCGCGCCGGTGTCGAAGCGGCCCTGCAGCATCGCCTGCAGGCCCCACGGCGTCTTGCGCTCGCCCGTGCTCTGGTAGTCGTACACGTCGTAGTCGCCGTTCGAGCAGTAACCCGGATAGTAGCCGTCGCCCTCGTTGCTGCAGCCGTAGGGGAAGGCCGTGAAGTCGTCGCGCTTGAACCAGTGCTTGTTGGCGCTGACGGTGGCGCGCCAATCGTCGCTGAGGCGGTACTCGAAGCGCAGGCCGAGATTGCTGCTGTCGGTGTCGACCGGCCTGGTCCACGGCTGGTCGTTGAGCAGGATCTTGGGCGACACGCCGGTCGGCAGGACTTCGCCGCGGATCAGCTGGTAGCCGGGCGCCGTGATCTGCGCCTTGTGCTGGTGGTCGAGGTCGATCTGGAGCAGCGCGTCCGGCGTGACCTGCCAGTCGAACGCCGCGGACGCGAACTGGCGCTCGCCGTCGGCGCCGCGCACGTACGATTTCAGGTCTTCGGCAGCGGCGTTGATGCGGTAGCCGAAGCGGCGGTCCGCGAAGCGGCCGCCCAGGTCGACCGCGCCATACACGGTGCCGCGCTCGCGCACCTCCACCGTGGCCTGGCGCAGCGGCGCGTTGGTCGGGCGCTTGGTGACGAAGTTGATCATCCCGCCCGGCGCCGCGACGCCGGCCTGCAGGCCGGCCAGGCCGCGCAGGACCTCGATCCGTTCCTTGTTCTCGAGGGGGATCTGGGTGTCGCCAGAGATCGCGATCATGTCCTTGCGGTAGCTGGTGGCGTTGTCGAGCGTGAAGCCGCGGATCGAGAACTGCTCGGCATAGCCGACCGCATTGTAGGCGTCGCCGATCGAGGCGTCGTAGCGCGCGGCGTCGGTGGCGCTGCGGATCGACAGGTCCTGCATCTGGGCCTGGCTGATCGAGGTGATCGAGGCCGGGGAGTCGAGCAGCGGCGCGTCGGTGAAGCCGCCGACGCTGGCGCGGTCGAAGGCGATCCACTTGCTGCCGGTGACGACGACGGACGATACGGCTGGCTGGGCGGTCTCTTGCGCGAAGGCCTGGGACGACAGGGAAAACGCCTGCACGATGGCGCAGGCGAGAATGGTGTGCTTCGAGGTGAATGTCATGGTGTGCTCGTTTTCGCGCGCCACGCGGCGCGCCGCTTTGTTCAAAGCCGGAGCCAACGTGGGGGAAGGGCAAACGAGGGGAGTGCTGCTTTGCGCTTTCCTTCGCTGGCATTATCCAGATCAGGTACGAAGGGTGTGTCTCACCCGGAACAGCGTTCCAGGACCCCTAGCGAGTCGCGAGTGTATCACGGCGCCGGGCCGCCGTGGCGAATCTGTCAAGACGGAATGGCGCCGCTCAGGCTTTCGCGGTCGACGGCGCCTCGGCCGCCGCGGGCCGGGTGGCGGCCGGCGTCACCATATGGCGCAGCAGCGCGACGCGGGCCGCGTCGCCGATGGCGCGCCAGTGTTCGCGCCGTTGCGCCGCGCGCTTGCGGTGCTTCGATGGCATGTCCTGCAGCGGCTTGAGGTAGAACGGCAGCGGCACCACGAAGCTGCGTGCGTCCAGCTCGGCGCCGCCCAGGATGCGCCAGAAGCCGTCGTAGGCGTTCTCGAAGGCCTTGTCCTGCGCCGCCTCATAGGCCACGTGCGCGCTGGCGCGCACCGCGACCACCCGGTCGAAGCCGAGGGCCTGCGCCGCGCCCTGCAGGGCGGCAAAGCAGAAGAAGCTCGGAGAATTGTTCGGGAATACGCGCTCGAAGGCGTCGAATGCGCCCCCGGCATCGCGCCACAGGCCGGCGTTGCGGGTGACGAAGGGAACGATCGGCAGGTCGACGCCCACCACCGCGCCCTCGACCCAGGTCCAGGACAGGCGGTGCAGCACCGTGCCGTCGACGACCAGGGACAGCGTCAGCTCGCCTTGCGGATCGATGCGCGGCGCATGTTCGAGCCGCATGATGAAGTTGCCTTCGCTACCCTCTTGCCCGCCCCGGTGCTGCCACAGGACCAGGCCGCCATGGGTTGCAGCTTGCCGGTAGGCGCTGTCGAAGGTCGCTTCTTCGAAGCGGTAGTGGGCCAGCACGCAGCGCATGCGCTCGCGCACTTTCATGCCGCGGGCCAGGTAGTCGCGGCCGCTCACCTTGCGGAACAGGTCGTTGTCGGGCGCGGTACCGAGGGGGCGCACCAGCTTGAGACGGGACAGGGACTGGTGCTCGCGCCAGTAGCGCAGGGCATGCCAGCGTTGGGTAAGTCGAGCGAAGATCATCGAGCGCTCCATTCGGCGTAAAGGGGCTTGGTCGTGCCGGGCCGCGCGCGCTGCGGGCAATGCTCGGCAAGAACAACAAATAATTCTGTTTTGTAATTATGTGCCGAATTGCCAACTCGTGCCCGGACGAAGTGCAAACAGCGCTTGGGAACCAAGGCGGGCGTGATCAGTCATGGGGGCTCTCTCTGGACGGTTTGACTATTGGTTATTTTTAGGCGTGCACGACAAGACTACCATGTTTGCTGCGCGCCGCACTTCGTCATTCATCATCGATAATGCCGGAACCAACCAGCAAGGGAGGAAGCAGATGGCGTATGAACTGTTTTATTGGCCGAACATCCAGGGACGCGGAGAATTCGTCCGCCTGGCGCTGGAAGAGGCGGGTGCCGACTACGTCGACGTGGCGCGCCGCGAGGGCGGCGTCGACCTGTTGATGGCGGCGCTCGACGTCGAGGAGTATCCGGCCTTCGCGCCGCCCTTCCTGAAGGCGGGCGAGCTGGTCATCGGCCAGGTGGCCAACATCCTGCTCTACCTGGGCGAGCAGCACGGCCTGGCGCCGCGCACCGATCCGGGCCGCCTGTGGGTGCACCAGCTGCAGCTGACCATCGCCGACCTGGTGACCGAGGTGCACGACACCCATCACCCGATCGCGTCGGCGCTGTACTACGAAGACCAGAAACCCGAGGCGCTGCGCCGTTCGGCCGACTTCGTCGAGTCGCGCATTCCCAAGTTCATGGCCTATTTCGCGCGCCTCTTGTCCAACCCCGAGCCGCGCGACTACCTCACGGGCGAGAAGGCGACGTATGCCGACCTGTCGCTGTTCCAGGTGATCGAAGGCCTGCGCTATGCCTTCCCGAACGCGATGAAGAAGATCGAGCAGGAGCATCCGGTGCTCACTGGCCTACGCAACCGGGTGGCCGCGCGGCCGAACATCGCCGCCTACCTCGCGTCCGAACGGCGCATCCCGTTCAACCAGGAAGGCATCTTCCGCCGCTATCCCGAACTGGACCGGTAAGCCGGACCGGTAAGCCGCCACGGGCCGGCGCGAAATCCGGGCTGACCCGGCTCGCCATCGTCAATGGGTGGTGGCGGCGCCGCGCACGGCCGCCCCGGCCGGCATGCCGTCGCGCCGGTCGAGCCAGCCGGCCAGGGTGGTGAGCAGCAGCGCGCCGACGACGACCAGGGCGCCGATCCACGGCGTGGCCATCAGGCCGAGGTGGGCGACGATCAGGCCGCCGCCCCAGGCGCCCAGGGCGATGCCGACGTTGAAGGCGGCGATGTTCAGCCCCGAGGCGACGTCCACCGCCTGCGGCGCGTCACGCTCGGCGCGCTGCACCACATACACCTGCAGGCCGGGCACGTTGCCGAAGGCCACCGCGCCCCAGGCCAGCACCGTGATCAGCACGAGCGGTTTGCTCGGCGCGGTGAAGGCGAGCGCCAGCAGCACCACGGCCAGCAGGGCGAACACGATCTGCAGCGCCGGCACCGGCCCGTGGCGGTCGGCCAGCCTGCCGCCCCAGATGTTCCCGGCCGCGACCGAGACGCCATATACCAGCATCACCAGGCTGACGGTCGACGCCGCGAAGCCCGAGACTTCCTGCAGCACCGGTGCCAGGTAGGTGAAGGCGATGAAGCTGCCGCCGTAGCCGAGCGTGGTCATGGCGTAGACCAGCAGCAGGCGTGGTTTCCTGAGCACCGCGAGCTGGGTCAGGAGGCTCGCCGGTTTGCTGCCGGCGATATCCGACGGCACCAGGATGGCGCTGCCGACCACGGCGATCACGCCCAGCAGCGACACGGCGAGGAAGGTGGCCTGCCAGCCGAAGTGCTGCCCGATGAACGTCCCGAGCGGCACGCCGGTGACCAGGGCCACGGTCAGGCCGGTGAACATCAGCGCGATGGCGCTGGCGGCCTTTTCCTTCGGCACCAGGCTGGTGGCGATGGTCGAGCCGATCGAGAAGAACACGCCGTGCGCCAGACCCGTGAGCACGCGCGCGGCCATCAGCGCTTCGTAGTTCGGCGCCATCCAGGCCACCAGGTTACCGAGCGTGAACAGGACCATGAGGCCGAGCAGCAGGTGCTTGCGCGGCACCCTCCCGGTGAGGGCGGTGAGCACCGGCGCGCCGATGGCGACGCCCAGCGCGTACAGGCTGACCAGGAGGCCGGCCGAGGGCACCGATACGCCCAGGCTGGCGGCGATGGTGGGAATCAGGCCGACGATCACGAATTCGGTCGTCCCGATGGCGAAGGCGCTCAAGGTAAGCGCCCAGAGTGCGAGTGGCATGCGATTCTCCTTGTTGTTGCATGGCGGGGTTGTTCAGGGCATGCAGTGTGCCGTGCGCGCAGGCAAGAAAAAATAGCCCGCTGTACAATGGAATTTTGACCTGGAGTCAATAATGATCGATGTGGATGCATTGATTGTATTTGTCGCAGTCATAGATTCGGGCTCGTTCTCGGCTGCCGCCGGGCGCCTGGGGCAGACTCCGTCCGGGGTCTCGCGCACCATATCGCGGCTCGAGGATGGCCTGGGCATGACGCTGATGCGCCGTACGACGCGGCGCCTGCAATTGACCGACGAAGGCGCCTGGCTGCTCGAACGGGCGCGCGCCATCCTGCACGACCTGGCCAATACCGAGGCCGAGGCGCAGGCGCGCCGCTCGCAGCCAGCGGGGCTGGTGCGGGTCAATGCCTCGACGCCGGCCCTCGACCATCTGCTGGCGCCCCTGCTGCCCGACTTCCTGGAGGCGTATCCGCTGGTCCAGCTGGAACTGACCAGCGGCGAAACCTACGTCGACCTGATCGAAGAGCGGGCCGACCTGGCGATCCGCATCGGCGCGCTGCCCGATTCGACGCTCAATGCGCGGCGCCTGGGCACCGGCAGGCTGCGCGTGGTGGCGGCGCCGCGCTATATCGATAAATACGGCGTGCCGCGCGCACCAGGCGAGCTGGCGTTGCACCGCACCGTGGGCTTCACGGCGCCGGCCTCGCTCAATACCTGGCCGCTGCTGCATGCCGGCGGCGAGGGCTGGACCGTCACGCCGCAGGTGCTGGCGTCAAACGGCGAGACGGTGCGCCACCTGGTCCTGAACGGGGCGGGCATCGGTTCGATGGGAGAATTCCTGGTGCGCGCCGACATCGCGGCGGGCCGGCTGGTGCCGGTGCTGGAAGAGCACACCCTGCCGTGGACCCAGCCCGTGTGGGCCGTGTTCTACAAGCATGGCGCGCTGGCGCCGCGGGTGGCGGCGCTGGTGGATTTCCTCGCCCGCAGGCTGGGCGAGGTGCTGGAGCGTTAGAAGTCGAACTGTGCCGAAAACAGTGCCTGTGAACGGCGGAATTTGACTGGTTCGGATCAGCAGATGAGCGTTACTGATTTCTGTGCGCTATCGGTTGTAATAAATTTTTGTATCAACAGTCGCAACAGTGCCTGATCGAACTCCGTCTGCGACAGTGCCGGAGTCGCGCGCGCTGAGCGAGCGTTGTTGACTTCATGGAGCAGGGTCGTTTCGGCGACGGTCTTGCTATCGCTGTGCGACGTGATGTGTTTGTGAATCAGTACGATTTCGGCATCTACGCCCGTCACCTTATGCTTCCATTGTCCCTCCAGGGCGGCTATGCCCAGAAGGAGCGATGCCACCGCGACCGCCAGCGTCGCTGGATCGTCGCTTAGCTTGATTTCTGCTATCGGCAGTATCGCCTGCATGAGCGCTACTGGACTGAAGTTCACCGCCCATGGATCGAAAGTGCCGCCGCCGTTGCCGGTAACAAGCATTTCCGAATATTGTCCGCTCGACAGCGTGGCGATCATGGATTCGGAGAGACCGGCGTGGACACTCGTGATCACGGGGTTTATGAGTGAGCCGATCATGGCCTGCTGTACCAGCGACCTGGCCTGCTCGTCTTCGAGTCCCAGATTGGTCGCCACTACCATCGCTGCGAGCCTGACTACCTCGCCATTCTTCTGGCGCGCCGCTTGTGTGATTTCTGTTTTGGACGGCATGGGTCTCTGTCTCCTGTTGATCTGGATGTCATTCGATAGGTTGCCCGAGCAGTTCCCGACTACCCGGGCAACCCTTGCCTCAACGCCGGAAGCCTTTCGGCACGCGTTGGATTCAGAACGCGTAGGTCGCGCGCCCGTAGATATACCGTCCCGAGCGGCCGAACGGCGCGTAGGTCGAGAACGGCGTATTGCCCGTGGTGTTGAGCGTCGGCGGCAGCGTTTCCGGGTACTGGTCGAAGACGTTGTCCGCGCCCAGGGCCAGGGTCAGCTTCGGCGTGACGGCGAAGCGTCCCTCCAGGTCGACCACGGTCTTGGCGCCAAGCTCGAAGTCGAAGGCCGGCGTGGTGCCCGGCGACAGCACTTCGCCATAGCGCGTGGCGCGCAGCGTCGCGCCCCACGGGCCGAGCTTCCAGTTGACGTTGGCGCTGATCTTGTTCTTCGGCTGGCCCTTTTCGAGCGAGAGCACGTTGACGCGGTCGAACAGCACCGGGGCAGGGCTCAGGCTCGAGAGCTGTTCGGTCACCGGCACCCTGGTCACCTCGGTGTCGGTGTAGTTGCCGGCCAGGGTGAAGTCGAAGCGGCCCGCCGCGCCGGCGTTGTGCGCCCAGTTGATCACCACGTCCACGCCCTTGGTCGTGGTGTCGACGCCATTGATGAAGAAGCGCCCGCCGCCCACGCCGATGAAGCCCTGGCTGGCGATGTAGTTGCGCACATTGGCCTGCGTGAGATTCTCGGACAGGATGATGCGGTCGTCGATGTCGATGCGGTAGGCGTCGACCGTCACGCTCACGGCGCCCAGGCGCAGCACCGCGCCGAGCGAGGCGTTCACCGATTCCTCGGCGTCGAGCGGCTTGGCGCCGAGGGCCACGGCCACCGGATCGGACGGCTTGAAGGTCGTGATCTCGTAAGGGATGCCGTTGATGAAGTTGGTCGAGGTGGCGGTGAAGTGCTGCTGCTGCGGCGACGGCGCGCGGAAGCCGTTCTGGATCGCGCCGCGCAGCGCGAACGATTTGGTGAAGTCGTAGCGCAGCGCCAGCTTGCCGGCCACGCTGTTGCCGAAGTCGGAATATTTTTCGGCGCGCACCGCGGCCGAGGCAAGGAGTTCAGGCGTAATGTTCGCTTCGAGATCGATGAAGGCGCCGACCGCGTTGCGATGGGCGTCGACCTCGTTGGCCGGACGGAAGCCCGGGAACACCTGGGCGCCCGGCGCGGCCGGCGTCCCGTTGGGCAGCACTTCGCCGCCATAGCTCCACGACTGCTCTTCGCCGGCGAACAGCTCATAGCCTTCGCGGCGCGCCTCGACGCCCACCGCCACGTTCAGCGGCGACGACAGCGAGGCCAGTTCGATGCTGCGCACGCCGGTCAGGTTGAACACGGCCTGGTCGTACGCATAACCGCCGGCGTAGAACTCGGTCTTGCTGGTGGGTCCCAGCGAGCGGTTCAGGGTGTTCTCGATCGTGTACTCCATCTTGTTCTTGCCGTAGCCGAGCGAGGCGTCCATGTCCCACTGGCCCGCTTGCCAGGTCACGCCGCCGGTCATCGAGAAGTCCTTGACGGTGGGCGAGATCAGCGGCAGGAAGCCGTCCGGATAGATCGACAGGATGTTGCGGGCGTCCTGCGGCGGGCGGAAGTAGCCGGACGAGGTGGCGTCGCGGTCCTGGTAGCTGGCCCAGCCATAGACCTTGACGCCGCCGCCCAGGTTGTTGCCGGCGTTGGCGAACAGCGTGGTCTGCTCGAGGTCCGGTTCGCCGGTCCAGGCGTTGAAGCGGTTGATCGTGTTTTCGCGCGGATCGAAGGCGCCGCTCGTACCACCCAAGCGCGGGTATTGCTGGCGCATGTCGTAGCCGCCACGCTCGGTGCGGCTCTGGTCGCGGTACTCGGCGGCCACGGTCAGGAAGCCGGATTCGCCCAGGGCCAGGCCCTTCCACAGGCTGACGGTGGCGGTCTGGCCGTCGGTGCGCTTGCGCGAATCCGGGCCGCTCCAGGTGCCCCCAACGGGCGCGACATCGTTCCACAGGTCGTATTCGGACTTGCGCGCGCCATAGGTGACGCTCGCTTCGCCGCCATCGCGGTCGGTGCGCAGGCGCATGTTGACCACGCCCGAGATCGCGTCCGAGCCATATTGCGCCGCGGCGCCGTCGCGCAGCACCTCGACCGATTTCACGATCGCGGTCGGGATCGTGTTGAGGTCGACCGCCGCCGAACCACGGCCGATCGAACCGTTCACGTTGACCAGCGACGAGGCGTGGCGGCGCTTGGAATTGATCAGCACCAGGGTCTGGTCGGGCGCCATGCCGCGCAGGGTGGCGGGACGGATGGTGTCGGTGCCGTCGGTCAGCGATGGCCGCGGAAAGTTCAGCGAGGGCAGGGCCATCGACAGCGCCTGGTTCATCTCGGTGCTGCCTGCGTTCTTGAGCGTCTCGGACGAGATGATGTCGACCGGCGCGGCGGTGTCGAGCGCGGTGCGGTTGGCAACCCGGGTGCCGGTGACCACCACCGTGGCGGCATTGCTGGCCGTGGTGTCGACCTGCGGCGCGGCTTCCTGCGCGTGTGCGAAGCCTGCGCACAGCGTGGCGATGGCAAGGGCTAGTGCTGTCTTTTCCGTCTTGGCTCTCTGCATGGTGCTGAATCCTTTTCTTGTCGTACGGCGGCGTTTCTTCGAATTGAAGGGACAATGAGGTCTTGCCTCCAGTTCATACTGCGCAGCACCATTCACGATGTCAATTCGTTAAATGATATCAATGCGTCTTTACAACAGTTATCGAACTGTCAGGTGTGTGTCAGAAAACCCTGCTTGCATGAGGCGGCGTCGTCGGCCGCGGGGCCGATCGCGGCCGTGATAAAGTGAAGCTTCACGAGCACGCGAAAGACACGCCTTGACATCGCTATTCCCGGATTTCCGTTCCCTGCAAGTCGCCGTGGCGCCGTCGGTCGCCATCAACGCCATCACCGGCGGCTCCGGCCCGCCGCTGCTGCTGCTGCACGGCCACCCGCAAACCCACGCCATCTGGCACAAGGTCGCGCCGGCCCTCGCCGAGCGCTTCACGGTGGTGGCCTGCGACCTGCGCGGCTATGGCGACTCGGGCAAGCCGCAGGGCGACGCCGACCACGCCAACTACAGCAAGCGCACGATGGCGCTCGATGCGCTGGCCGTCATGCGCGTCCTCGGCTTCGACACCTTCAAGGTGCTGGCCCACGACCGCGGCGCGCGCGTGGCGCATCGGCTGGCGCTGGACCATCCACAGGCAGTCGAGCGGATGGCGTTGCTCGACATCGCGCCGACCCTGGCGATGTACGAGCAGACCTCGGAAGCGTTCGCGCGCGCCTACTGGCACTGGTTCTTCCTGATCCAGCCGGCGCCCATGCCCGAGCGCCTGATCGAGGCCGACCCGGGGGCTTATGTGCGTGACGTGATGGGCAAGCGCAGCGCGGGCCTGGCGCCGTTCGATCCGCGCGCGCTGAGCGAATACCAGCGCTGCCTGGCGCTGCCGGGCGCGGCGCACGGGATCTGCGAGGATTACCGGGCCGCCGCCACGATCGACCTGGAACACGACCGGTTTGATCGCAAGGAAGGGCGAAAGCTCCGGATGCCGCTGCTGGCGCTGTGGGGCGAGCAGGGCGTGGTGGGGCGCTGCTTCGATCCGTTGAGCGAATGGAAGCTGGCGGCCGACGACGTGCAGGGCGGGGCGCTGCCCTGCGGGCACTACATCGCCGAGGAAGCGCCCGAGCTGCTGCTGGCGCGCGTGCTGCCGTTTCTGGCGGCCTGACGACTGGCATCCGCAGCCCGCACGGTTGAAACGTCGTTCCCGCGCAGGCGGGAACCCAAGGCCGCCAGCGCAGTCGATATATCAGATGTTGGTGGCAACGCATGAAACTGGGGTTCCCGCCTGCGCGGGAACGACGTGCGACAGGCGCGCGCCGGATCAGGTGATTCAGACCGCGGCGCCCGCGAACTCGATGGTCGCCGTCAACCCACGGCCGCCTTCGCCGTCCGACAGCACGATGATGCCGCCATTGCGCGCGGCGCCGCGTTCGGCGATCGCCAGTCCCAGGCCGCTGCCCGACTGTTCCTGTCCCGGCACCCGGTAGAAGCGTTCGAACACCTTGTCGCGCAGCTCCGGCGCGACGCCCGGTCCCTGGTCGCCGATCGCCAGGCGGTAGATGTGGCCGATGCGCACGAGCCGCACCGCGATGCGGCTGTCCTGCGGCGAATACTTGATCGCGTTGCTGATCAGGTTATCGACGGCGGAGGCCATGCTTTCCAGGTGCAGCGGCACGCTGCCGTCGGCATCGGCGTGGAACTCGATCTCGATGTTGCGCTGCACCGCCAGGTGCGCCGCCGCCGCCACCCGGTCGCGCACGAACTCGGCGACGTCCGTTTGCGGGCAGGGGTGGTCGACCTGCGGCTCGGCGCGCGCCCGTTCGAGGGCCAGCAGCTGGTGCACGGTGTGGGTGGCGCGCGCCACGCCGCTTCGCAGCCCGGCCGCCGGTTCGGCGCAGCGCTCGGCCATCTCGCTGCCGGCGCGGCTGAGCAGCACGTGGGCGTTGATCTGGATCGCCGCCAGCGGCGTCTTGAGCTCGTGCGCCGCATCGGTCAGGAACTCGTGCTCGTGCTCGATGCGCTGGGACAGGCGCGCCATCAGCCCGTTGATCGCGTCGACCAGCGGCGACAGTTCGCGGTAGGTGGAATCCGGCACGGGCGTCAGGTCGCCGTCCGAACGCTGGGCGATGCTGGAGGCGATCGAGCGCAGCGGACGCAGGCCGATGCCGACGATCAGCCAGGCGGGAATCAGGAGCAGCGGCAGGCTGAAGATGGTCGAGGACAGCAGGAATCCCACGCCGCCGATCGAAAACATCCACTCGTCGTCGACTTCGTGGCTGCGCTCGACCACGATGTCCTGGAGCGTGTCGCGGGCCTCCCAGCGTACCCAGGAATAGGCGTCGCGGGTGGCGACTTCGGGCAGCCGGTCGGGCCACTGCGGCGCCGAGTTGTAGATCAGGCGGCCCTGCAGCCAGACGCGCACCCGCACGTGCGAGTGGTAATCAAGTTCCTGGAACATGCGCACGCGGTTCGCTTCGATCTCCGCCAGCACCGGCAGCATGCGCGCCACGTCCGGGCCGATGTCAGACAGGTGGGCCTGGATATTGGCGGTATGCGCCTTGTTCTCGCTGAAGGTGCGGCTGCGCTGGGTGGCCTTGGCCTCGAGGAACACCCACACCAGTCCGATGATGGCCACGACGATGATCACGCCCGTGAAGCTGAACATCAGGCGCTGGAACAGCGACGACGGCCGGTTCGCCAGCCTGCTAAGCATCCTGCTGCACCATGTAGCCGACGCCGCGCACGGTGCGGATCACGCCTTCGCCGATCTTCTTGCGCAGGTTGAAGATGTGCACGTCCAGGGTCTGGCTTTGTCCATCGCCGGCGGGCAGCGCGCGCCGTTCCAGCTCCACCCGCGTCAAGACCCGGTTGGCCTGCTTCATGAGCGTCAAGAGCAGCGCGAACTCGGTCTTCGACAGCGTCACCGGCTGGCCGCCGCGCGTGACCGCCATGCGGTTCTCGTCCAGCACGATGTCGCCCGCCGTCCACAGGTTTTCTTCGAGCGTGCCGTGGCTGCGGCGCACCAGCGCGCGCAGGCGCACCAGGAGCTCGGGAATCTCGAACGGCTTGATCAGGTAGTCGTCCGCGCCCAGGTCGAAGCCCTTCAGGCGGTCTTGCAGGCTGTCGCGCGCGCTGATGATCAAGACCGGCAGGCGCACGCCGTCGGCGCGCAGCTGGCGCAGCAGGTCGTTGCCGTCGCCGTCGGGCAGGCCGAGGTCGAGAACCACCGCGTCGAAGGCTTCGCCCCGGATGCGCGCCCCGGCGTCGGCCGCGAGGCGCAGCCAGACCGCCGTGTGGCCCTCGTCCTGGAACACCGACAACAGCGCCTGGCCGATGGCCAGATCGTCTTCGATCATGAGAATTTTCATGGCCCGAGTTTACCAGCGCGGCGAACCGGCGGGGCGCCGCCGAATCTTCAGATTCGCTTCAGCGCATGCGTTGACCCCGCCCGCGCGATGTCGGACCATCGCATCCAACCAGCAACAAGCTGGAAATAACGACAAAACAGGAGACAAGCATGACGACACGTCGGAATGGCGCGCGGCGCCAGGGCTTACAGTTGCAACTGCGGTTGCATCCGCAATTGCACCCCATTGCAGGCGCCTGCGCGCTCTTGTTGATGGCGGCCCCGCTGCAGGCGCAGGAAGCCGGCGCCCAGGACCCTGTTGACGCCAATCGTCCCGCGGCCACGGTCACGGGGGAAGCCCCGATCGCCACCGTCAACGTGTCCGGCATCCGGCGCGGCATCGAGGCGGCCATCGAGATCAAGCGCAACGCGACGTCCATCGTCGAAGCCGTCTCCGCCGAAGACATCGGCAAGCTCCCCGACACCACCGTCGCCCAGTCGATCTCGCGCCTGTCGGGCGTGACCACCCAGCGCAGCAAGATCAACGGCAAGGCGACCGAAGTCAGCGTGCGCGGCATGTCGCCGACCTTCAACGGCTCCCTGCTCAACGGCCGCGAGCAGGCCTCCACCAGCGATGCGCGCAGCCCCGAATTCGACCTGTTCCCGTCCGAGCTGACCGGCAGCGTGCTGGTCTATAAAACGCCGGACGCGAGCCTGATCGGCCAGGGCCTGGCCTCGACCATCGACCTGCGCACCCTGCGCCCGCTCGATTTCGGCAAGCGCATGTTCGCCGCCAATGCGCGCAAGGAGCGCATCGGCTTCGGTTCCGGTTCCGACCTCGGCTCGGGCCACCGCAAGACGCTGACCTACGTCGACCAGTACTTCGGCCGCAAGCTGGGCCTGTCGGTCGGCCTGACCTCGTTCAAGCAGGACAACGGCGGCGAACTCAAATTCGACAGCTGGGGCGCCAACACCGCCGACATCGACTATAACGGCCAGACCGTCAGGGCGATCAACGGCTTCATGGCCGAGACCTCGCGCCGCAAGGCCGAGCGCGACGGCGCCTCGGTCACCCTGCAGTTCAGGCCCAACGACAAGTTCCGCTCCACCTTCGACGCGTTCTACTCGCGCGGCGAAGAGGCGACCAAGAAGACCGGCCTCGAAGGCGCGATCGTCGGCGGCACCGGCATCTACGATCCGGACGCGGTGCTGACCAACGCCACCATCGAGAACGGCATCGTCAGCGCCGGCACGTTCAGTAATTACAAGGGCGACGTGCGCAACCACCTGTTCTCGAACAAGGACCGCCTGCTGTCGCTCGGCGTGAATAACGAGCTCAAGGTGGGCGAATGGCGCATCGTGAACGACCTGTCGTACTCGAAGGGCACCAAGCGCATCAGCAATTTCGAGACCCTGGCCGGCCAGCCGGGCAACACGCCCGAGAGCCAGCTCGGTTCGATCAGCTACAGCGGCTTCAACGGCAACAACTTCGCCGACGTGCGTTACAGCCCGAGCCTGAACTACGCCGACCGCAGCGTGGCCCTGCTGACCGACGTCGCCGGCTGGGGCGGCGGCCCGCTGTCGCCGCAGGCCGGCTACCTGGCGCTGCCGACCATCGACGACAAGGTGCAGGCGGTGCGCTTGTCGGCCGAACGCGACACCGACTGGGGCCCGCTGGCCGCGCTGCGCGTCGGCGTCAATTACACCAAGCGCGACAAGTCGCGCCTGGGCGAGGAGGGGCGGCTGTCGGTGCGCGGCGGCGACGGCTACGCCGCTATCCAGATGCCGGGCAGCGGCCTTGATGTCGCCGGCCCGACCGGCATCCCGGTCGCGGCGTTCGACCCGACCGGCAGCCTGGGCACGCTGTATGAACTGAACCGCTGGGTCGACGCCACCGTGCTGGCGCGCGACTGGACGGTGGGCGAGAAGGTCACCACCGCCTACCTGATGGGCGAACTCGACGGCACCCTGATGTCGCTGCCGTACAGCGGCAATATCGGCGTGCAGGTGGTCGATACCCGCCAGCGCGCCAGCGGCAACCAGGTTGACCTCGCCAACTGCACCGGCATCACCACGGACACCTGCCCGGCGGTCGTCAAGACCGGCGGCGTCGACTACACGAAGGTCTTGCCCAGCCTGAACCTGACCTTCGACCTGGGCAACGACCAACTGCTGCGCCTGGGCGCCGGCAAGCAGGTCTCGCGCGCCAACCTGGACAACCTCAAGGCCAGCATGAACTTCGGCCTGCAGAGCGCCACCGCCGATGACCCGGCGCTGACCGGCTTCGCCGGCAACCCGGAACTCAAACCCTATGAGGCGCGTGCGCTCGACCTGTCGTACGAAAAATACTTCGGCAAGAAGGGTTACGTCAGCGCCGCGCTGTTCTACAAGAAGCTCGACAACTACGTGATCAATGCGCCGCAGATGTTCGACTTCGCCCAGTACACCAGTCCGACCACGCCGCTGCCGGCCACCGGCCAGTACGCCGGCTCGACGGTCGGCTTCCTGACCATGCCGCAGAACGGGGAGGGCGGCATCATGCGCGGCATCGAGCTGTCGGCCAACCTGCCGTTCGGCCTGGTCGTGAACGCGCTGGATGGCTTCGGCGTGCAGGTGAACCATTCGCACACCGATTCCTCGGTGCGCCTGCCGACCAGCGCTTTCGTCACCGGCAGCAATGCGCCGGTGTTCAACGGCGCGGTGTCCGAGATCGGGCTGCCGGGCCTGTCGCGCAACGTGACCAGCCTGCGCCTGTACTACGAGAAGCACGGCCTGCAGGTGTCGCTGGCGGCTTACCGTCGCTCGAGCTTCATCGGCCAGATCCTCGACTACCGCAGCGAATCGCAGTTCACCTTCATCAAGGGCGAGACGATCGCCGACGCCCAGGTGTCCTACGATTTCCAGGGCGGGATGCTCCAGGGCTGGTCGGTGTTCCTGCAAGGGCATAACCTGACCAACGAACCGTTCCGCGAGTACACCAGCGATCCGACGGTGTACACCAACACCGTCACCTTCGGCCGCACCTACTCGGCGGGTCTCAACTACAAGTTCTGACCATGACCGGACTGCCCATGAAGCCAATCCTCGCCCATGCCATTGCGGCGCTGTCGCTGCTGGCCGCCGCGCCGGCGGCGCTGGCGGCGCCCGCTACCGATCCTTACCGGCCGCGCGAGTACGTGCAGTTCCAGCACGCCGACTGGACCAGGAATGCCACCATCTACCAGATCAACACGCGCCAGTTCACGCCGGAAGGCACGCTCAAGGCCGCGACGGACCAGTTGCCGCGCCTGAAGGAGCTGGGCGTCGGCATCCTGTGGCTGATGCCAATCCACCCGATCGGCGAAGTCAAGCGCAAGGGTTCGCTGGGCAGCCCCTACGCGGTGCGCGATTTTCGCGCCGTCAATCCCGAGCTGGGCACCATGGCCGACCTGCGCGCTTTCGTGGCGCGCGCCCACGCGCTGGGCCTGCGCGTGATCATCGACTGGGTCGGCAACCACACCTCGTGGGACAACGTGCTGATGGCGCAGCACCCCGACTGGTACGCCAAGGGGCCGGATGGCAAGCCGCAGCCGACGCCCTGGTTCAACTGGGACGACATCATCGACCTCGACTACGGCAAGCCCGGGCTGCGCCGCTACATGCTCGAGGCCATGAAGTTCTGGCTGACCGAGGCCGGCATCGACGGCTATCGCGTGGACGCCGCCGGCCTGGTGCCGCAGGACTTCTGGGACCACGCCAGCCGCGAGCTGCGCGCCATCAAACCGGTGTTCATGCTGGCCGAGTGGGAGAGCCGCGACATGCACCGCGACGCCTTCGACGCCAGCTATGCCTGGACCTGGTGGGAGGCGCTGCACGACATCGCGCGCGGCCGCTCGGACGCCACCCGCCTGCACGTCTATTACGCCTGGAACGCCAAGTTCTATCCGCGCCAGGCCTACCGCATGCTGTACACGACGAACCACGACAAGAACGCCTGGGACGGCACCGAGTTCGAGGCCTTCGGCCCGGCGGTCGACGCGGCGATCGTGTTCAGTTTTGTCAGCGAAGGCATCCCGCTGGTCTACAACGGCCAGGAGGCGGGCAACACCAGGCGCCTGGCCTTCTTCGAGCGCGACCCGATCGCGTGGAACGCCTCGCCCTACACGGCGTTCTACAAGAAGCTGATCGCGCTCAAGAAACAGAACACGGCGCTGTGGAACGGCGAATACGGCGCGCGGATGGTGCAGGTGCCGAACGGCGCGCCGGCGCAGGTGTTGAGCTTCGTGCGCGCCAACGACAAGGACAAGGTGTTCGTCGCCCTGAACCTGTCGGACAAGCCGGTCAGGGCGAGCTTCGACAAGACGCTGCATCACGGTTCGTACCGCGACTTCGCCACCGGCGCCAGGGTCGAGGTGGGCGGATCGACCAATTTTGAGATGGCACCGTGGAGCTACCGGGTGCTGGTGAAGTAAACAAGGAGAGATATGGTTTCCAGATTCATGAACGTCGGCCTGGCCGCGCATTGCTGCGTGGTGCTGGGCATGGTGGTGAGTAGCAGCGCCTTCGCGGCCGAAGCCATGAGCGCGAGCGTCGAGTCGCCGGGCAAGGTGCTGAACGTGTCGGTGCAGGTCGCGCCGGACGGGCGCCTGTCGTACCAGGTCGAACGCCGTGGCCAGCCGGTGATCGCGCCGTCGCGCCTGGGCTTCGTGCTGGGCAGCGACAAGCCGCTGGACGCGGGCTTCAAGATCGAGCGCCAGGTGGTCACCGACCATGACGGCACCTGGGAGCAGCCCTGGGGCGAGCGCCGCACGGTGCGCAACCACTACCGCCAGATGCGGGTCGACGTCAAGAAGAACGACGGGCGCCGCCTGGCGATCGTGTTCCGCGTGTACGACGACGGCCTGGGCTTTCGCTACGAGTTCCCCAAGCTGCCGAACAACCGCGCCACGCACATCGCCGACGAGCTGACCGAATTCGTGGTCGCGCAGCCGGCCACCGCCTGGTGGCAGCAGGCGGGTGAAGTCTGGGCGCTGGAATACCCGATCCAGAAGTCGCGGCTGGCAGAGGTGGGCATGGCCAACACCCCGATGACGGTGCGCATGGAGAACGGCACCCACATCGCCTTCCACGAGGCGGCCCTGGTCGACTATGCCTCGATGTGGCTGCGCCGGGTCGAGGGCCAGCGCCTGCGCGCGCACCTGACCCCGTCCGCCACCGGCAACCCGGTGGTGCGCACCGGCGCCTTCACCACGCCATGGCGCACGATGCAGATCGCCGACGACGCGGCGGGCCTGTACATGTCCGACCTGGTGCTGAACCTGAACGAACCGAACAAGCTGGGCGACGTCTCGTGGGTCAAGCCGTCGAAGTACGTCGGCGTGTGGTGGGACATGCACCTGGAAACCAAATCGTGGGCATCGGGTCCGAAACACGGCGCCACCACCGAATACACCAAGCGCTACATCGACTTCGCGGCCAAGCACGGTTTTCGCGGCGTGCTGGTCGAGGGCTGGAACCCGGGCTGGGACAGCGACTGGGCCGGCAACGGCCTGGACATGGACTTCACGAAGGCGCATCCGAGCTTCGACATCGCCGCCGTGACCGACTACGGCCGCAAGAAGGGCGTGCACCTGATCGGCCACCACGAAACCGGCGGCAATATCGCGCACTACGAGAAGCAGATGGACGCGGCCTTCAAGCTGTATGCGAAACACGGCGTGGACAGCATCAAGACCGGCTACGTGACCGATGGCGGCGCTGCCCAGTTCATGGGCAGGAACGGCAAGGTTCATTTCGGCTACACGGATTCGCAGGAGGGCGTGCGCCACTACCAGAAGGTGGTCGAGGAGGCGGCGCGCTACAAGATCGCGATCAATACCCATGAACCGGTGAAGGACACCGGCCTGCGCCGCACATATCCGAACTGGATCTCGCGCGAAGGCGCGCGCGGCGTCGAGTACAACGCCTGGGGCAATCCGGTCAACAGTGTCGAGCACGAGGCCAACCTGGTGTTCACCCGCATGCTGAGCGGCCCGCTCGACTACACGCCGGGCATCCTGAGCCTGGAAGGCAAGGACAAGCGGCCGTTCAACTCGACCCAGGCCAAGCAGCTCGCCAACTTCGTGGTGATCTATTCGCCGGTGGTGATGGCGGCCGACCTGATCGAGCACTACGAGCGCTATCCGGGCCCGTTCCAGTTCATCAAGGACGTCCCGGCCGACTGGGAAGACACCCGCGTGCCGCATGGCGCGGTGGGCGAATACGTGACCATCGTGCGCAAGGACCGCGCGTCGAGTGACTGGTACGTCGGCTCGGTGACCGATGGCAGCCGCCGCACGCTCGACCTGAAGCTGGACTTCCTGGACGCGGGCAAGACCTACGTGGCCGAGATCTACCGCGACGGCGACAACGCCGACTATCGCGACGACCAGCGCCGCTTCGACATCGCGATCGAGAAGCGCAACGTGACCAGCCTTGATACCATCCGGATGGTGCTGGCGCCGGGCGGCGGACAGGCGATCCGCCTTGTGCCGGTGAAGTAAGAAAGCGTTGTTCTTTCGTTAGCTCAAACCCGTCGTTCCCGCGGAGGCGGGAACCCAAGGCATTCGCATTGCCACAATCGCGTGAAGTATGCGATACGCACGCACACTTGGGTTCCCGCCTTCGCGGGAACGACGTGCAAACGATAGCGGGGAAGGCGACGATACGGGTGTTCCAGGAAGGCACCACGTCGCACGCAAATGCCGAATTTGGCATATGCTGTTGGATTGTCCATACCGCGTTGGCGCAATCCGAGTCCGTCGTCCCATGTCCATTCCACAGTCTTCGTCTTCCCCGGTCACGCCCGCCGCCTCCGGCGCCGTGATGCAAATCCTGTTCTCGGTTGCCTTCGTCCACCTGCTCAACGACTGCGTGCAGGCCGTGCTGCCCTCGATCTACCCGCTGCTCAAGCAGGAATTCGACCTGACCTTCACCCAGGTCGGCCTGATCACATTGACGTTCCAGTGCACCGCCTCGCTGCTGCAGCCCTGGATCGGCCTGTACACCGACCGGCGCCCGATTCCCTTCCTGCTGCCGGCCGGGATGTGCGTGACCTTGCTCGGCGTCGGCCTGCTGGCGTGGGCCGACAGCTATCCCATGCTGCTGCTGGCGGCGGCGCTGATCGGCGTCGGCTCCTCGACCTTCCACCCCGAGGCTTCGCGCGTGGCGCGCCTGGCCTCGGGCGGGCGCTTCGGCTTCGCCCAGTCGCTGTTCCAGGTCGGCGGCAACGCCGGCTCGGCGCTCGGCCCGCTGCTGGCGGCGGCCGTCGTGGTCGGGCGCGGCCAGGCCGAGATCGCCTGGTTCATGCTGCTGGTGCTGGTCGCGGTGGCGGTGCTGGTCGGCGTGAGCCGCTGGTACAGCAACCACCTGATGAACATGATCAGGAAGGCCGCGCAGCACGCCGGACCAAAGCTGCCGCGCAAGAAGGTGATCCAGGCCCTGGTGGTGCTGGCGCTGCTGGTGTTCTCCAAGTACATCTACATGGCCAGCCTGCAGACCTACTACACCTTCTTCCTGATCGAGAAATTCCAGCTGCCGGTCGGCACCGCCCAGCTGTACCTGTTCCTGTTCCTGGCCTCGGTGGCCGCAGGCACCTTCGCCGGCGGCCCGGTCGGCGACAAGATCGGGCGCAAGCGCGTGATCTGGTTCTCGATCCTGGGCGCGGCGCCGTTCACCATCGCGCTGCCGTACGCAGACCTGTTCTGGACCGGCGTGCTGTCGGTCGTGATCGGGCTGGTGATGTCGTCGGCCTTCTCGGCCATCGTGGTCTACGCCCAGGAACTGGTGCCGGGCAAGGTCGGCCTGATCTCGGGCATCTTCTTCGGCCTGATGTTCGGCATCAGCGGCGTGGGCGCGGCGGCCATGGGCCACATCGCCGACATCCACGGCATCGATCAGGTGTACCGGATCGCATCTTTCCTGCCACTCCTGGGCATCATGGCGGCGCTGCTGCCGAAGATCGACGGAGCGCGCCGCTAGCGCCGCGCGCATTCGCCACTGGGTCTTCCATGGACCCGAACCGCGTCGGGCGCATTGCCGCCATTCGATGACGACCGCCAGGGCGGCAATCCGGCCGGCGCCTGGATCGGCGCGGCCGTGCCGGATGCCGCCGACATCGCCACGCGCGCGCTAGCGAAGACGCGGGCGCGCGTTCGCGTCTCACCGCCAGGATCGGCGTCGAAAAGGGCGGCCCGGCCCGTATCGCAGGCATGGCGAGATTGATGTAAAGCAATAAGTTCCGGCTTTTCCTGGTTTTGTTTGGCCAAAACCAATAACTTTGACACAAAACCATGGCTGTACTTCCCTTTAAATAGAGGGCAAAAAGCACGCCTGCTCGATGGTTCGATACTTTGTGATCTGATTGATAATTTGATTAAGGACAAACCGATTTCAAACTATTAACTCAGGAGTACCGCCATGGAGCTGTTCCCAGCAGCCGTGTTCAACCCCCCGAAGGCGCCAGGCGTGCGTACTGCGCGCGCACCCATCGCTGGAGGCGCAACCGAGCGCTTGCCGTTCACTGTCCGCCGGGTGGAAACCGAAGCGGATCTCCTCAAGGCCGTGCGCATCCGCCACGCCGCCTATGCCCGCCATGTCCCGGATTTCGCCCGCAGCCTGGCGCAGCCCGAGGCGGCCGACTACGAAGCCGACACCATCGTCCTGCTGGCCGAATCGAAACTGGACGGCACGCCCATCGGCAGCACCCGCATCCGTACCAATCTCTACCGCCCGCTGGGCGTGGAAGAGTCGATCGTCCTGCCCGACTGGCTGCAGGGCAAGCGCCTGGTCGAGGCGACCCGCCTTGGCATCGACGAAGGCCGGGTCGGCCGCATGGTCAAGATTGCACTGATCAAGGCCTGCTTCATGTATTGCGAAGACAACGGTATTGATTATTCGGTGGCGACAGGCCGTCCACCCGTGGACAAGCAGTACGATCAGCTGATGTTCGTCGATGTGTTTCCTGAATTGGGTCTGGTGCCGCTGCGTCACGTGGGCAATATCCCGCACCGCATCATGGCGTTCGAGATCGCGACCTTCCAGCAGCGCTGGGCCGAGGCGCGCCATCCGATGCTGAACTTTTTCTTCAACACGCACCATCCGGACATCGACATCGGTCCGGCCGTGCCGTCATCGCCGGCGTTGCCGCAACGTCCCCTGCCGCCGGCCACCCGGCCGCGCGTCGAACTGGCGTTCGCCTGAAGTTCGCCTGATGGTCGTCTGATCGCCAGCCGGCCGGCGCGCATGCCTGGACCCCGGGTCCGGGCCTGGGCCCGAACGTGGACCATGACAAACGTAATGGGCGCAGCGCTGGTCGCGGTTTGGGTGTTTGATGATACGTAAGCTGGTAACCCGCTCGCTCCCAACGTGCGATCCATGTTGCGAAAACGTGGCGCAGCCGATGAAGACGTGAACGTGGGACGACAATCTTGCCTGCTGCACGATGGCTGGAGACACTGCTCGCTCGCGCCTCCAGGGCGCCGGCGGCGATGGTCGGTTTCGCGCGCGTCGGGCGCAGGCGCCGGCGCGTCCAATCCCTTCATGCCAGGCTGGTCACGGTCATCGGCACGTTCCAGCCGCGGGCGGTAGTGGACCTTGGTCGTAGTGCCGCCGCCGCCGACGCGCGGGCCGGGCCCGATGCACGACGTTCTTGACGAGGTATGGCACAAAACGCGGCGCGCACTGTCTACACACCTAGCAGCAGTGCGAAGCGCACCGGCCAATGGCGCCGGAGCGGCCCCGATGTTCCAACCCCTAGCTCCGAGAGGTCAGTCATGAAGACGTTCACGCACAGCCCCCGCAGCCAATGCAGCCCCCGCAGCCTTGCCCTTGCGGCGGCGTTGCTCTGTTCACCGCTCGCCGCCGCCCAGGACGTGCTCCCGGTCGAGTTGCTCGAAGAACGCAACGTGGTGGGCCTCGGGGTGTTCGCGGTGCCCGACTATTACGGCTCGTCCGATTACCAGGGCGCCGTTGCGCCGGTATTGCACTACAACTTCGGTGCCGACCGCTACGTGCGGGTGATCGGGCCCGAGATCCAGGCCAACCTGCTGCCGCGCAAGGACTGGCGCGCCGGTCCGGTGCTGCGCTGGCGCATGCGGCGCGACGACGATGCCGACGACGAGATCGTCTCGCGCATGCTCCCGGTCGCCACGGCCACCGAAGTGGGCGCCTTCGTCGCCTACCACATGCCGCTGACGCAAGGCCAGCCGATGCACAAGCTGGTGTTCAGCGCCGACGTGGTCGGCAACACCAATAATGTGTACGACGGCGCCAGCGGCAACCTGCGCGTCAACTACGTCCATCCCTTCCCGCAGCCTGTCGGCGGCATGCAGCTGGTCGGAAGCATCGGCTTCGGCCTGTTCTTTGCCAGTAGTGACTTCAACCGCAAGTATTTCGGCATCCAGGGCGACGATCTGCGCCTGTTTCCGGAGCGTGGCGGCGTGCCCTACGATCCCGACCCGTCGGTCACCTCGATCAAGATTCCCTTCAGCATCACGACCCAGCTGAATCCGGAATGGCTGATGACGGTCGGCGGGCGTTATGAGCGGCTGCTGGACGACGCCAAGGACAGTCCGCTGGTGGAGGACCGCGGGGATGCGGACCAGTGGACGATCGGGGTCGCGTTCTCCTACCTGTTCTGAGAACGGCGCGCCGGCCGACGCTACTGGCGCTCCCCGATCTCTTGCCGCATCTGGTTCCAGCCGGCGTCGAACCGGCCCCGGTAGCGGTCGGCCCGTTCGGGCGCGACGTGGTGCGGGGCAGGGCAGGCCGCTCGGCGGCGGCCCGCGTCGTGGATGGTTCGCTCATGGTGTCGCTGTTGTGGTCGCGGTCGGCATGGACGGGAAAGCGGCGCCGCGGGCCTGTTCCAGGGGCAATGTAGCAAGCGCGGGCGCACAGTGGGACCATGGACCATGGTCTCAGGGGCTGGCCGCCAGCGGCAAGACCAGGTTCAGCGTCGCATAGCCTGGCAGCAGGACGGCGAGCGAGAGGCGGTCGAAGCGGTGCGCCAGCCGCTCGCGCCCCAGCGTGTCGACCAGCCACAGCGCGATCACCGACTGCGCCAGCACGAGGAAGATGGTCGCCATGCCGGCCAGGTTGATCATGTCCGACAGCGCGATGCGGTTGGTGGGCGGCAGCAGCGGCATGATGGCGGCGACGTTGCTGACGCTGGCGAAGAAGGCGCCGACCGGCAAGCCGAAGCGGGCATCGACCTCGGAAGGCCTGATGTAAAGGGCGAGCAGGGCGATGGCGACCGAGGCGAACAGGGCCTGGAACAGCTTCAGGTAGACGCCGTAGCCGTTCGGCGCCGCCAGCATCGCATAGACGAAGCGCGAGCGCGCCACGCGTTCGCCGTCGGAGCGGTGGATCTGCTGGCGCACCATGGGCATGGCAGTAACCAGCCTCACGTTGGGCGGCATCGCGTCCGGCGCGACGTGGCTGTCGCGCGCATCGGCCACGTAGCGCAGCGTAGCGGACGCATGGGCGACGTCCTCGATCTCGACCAGCAGCGCCTCGTCGCCCAGCGGAAAGCGGGCGCCGTCGAACATCTTGGACATGCGCGCCGCCACCCGGTATTCCTGGTAGCGCCGGCCGGCGCGGATGTCGTCGGCGGTCTGCTCGCGCGCCAGCACGTCGCCGTTGACGATCCTGAAGCCTTTTCCCGGGTCGATGGCCGCGCCGGCCGGCGTGCGGAACCAGAGCGTGAATTCACCGGTCCAGCCGGCTTCGTGCGGCGTGACGGCGCCGACCCGGCGCACGCCGATTCCAACCTCCACCTCCACCGCTGCCGCGCCCCTGTCCGGGGGCGCGGCGGCACCGCGCGCGGCCTCGGCGTGCGCCGGCGGCGCATGGAGGTCGGCCAGTCCCGCCTGCCTGGCCTGCTCGGTGTCGGCGCGGTAGCCGCGCAGCAGGCTGGCCCCGCCCAGCGTGCCGGCCGCGTACAGCAGCAGGATGAACACCGCCCAGGCGGCCAGCCAGCGGGTAGCGCGCGCGTCCTGCCCGGGAGCTTCCTGGTTCGCGCTCATCGCCCTACCTGGCGAACAGGAAGGTCACGCTCAGGCGCACGCCCCAGTCGCGCGGCCCGCCGCTCGGGCTGTCGGCCCAGTAGCGCAGGCCGCCGCCGATCGACACCGGCTGGCGGCCGAACCTGAGCAGCTTGCTGACGGTCAGGTTGACCGGCGCCGACCACTGCTCCAGTTTCCAGTCGTAGCTGGATTCGGTGTTGACGCCGAAGGTCCAGGCATTCCTGGTGGTATAGCTGAGGAAGGGCTGGAGAAAGGTGGCGCTGACGTTCGGCCGGTCGTCATGTCCGGCGAACGACCAGATGTGGTTCGCCAGCGCGCCATAGGTCCACGGCCCGTGCTGCCGCAGCACGACCCCGGTCGGACCGACACCCCACTGGCGTGCGCTGAGCGCGCTCTCGCTACCGGTGGGCAGCAGGAACGCCGGCCCGGCGCCCCAGATGATGCCGTTGGCGCCGGGGCGCGAAGGCGAGATGAAAAAACTCTGGGTGACGTCGCCGATGCCGTGCTGGTTGCCGGCGCCGGGCGCCAGATCGTGCTGGCTGACCAGCGGCACGATGGTGCGGCTGATCAGGGTCCAGTCGGGGTCGAGCGTGACCGGCACCACGGGTTGCAGGTTCATGGTGAACCGGCGGCCGTCGCGCGTGGGGCCGTAGCGGCGGTCGTCGTTGGCCTGCAGCGGCACGCTGATCATCGCGGCCACCGGGTTGGCCAGCTTCTTGGCCAGGTCCTCGGCCTCTTGCGCCTGGGCGGGCGGGCCGGCGCACCAGGCCAGTCCGAGCGCCGCCGCGCAGGCGTTACGGCGGCCGGGCTGCATGGCGTCAGCCCGGCGGCTCGACCACGACATAGGTCATGCTGGTGCCCGCGTACTGCGGCTGGTACCAGGTGCTGCCGCATTGCTGGTAGGTGGCGCCGGCGCGCACCACGGTCACGCAAGAGGGCGGGATCGAATACGCCACCGAGCCGATCGCCGCCGCCGTCACCGCCGCCGCCCCGGCCACCGCGAGCGCCGCGCCGGGGCGGTAGTAATCATGGTCGACATCCACGTTGATATTGCGGTTGACGTTGACGTTGCGGTTGACGCCGGCGTAGCCGTTGACCGAGGTGCGGCTGACCCGGCTGGAGGCGTGGTAACTCCCGCTGTAGGCGCCGCGATGCGCGTGGACGCTCCCGCTGCGGCTGACCGCGGCCCCGCCGACGCGTCCCGCGCCGCGCTGGGCGGCGGCCTCGTAGGCGACGACGACGACGGCCAGCGCGAGCAGCACACCGATGACGCGCCGATGTCCTGGAGTGAGCGGCATGGGTTCTCCCCCGTTCATTTGATGGACGCGACCTTGCCGTCGGCCGTCTGCAAAGCGATCTTCAGCGCGCCCGGCGGCGGTCGGAAGACGAAGGTGGCGTCGGTGAAGCGTGGCGCGATGTTCCAGCGCAGCCACGACGTGTGGGTCGGCGCGCCCGGCTGCCCGCTGGCCGTGATCGCCAGCTTCAGGGGCAGCGGCGTCTTGCCGGTCTGGATCCAGACCTGCCAGTCCACGCCTTCCTGGCGAAAGGCGTAGTGGTCGGCCTTCAGGCTGCCGACCGTTGCCGGACCGATGTAGTGCGCCGCCCGGATGTCCGACACCGGCGCCTGTTCCGTCCCCCAATAGAACAGGTCGGCCAGCGGCAGTTCGATGCCGTATTTCTTGCCGAGCGTGTCGACGGTCTCGCGCAGGGTCGGCGGGGCGGGGACGGTCGCGTAGTAGTTGATGCGCTGGCCGTAGATGGTCAGCGTCTTGCCGTCATAGAAGAGCTGGCGCTGCTTGCGGTCGCTGGCCATGTCCACCCGCAGGCGGTCGGGGCGGCGCACCTTGAGGTTCGCGGTGCTGTCGAACTGCAGCTTCATGCCGTCGTCCATCACGGTCTCGGTCGTGGCGCGCCCGACGACTTCGAACGCGGACAGGGTGCGCAGATAGGCGCCCATGGCGCCGAGGGCGGACATCGCATCGGGGTCGATCGCCGGCTGCGCCGCCTGATCGGCCTGGTCGGCCTGGTCGGACTTGGCCGGCGCGGGGGACTGCGCGGCAGGTTGCGCGGGAGGCTGCGCCGGGGAGGCGCCTTGCGGCGCCGCCAGGCAGGCCAGCGGCATCCAGGCCGCGGCGCACAGGAGTCGGATCGGAACGGCCCGCATCTGCTTTCCTTTCGTCGGCGAACGCGATTTTGCCGGGAAGCCCGCAGCGCCGTGCCGGCGGCCACCCTGCGCCCAGTGGGCCACCGGCAGGCCGAACGCGCAATCGGACCTAAGCCGTATTTCGGTGACAAACCGTTGTGAAATCGCCCTGGCAGAAGTAACAATTGCATGACGGCACTAGCGTTAAGCGGTATCCTTGCGCTTTCATGCCCCGCCGCTCGTCGCTTCGGGTCACCAGTGACACACAAGATCGTCCATGCCCAACGACCAACGTCAGCCCCGTGCAACGTGGCCGGCCGCGCTCCACGCCGCTGTCGAGCTGATACTGAAGATATTTGCCTACTATCTGATTCCGGTCGGGATCGGCATCGTCTCGCTGATCGCCCTCGTCTTCTGGCATGACGAATACCGCACCAGCGGCGACGTGCCGCTGGCGATGCACGTCACGGTCGACCGGGCCGCGGCCCTGGCGCCAGGCGATGCGCTGGCCCTGGCGCGCGCCACGTCGCTGGTCAATGGCCACGATACCCACCTGTCCGAAGCGCCGGTCTGGTTCGCCTTCGAGCCGATGCCGCGCGCCGGCGAGCAGGTGATCGAATTCCCGTCGCGCCACGCGCTCGACATCGCCTGCTGGGATGCGGCCACCCTGAACCCGCTCGGCGCCGCCACCCGCAGCACCGCCCACGGCGTGCTGCAGGCCGACAAGGCCGGTTTCACGATGCGCCTGGAGCCGCTGCCGCGCCAGCTGCTGTGCCGCGCCGGTTTCTCGGGCCCGGCACGGCTGTCGGTGCTGCAATGGCCGACCGAGCAGTTCGACTTGTCGGTCAAGCAATATCATCGCAAATCGGGCCTGCTCGACGGCGGCATGATCGTGCTGGCCCTGTTCATCCTCATCACGGCCCTGATCAACCGCCAGCCGGTCTACGTGCTGTTCGCCGGCTGGCTGATCCTGAACCTGCGCGTGGGCGCGCTGTCGGCCGGCTGGGACATCCAGTGGCTGGGCCAGACCGTGCCTTCCGAATGGCTGCTGCGTAGCCGCGCGGTGACGATCACCCTGTACGGCATCGCCACGCTGACCCTGTACCAGGCGCTGCTCAAGGAGCACCTGGCCGAGATGCGCTACCTGTTGCCGATGCGCGTCATGCAATGGTTGTGCATGCCGATGCTGGCCGCGGCCATGCTGCTGCCGTATGGCATGTATTTGCCGCTGCTGTGGGGCATCCTGGTGTGCTGCTTCTCCTTGATGACGATCGGCCTGTTCAAGATCATCGTGGAGTCGCGCACGCGGGTCGCGGCCTGGTTCGCGGCTTCGTTCGCGGTCACTTTCCTGGCCTCGCTGGCCGAGGTCTTGTCGGCCGCGCTCGGCATGCGCGAGCTGCTGGGCGTCATCAACAGCGTCACCGCCGCGCTCGCATCGAGCCTGCTGGCGGCGCTGGCCGTGGCCGAGCAGATGCGCATGGAGACCGAGAAACGCCAGGAAGCGCAGGAAGAGCTCGAGCACGCCTACCAGGCGATGCCGGTCGGCCTGTTCACGCTCGACATGCACGGCCGCTTTTTGAGCGTCAATCCGGCCCTGCAGAAGATGCTGGGCATGACCGGCTTCACGCCCGGCCGCACCGCCTGGCGCCAGTTCTTCACCGAAGCCAGCTGGGCCAGTCTGCACGAGCAGGTGCATGCCAGGTCCGAGGCCGAGATGGAATTGGCCAGCCGCGACGGCCACCAGCGTTTCCTGGTCAGCGCCACCCTGGCGCGCTCGCGCATCGAGGGCGTGCTGCAGGACACGACCGAAAAACACAAGGCTACCGAGCAGCTGCGCTTCATGGCCAATAACGATCCGCTGACCAAGGTCTATAACCGGCGCGGGATCGAGCGCGAATTTTCAGGCGCCGCCGCCAGCCTGGCGCTCGGCCGGCCGATGGCGCTGGCCTATGTCGACCTCGACCGCTTCAAGCTGATCAACGACCTGTTCGGCCATGCGGCGGGCGACGAAGTGCTCAAGCAGGTATGCGAGCGGATGGGCACGATGCTGGCCGGCGGCCAGCAGATCGGCCGCGTGGGCGGCGACGAATTCGTGATCGTCATGCCCGAGACGGCGATCCCGCTGGCCTCGATCATCTGCCGCGGCATCGTCGACCGCCTCGGCAATACCCCGTACCGGGTGGGCGACAAGGCCTTCCACGTGCGCGCCTCGGTCGGCCTGATCGAGGTGGTGCCGGGCATGCCGATGAAGGATGCGGTATCGACCTCCGACCGCGCCTGCCGCGAAGCCAAGACCGGCCTGGGCGACGGCCTGGTGGTCTATGAACGCGGCGCCGACGCCTTCCGCCAGCGCGCGGCCGAACTGGACCTGGTCGAGCGCCTGTCCCGCCCGGACGCGACCGACAGCCTGCTGCTCGAGATGCAGCCGATCATGTCGCTGCGCGCGCCGCATGAATCGATGAACTTCGAGGTCTTGCTGCGCATGCGCGAGCCGGATGGGCGCGTGGTGCCGGCCGGCCCCGTGATCGCCGCCGCCGAGAAGAGCGGCCGCGCCAGCATGATCGACCGCTGGGTGCTGAACACCACCCTGGCCTGGATCGCCGAGCACACCGACGACCTGGTCAATACCCGTTTCGTGTGCATGAACCTGTCGGGGGCGTCGCTCAACGACGAGCGCTTCGTGCAGGACACCTTCGACATCCTGGGCCGCTACGTGCACGTGGCCAGTCGCCTGTGCCTGGAAATCACCGAGAGCGTGGCGCTGCACGACCTGGACAACACGCGCCGCTTCATCGACCAGGTGCGCAGCTTCGGCGTGAAGGTGGCGCTGGACGACTTCGGCGCCGGCTACACCTCGTTCTCGTACCTCAAGGAACTGCCGGCCGACGTGTTGAAAATCGACGGCAATTTCATCGTCAACATCAACGCCCACCCGGCCAACGTGGCGATCGTCGAGGCCATCGTCAGCCTTGCCGTGAACCTGGGCATGAAGACGATCGCGGAATGGGCCGAAGACGCGGCCACCGTGCAGACGCTGCACGAGATCGGCGTCGACTACGTGCAGGGCTATGTGGTGGCGCGCTCGATGCCGCCCGAGCGCTTGCTGGAGGGACGCTCGAGCGCCGGCTTCATCAAGGATGAGGAATTGCTGGCGCTGCTGCGCGAGCTGGAGAATCCCCCGTCGCCGCACCTGGCCAGCGTGAGCCGGCTGCACTGAGCCGGCTGCACCGAGCGGCTGCTGACTCAATCGAGGCCGGCCAGGGTTTCCCTGCTGCCCACGTCGCTCATCAGGAACTGCGCGCGCGCCGCTTTCAGCGTGGCGACGTCGCTGGCCAGCGGCGCGGCCTTGACCCGCGCCATCGGAACGGCGCGGCGCTGCAGTTCGCGTGCCGGCGGCAGCACGTCTTCGCGCGCGGCCAGCGGATAGGGTTCAATGCGCGCTGGCATGCGGGTCATGCCCTCGTTGGACGGCATGCTGGCCATGCGCACGGTGGCCGAGCCCGCTTCGCAGGGACGGTCGGTAAAGGTCACGCGGCCGGCGTCGTCGATGCACTTGACGATGACGGACTCGGAAAAGGCGCTCGGCGCCGCCATCGTGGCGGCTGCCAGCAGGCAGAATTGGGTCAACTGACGCTTCATGGTCGGCTCCTGGACGGCTCCGTATTAGGGATTTCATTGTCTTCCTTGCATCATTACGCTTCTGTTCGCCAGTTCACGTGGGCGTGTAGGCCTGCGCGCCGTCCGTTTTTACAGAACCACCAGTCTTGGATAAAATGTCCAGCATGACGAAGACATTGCCAAGCCGGGACGCGTCGGCGTTGATCGAGCAGGTCCGGCATATCGCCGAGGGCCTGGCCCAGACCTTCGCGCCATTCTGCGAGGTGGTGGTGCACGATCTGCGCGACCCTGGCCATGCGGTGCTGGCGATCCACAACAACCTGTCGGCGCGCGCCGCCGGCGACCCGGCCACCGAGCTGGGCCTGGCGCGCATCGCCGACAGTGCCTACCCGCAAGTCGTCGCCAATTACCCGAACCAGTTCCCGGATGGCCGCCCGGCCAAGAGCACCTCGATCGGCATCAAGGATGCCGACGGCAACTACGTCGCGGCGCTGTGCCTGAACGTCGACCTGACCCTGTTCCGTTCGATGCAGGGCATCCTCGAACGCTTCAACGCGGTGGGCGAGGCGCCGCTGGGCGAGTCGCTCGATCCGGCCAACGCCGACGCCATCCGGCGCCGCATCGACGCCTACGCGGCGCGGCTGGCGTCCTCGCCGCAGCTGCTCAAGACGCGCGAACGACGCGCGCTGATGCGCGAACTGAAGGAGGGCGGCTTTCTCGAAGTGCGGCGCGCGATGGAAGTGGCGGCGTCCCACCTTGGCATTTCGCGGGCGACGGCGTACAACGACATCAAATAGAATGGTGCGGTACCGTTGATCAGGGGAGCACGTCTTGAAAACAGCCGTGTACAGCGCCCGCCGCTACGACAAGACCATGCTGGCCCAGGCCAACGCCGTTGCCGGCCATGAACTGCGCTTCCTCGAAGACCGCCTGACCCGTGAGACGGCGGTCCTGGCCAAGGGTTGCCCGGCGGTCTGCGTCTTCGTCAACGATACGGTCGACGCCGAGGTGCTGGGCATCCTGGCGCGGCAGGGCACGCGCCTGGTGGCGACGCGCTCGACCGGCTACAACCACGTCGACGCGCACGCCGCGCGCGCACTGGGCATTGCCGTGGTACGGGTCACCGATTATTCTCCCCACTCGGTCGCCGAATTCGCGGTCGGGCTGTTGCTGGCCGTCAACCGCAAGATCGCGCGCGCCAGCGTGCGCACGCGCGAAGGCAACTTCGATCTCGACGGCCTGATGGGGGTCGATTTGCACGGCAAGACGGTCGGTGTGATCGGCACCGGCAAGATCGGCTCCATCTTCGCCCGCATCATGGCCGGCTTCGGCTGCACCCTGGTGGCTTACGACCCCTGTCCCAATCCGGCCTTCGAGGCGCTGGGCGGGCGCTATATCGGCGTCGACGAGCTGCTGGCCTGCAGCGACGTGGTGTCGCTGCACTGTCCGCTGCTGGAAGCAACCCATCACATCGTGGATGCGGCGGCGCTGGCGCGGGTCAAGCGCGGCTGCCTACTGGTCAATACCGGCCGCGGCGGCCTGGTCGACACCGAGGCGGCGGTGCAGGCGCTCAAGACCGGCCAGCTGGGCGGCCTGGCGATCGACGTCTACGAACAGGAAGCAAGCCTGTTCTTCCAGGACCTGTCGTCGACCATCATCACCGACGACGTGATCCAGCGCCTGGTGTCGTTTCCGAACGTGATCGTGACCGGCCACCAGGCCTTTTTCACGGTGGAGGCGATCGGGCAGATCATGCGCACGACCATCGACAGCATCAGCGCCTGCGAAGCGGGCGAGGAACTGGTCAACCGGATTCCGGATTGATGCGCGGTGCATGACTTCGCCGCGATGGTGGACAGGCGGCGGGGCGTTGCGCTAGGGTGCAAGGCATGCAGAGCCTCGACACGACCAACACCAGATACATCACCGCGTTCCATCTCGAACAGGTCTGCTTCGAACGCATCTTCGATGCGCCGGGCCGCACCGGCTATTTCAGTTTCGAGGCGGCGGGCAAGCGCCAGTACGGCGTCATGCTGCCCGACGGCGAGGTGCCGCGCGAAGGGGCGCACTATGCGGTCGTGCTCGCCGAGAAGGACAACTGGCAGGCCATCATGGCCTGGCGCGACCTGTCCACGCCGCATGTGTACATCCGGGAAACCGCCTGGCAGGTCGTGAGGAATTATGCGTGGCTCGGTTATGTCGGGATGCCGGCGGTGCTCGGCGTTACGTTGGTCGCCTTCGGTGGATGGGCGGCGCTGGCGGTGCTGGCGCTGATGCTGTGGGGCGGGGCGGCCTACCTGCGTCACGTCATCCGGCGCAATCGCCGGATCGAACAGGCCTTGCTCGACGTGCCCCCGCAAGCGCCGCCGGGCATGCGCTGCGACCACACGGTCTCCTGGCGCACGCGCGTCATCAAAGCCCTGGCTACAGTCTTCTGAGGTGCATCGACAGTTTGACGACTATTCCAGGATTGGATAATATTTCCAATTCAATTGTCACCGAGGACATCGTCATGCTCCCGCTCCAGCTCCCCACCTACGAAGACGTCGCCCAGGCCGCCGAGCGCATCCTGGGCGTCGCCCACCGCACGCCGGTGCTGACTTCGCGCACCGTCAACGAGGAATTCGGCGCCGAGGTGTTCTTCAAGTGCGAGAACATGCAGCGCATGGGCGCCTTCAAGTTCCGCGGCGGCTATAACGCGCTGGCGAAGTTCAGCCCTGAACAGCGCCGCGCCGGCGTCGTCGCTTTCTCGTCCGGAAACCATGCGCAGGCGATCGCGCTGTCGGCGCAGATCCTGGGCATGCCGGCCACGATCGTGATGCCGCAGGACGCGCCGGCCGCCAAGGTGGCCGCCACGCGCGGCTACGGTGCCACCGTGGTGACCTATGACCGCTATACCGAAGACCGCGAACAGATCGGCCGCGCGCTGGCCGACAAGTACGGGCTGACCCTGATTCCGCCCTACGACCACGCCGACGTGATCGCGGGCCAGGGCACGGCGGCCAAGGAGCTGTTCGAGGAAGTGGGGCCCCTGGATGCGTTCTTCGTGTGCCTGGGCGGCGGCGGCCTGCTGTCCGGTTCGGCGCTGGCCACGCGCGCGCTGTCGCCGGGCTGCATGCTGTACGGCGTCGAGCCGGAAGCCGGCAACGACGGCCAGCAATCGCTGCGCACGGGCGAGATCGTCCACATCGACACGCCGCGCACGATCGCCGACGGCGCCCAGACCCAGCACCTGGGCCAGCTGACCTTCCCGATCATCCGGCGCGACGTGAACGACATCCTCACCGTGAGCGACGAGAAACTGGTGGCCTGCATGCGCTTCTTCGCCGAACGCATGAAGATCGTGGTGGAGCCGACCGGCTGCCTCGGATTCGCGGCGGCGCGCGCGATGAAAGAGCAGCTGAAAGGGAAGAAGGTCGGCGTGTTGATCGGTGGCGGGAATATCGATCTGGGGCGGTTTGCGAGCCTGATCGGAGAGTGACTGCTGACCGGATACATAGGGTGCACGGCTCTGCCGTCCACGCGTTCAGTCGGCGGTAGCGCAGCTGGCAAAGCGGCGCTGCATCTGCTGGTTGGGCGCGTGGACGGCGTGGCCGTCCACCCTACGATAGGGTAGCCGGTCGATCACGCCGCCAGCGGCAACGCCACCTGCAGCAGGAAACCGCCGCCTTCGCGGTTGCGCACTTCCAGCCCCGCGTTGTGCCGGGTCAGCACCCGTTCCACGATCGCCAAGCCGAGCCCGGCGCCATTGGCCTGGCCGCGCGCGCTGTCCAGGCGCGTGAAGGGTTTCATCAGCTGCGCGATCTGGTCGGCCGGCACGCCCACGCCATGGTCGCCGATCTCGATCACTGCGCGCCGGCCTTGGCCCGTGGCCTTCACGCGCAGCACGATGTCGATGTCGGTGCACGAGGTGCCCGGCGTGTTGCCGTAGCGGCGCGCGTTCTCGATGATGTTGTTGATCACGCGCCGCAGGTCGGTCGCGTTGCCCATCACGTGCACGCCCGGCATCAGGTCGGTCTTCACGCGCAGGTCGGCGATGCGGGCCGCTTCGCGGCCGACGTCGGACAGCATCTCGGACAGGTTCACCGGCACAAAGGTGGCCGCCTCGGTCGGCTTGGCGTAGTCCAGGAACTGGCCGATGATCGCGTCCATCTGGGCGATGTCCGACTGCATGCCTTCGCGCGCCTCAAGCGACAGGTTGGCCATCTCGACTTCGAGCCCCATGCGCGCCAGCGGCGTGCGCAGGTCGTGCGAGATGCCGGCCAGGATCACGGCGCGGTCCTTCTCCACCTGCGCCAGGTCTTCCACCATCTGGTTGAAGCTGCGGTTGGCCTCGATGATCTCTTGCGAACCCTTCTCGGGCAGGCGCGCGGGGCGCTCGCCCTTGGCGATGGCGCGCGCGGCGGCCGTCAGGCGCGCCAGCGGGCGGTTCACCAGGCTCGAGATCAGCGCCGCGCCGACCACCGACAGCAGGCCCACCACCACCGCCCAGCCGAGCCACTGTTCGCGCGTCAGGCCGGTCAGGCGCTCGCGCTCGAGCATCAGCCAGTATTTGTCGTCCTCGATGTTGAAGCTGATGTAAAAGCCCGGCACGCCGTTCACGCCGCTCGAGAAGCGCGTGTCGGCCCCCAGGCGCTCGCGCACCATGGCCGCGATCTGGGGCATCAGGGGATTGTGCGGCGGCGGGTCGACCACGTCCGTGTCTTCGAGCGTGAAGATGCGGATGCCTTCGTTCGACACCAGTTCGAGCAGCAGCTCGCGCCGCAGGTCGGGCGCCGAGTGGGTCAGCGCGGCCTTGGTGATGGTCACTACCGACACCACCAGCTCGGCTGTCTGCTGCACCTGCTTGTCGCGCTGGAATACGCTGATCATGCCGATCCAGGCCAGCATCGAGGCCGCGGTGAGCACCGACATCAGGAAGAAGGTGCGCCAGAACAGGCCGCTCTTGAACCAGGCGAAGCGCAGGGCGCGCCGCGCCCGGGCGATCGGGGTGAACACTAGCGCGGCTGGCCTTCAGGGATGAACACGTAGCCCAGGCCCCACACGGTCTGGATGTACAGCGGGCTCGATGGATCGGGCTCGATCAGCTTGCGCAGGCGCGAGATCTGGACGTCGAGCGAGCGGTCGAACACTTCGTATTCGCGGCCGCGCGCGAGCTCCATCAGCTTCTCGCGCGACAGCGGCTGGCGCGCATGGCGCGCGAACACTTTCAGCACCGAGAATTCGCCGGTGGTCAGCGGCACCGTCTCGCCATTCTTCTTGAGCGTGCGCGTGCCCAGGTCGAGCACGAAGTCGCCGAACTCGAAAGTCTGCGGGGTTTCGGACGGCGCGCCCGGGATCTCGTCCGGGCCCTTGCGGCGCAGCACGGCGCCGATGCGCGCCACCAGTTCGCGCGGGTTGAACGGCTTGGGCAGGTAGTCGTCGGCGCCCATTTCGAGGCCGACGATGCGGTCGACGTCCTCGCCCTTGGCGGTCAGCATGATGATCGGGGTCTGGTCGCCGGCGCCGCGCAGGCGGCGGCAGATCGACAGGCCATCTTCGCCGGGCAGCATCAGGTCGAGCACCAGCAGGTCGTAACGCTCGCGCAGCCACAATTTGTTCATCGCCGGCGCGCTTTCGGCAGTCACGACCTGAAAGCCCTGTTCGGTCAGGTAGCGGCGCAGCAGGTCGCGCAGGCGGACGTCGTCGTCCACGACCATGATCTTGGCGGAGTGGCCCGACGGCGCGCCTGTGCCCGCATGATTATTCGAAGTCGTTGAAGTCATAAAACTGTCCAGAATTGTCAGATGAATGTCGCTATGGTAACTTCTTATGGCTGAGGCGGAAGCACGCCTTAGCACAGCCATTACAATGTGTTACAAACTTTACCCAATAAGTCTTACTCCGCTTTCGGTATGCACCTACACTGGCCCCAAGTGATCAACACAGCTTATCCGTTTATCAGGCATCGCGGAAGAGGAACACCATGAACAACGCGCACAACTACAAACCAGCAGGATTCGGCGCCAACGGCGGCCGGCTCGCCCGGCTTGCGCGGCTCGGTGTGATCGCCTGCGTGCTGGCAGGCGCCGGGACCGGCGCCCTGGCGCAGAACCAGGAGCGCGATCCGCGCCGCGACGAAGCGGCGATGCGCGAACGGTATCAAATGCAGGCGCAGCAGGAGCAACGCTTCGACCCGCGCGCCTACGAGATGCGCGACCAGGATCGCCGCGCCATGGAGGTGCAGTCCGACGCGGCCCGCGAAGAACGTCGCCGCGGGCGGATGTCGGCGGACGAGCGGCGCGACCTGCGTCGCCAGATCAGGGAAGGGGCGGAGCTGTATCCCAACGCCCGCCGCCGCTAAGCGGCCTGCAATATCACACGACGGCGCCAGCGGCGCCGTTGTCGTTTCTGGAATTTGACTTTTCATGACCTCTTGCCGGCGTAGCGGCTGCGACTTTGCGGGATTTTTCCGTCAGCGCCTTCTGCCGCGACCGTGGCGGCATCGTCACGATGATTCTTTCCTAGAAATGTAGTTGCCATCCGTTTATTTAGATTGCGCAACATGCTATGTTTACGACCACTTTACTGTTGGCAGGCTACCTGTCGCCAACATTCTTCGCCAAGTGGAGCGTGAACGTGTCCGATCTTGCCGCACTACCCGATGCCGTGTCCGTCGCGCCCACCGCCGTCCGCTTCGCTTCCACCGGGCTGGAACATTGCATCGTCAGGCGCGACGATGGCGTCTATGCCGACCCTGAAGTGCTCGGCACCACGCTGGTGGCGGCGGTCGACGGCATCCTGCGCTCCAACCATTATCTGGCCGGCCTCGATTACCCGGTGCTGATCAAGGCCTTGTATGGCCATGGGCCGGACCTGCCGCGCGATGCGGCGGGACGGGCCGTGGTGCGCATCGCCGCCGACATCCTGCCGTTCACGCCGCAGCGCCAGGCCCTGTACCGCTCGGTCAAGATCGCCGACGGCCAGGCCGAATACTATTTCGAGCCCGTGTTCGAGCGCGACGGGGACGGAGAAGAGCGCCAGACCCGGCTCGACGTCGACGAGTTCGTCGCCGACATGTGGGTGAAGGGCATCTGCTTCGGCGCCGAGGTCGAGGCCATCCGCGGCCACATCGAGAACGGCGTGGCCGGCCGCTACGTGGTGGCGCGCCGCCTCGAGCCGCTGCCTGGCATCGATGCCCGCGTGGAGGAAGTCACGAACGACCTGCATCGCAGCAACGCCCCGCGCCAGCTCGCCAACGGCAAGCTCGACCTGATGAGCTTCCAGAACCGTTTCCCGCAGGTGGCGGCCGGCACCCGGCTGCTGCGCAAGGTGCCGCCTGCCAGCGGCAGAGCGGGCTTCGACCTGAACGGCATCCCGATCGCGCCGGAGGCGCCCAGGGACCTCGACCTGGCCGCCTACGCGGGCGACGGCACGGCGGTCGAGCTGGCGCCGGAAGGCGAGTTCCTGGTCGCGCGCCAGGACGGCTTCCTGAGCGTCGACCCCAAGAGCAGCCGCATCGCCATCGCCGACAAGATCGTCAGTCGCGACGGCGTCAGCGCCCGGACCACGGGCAACCTGCAGTTGGCGGGCGACTACGAGGAATTCGGTGAAGTGCAGGAGCAGCGCATCATCGAGGCCGAGAGCATCACCGTGCACGCCGACGTATATGGCCATCTGGTCGCGCGCGGCGGCGCCATCGTCCTGCGCCGCAACCTGGTGGGCGGCAGCGCGCGCAACCTCGATGGCGGCGTGCGGGTGCTGGGCGTCGCGTCCCAGGCGACGATCCAGGCGACCAAGGGCGAGGTGTGGCTCGAGCGCGCCGAGAACTGCGTGATCTCGGGAGCGCGCATCCGGATCGAGACCGCGATCAACTGCGAGATCATCGGCGACGAGGTCGACGTGGCGCACGCCGAGGGCAGCGCCATCGCCGGGCGGCGCGTGACGATCGGCCGCGCGGCGCCGTGGAAGCAGGAAGAGATGCTGGCCTGGCTGCTGCGCCCGGACTGCGCGCACATCGAGGCGGCGCTGGCGCAGGTGCGTGAACGGATGGACCAGTTCGACCAGCTGGCCGCGCAGCGCCGCGGCGCGATGGAAACCCTCACCGGCGAACCCGGGATGCGCAAATACCTGATGATCGCGCCGCGCCTGCGCAAGGGCGAACTGGTGCTCACGCCGGAACAGGAACCGCAGTTCCGGCGCCTGGCGGCCAGCGTGGCGCCGGCGCTCAAGGAACTGGGCCGGCTGGCGCAAGAAGCGAAGACGCTCGACGGCGAGCGCCAGGCGGGCATGGCGCTCATGAGCCGGATCGAGGCCCAGCGTGTCGAGCGGGTCGGGGCGGCCGGGGTGGCGATCGGGATGCTGGCGGGCGAGGTGCAGGTGCTGGCGCTGCCCTATGAACCGGATTTCGGCTGCGTCTGGGACATGACGGCGCGCGACGTCAAGCTGCGCCTGCGCGACACCAAGGGCGCGCAAGTGCTGTACGCGGGCAGCGAGGGCGCCTGGTCGTGGGACACGTCCATGGCCGCGACAGAGGCACAGGCGCCGTCCTGAGTTTGTCCCGCGGCGCGGGGGCGGCCGGGGCTGGCGTTGACTACAGTCAACATAGGCGCCTGGAGCGCGGCATACGATGGTGATCGCACCCATAAAGGAACCGCCATGGTCACCTCGTCCAGCATGCTTCGCGTTTCAATCCCGCGCGCTTCCGACTCCCGTCAGCCGGCGCCGCGCAGCAGCGCCTCACGGGAATTCCTGAGCTTCATGCTCGACGGGCAGGAATACGGGCTCGATTGCGCGCACGTGCAGGAGCTCAAGCTGCTGGGGTCCCTCGAGCGCTTTGCCACCGACGGCGAAATCATCGGCGGCGTGGCGCTCTCGCATGGGGTGATCATGCCGGTGGTCGACATGCGCGCAGGCGGCGCGCAGGCCGCGGCGATGGGGCCAGGCCGGCCGGCGTCGGATACCGACGTGATCATCCTGCGCCTGTCGAGCGGGATCGTCGGCATGGTGGTGGAGAGCGTGACCGGCATCGTGCACGTGCGCCCGGAGGCGGTGCAACCCCTGCCGGGCGGGCCGGGCGCGGGCTACCTGATCGGCATGGCCCGCATCGATGGGCGCAAGGTGGTGTTGATCGACATCGACCGGCTGATGTCGCTGTCGCCGAGGCGGCCGCTGAGGGCCGCCTGACATCACACCGTCAATGCTTCCAGCTGCTCCTGGATTTCCAGCCACTCCGCTTCGAGCGCTTCCAGGTCGCGCGCGGCGAAGGCCTGGTCGGCCACCAGCGTCTTGAGGCGATCCTTGTTCGCTGCTTCGTAGATCGCCGGGTCGAGCAACTCGGCGTCGATCGCCGCCTTCTTCGCACTGAGCTTGGTCATCTGCTCGTCGATGCGCTTGACCCGGTTTTCCAGGGGTTTGCGCTGGGCCGCCATGCGCTGGCGATCTTCGGCTTCGAGGCGTTTCTGTTCCTTGCGCTCGGCCGGTGAGACGGTTGGGCTTGGCGCCGGCGCGCTGGCCTTCGCGGCCGGCTGGGCCGCCTTGGCCGCGGCCTGGCCGGGCAGGGCGTCGCCACCCTTGCCGAGCTTGGTCTTGAACAGCCAGTCCTTGTAGTCGTCCAGGTCGCCGTCGAAAGGCTGCAGGCGGCCGTCGGCCACGATGATGAACTGGTCGGTGGTGGCGCGCAGCAGGTGGCGGTCGTGCGAGACCACGACCAGCGTGCCCTCGAACTGGGCCAGCGCCATCGTCAGCGCCTCGCGCGTTTCCAGGTCCAGGTGGTTGGTCGGTTCATCGAGCAGCAGCAGGTTCGGGCGCTGCCACACGATCAGCGCGAGCGCCAGGCGCGCCTTCTCGCCGCCCGAGAACGGCTTGATCGGGCTGGTCACCATCTCGCCGGGGAAGTTGAAGCTGCCGAGGAAGTTGCGCAGCTCCTGCTCGCGCACGGTCGGGGCGATCTTCGCCAGGTGCCACAGGGGCGACTCATCGTGGCGCAGCATCTCGACCTGGTGCTGGGCGAAGTAGCCGATCGACAGGCCCTTGCCGATCGTCGCTTCCCCGGCCAGCGGCGCGAGTTCTCCCGCCACGGTCTTGATCAGGGTCGACTTGCCGGCGCCGTTCACGCCCAGGAGGCCAATGCGCTGGCCGATCGTGAGCGAGAAATCGATGTGGTTGACGATGGTCTTCGCGCCGATCTTGTCGCCATGCTCGTCGAGCAGCGGATAGCCGGCGTCCACGCCGTCGAGTACCAGCAGCGGATTCGGCGCGGCCAGCGGCTCGCGGAATTCGAACGAGAATTCGGCGGCGGCGCGCAGCGGCGCCAGTTCTTCCATCCGCGACAGCGCCTTGATCCGGCTCTGCGCCTGGCGCGCCTTGGTGGCCTGCGCCTTGAAGCGGTTGATGAAGGATTCGAGGTGGGCGCGCTGGCGATTCTGCTTTTCGATGGCCGACGCCTGCAGCACCATCTGGGCGGCGCGCTGGCGTTCGAAGCTCGAGTAGTTGCCGCCGTAGCGTTTCAGCTTGCGCTCGTCGATGTGCACGATCACGTTCACGATCTCGTCGAGGAAGTCGCGGTCGTGCGAGATGATGATCAGGGTGCCGGGATAACGCTTGAGCCAGTCCTCGAGCCAGATGATCGCGTCCAGGTCCAGGTGGTTGGTCGGTTCATCGAGCAGCAGCAGGTCGGAAGGGCACATCAGCGCCTGCGCCAGGTTCAGGCGCATGCGCCAGCCGCCCGAGAAGCTGGCCACCGGCTGGTTCATCTGCGCCAGCGAGAAGCCCAGGCCCAGCAGCAGCTGTTCGCCGCGCGACTGCACGGTGTAGGCGTCGGCGTCGGCCAGCATCCCGTGCAGCTCGCCCAGGCGCATGCCGTGGGCGTCGGCATCGGGATGCGCTTCCAGTTCTTCGAGTTCGGCCTGGAGTTTGCGCAGGCCGACGTCGCCGTCGATCGCGTAGTCGAGCGCGGCGCGCTCGAGCGGCGGGGTCTCTTGCGCCACATAGGCCATGCGCCACCTGGCGGGGAAGTCGATCTGACCCTGGTCCGGATGCAGTTCGTTGCGCAGCAGGCCGAACAGGCTCGATTTGCCGGCGCCGTTGGCGCCGATCAGGCCGATCTTGTCGCCCGGGTTGAGGGTCAGGTCGGCGCCCTCGAGCAGCGGCTTGGTGCCGCGCATCAGGCTGACGTTCTGGATACGGATCATGGGAGTCTGTCTACTTAGTCGAACGGTTCGAACGGGTGTTGCTTCGTTGTTGGCTCATGCACGTCGTCCCCGCGCAGGCGGGGACCCAAGTTTTCGTGAACTGCCATTACATCAAACGTAGCGGCAACGCATGCTTACTTGGGTCCCCGCCTCCGCGGGGACGACGTTTCGGCGCCGGCGCGATCATCAGCGCTGGCGAATCACGTATTTTACTGCGCGGTCTGCAGCTGCTCGGCGGTCAGCAGGAACACCGCATCGTCGCCGATGCTGGTGGTCAGCCAGGTCAGGCCCAGGTGGCCGAAGGCGGATTCGGCATATTCGCGCTCGTTGCCGATCTCGATCACCAGGATGCCGTCCGGGGTCAGGCGCTCGGCGGCGCCGGCGATGATCTTGCGTACCAGGTCCATGCCGTCTTCGCCGCCGGCCAGCGCGATCTGCGGCTCGTTCAGGTATTCCGGCGGCAGGGTGCGCATCGATTCCGCATTCACGTACGGCGGATTGGTGATGATCAGGTCGTACTTCTTGAACGGCACGTTCTCGTACAGGTCGGACTCGATCGGGTTCACGCGGCCTTCCAGCTTGTATTCGCGGATGTTGTGCTCGGCCACGGCCAGCGCATCCTTCGAGATGTCGACCGCATCGACGACGGCGTTCTCGAAGACGTCGGCCGCCATGATCGCCAGGCAGCCGCTGCCGGTGCACAGTTCGAGCACGTTCTCGACGCCATCCGGGTCGGTCAGCCATGGGCTGAACCGCTGCGGGATCAGCTCGGCGATGAAGGAGCGCGGCACCAGCACGCGCTCGTCGACGTAGAAGCGGTATTCGCCCAGCCAGGCCTCCTTGGTGATGTAGGCGGCCGGGACGCGCTCGGTGACGCGGCGCTCGATCACGGCCAGCACCTGCAGCACCTCGTCGGGCAGCAGCTTCGCGTCGAGGAAGGGCTCGAGGCGGTCCAGCGGCAGTTTCAGGGTGTGCAGGACCAGGTAGGCGGCTTCGTCGAAAGCCTCGGCGCTGCCGTGGCCGAAGAACAGCTTCGCGCCGTTGAAGCGGGTGACGGCGTAGCGCAGCAGGTCGCGTGGCGTACTGAAGGTGGTGTTGGTCATGGCCTTGTTCTCGTTTGGTTCAGTGCCCCGATCAGGCAGCCAGCAGGCGTTGCAGCGTGCGGCGGTAGATATTCTTCAGGGGATCGATGTAGCGCAGCTCGACGTGTTCATCGATCTTGTGGATGCTGGCGTTCGGTGGCCCGAATTCTATCACCTGGGGGCAGATGCGGGCGATGAAGCGGCCGTCCGAGGTCCCGCCGGTGGTCGATAGTTCGGCCCGCACGCCCAGCTCGTCCTGGATGGCGTCGCAGACCGCGTCCGACAGCGTGCCTTTCTCGGTCAGGAAGGGCTGGCCCGACAGCGTCCAGTCCAGATCGTAATCCAGGCCATGGCGGTCGAGGATGGCGTGCAGGCGCACTTGCAGTCCCTCGGCGGTGCTGGCGGTCGAGAAGCGGAAATTGAAGTCGATGCTCAAGCTGCCCGGGATCACGTTGGTGGCGCCGGTGCCGGCCGCGATGTTCGAAATCTGCCAGCTGGTCGGCGCATAGTACGCGTTGCCTTCGTCCCAGACTTCGGCCGTCAATTCGGCCAGCGCCGGCGCGGCCTGGTGGATCGGGTTGCGCGCCAGCTGCGGATAGGCGATGTGGCCCTGCACCCCCTTGACGACCAGGTGGCCCGACAGCGAACCGCGGCGGCCGTTCTTGATCGTGTCGCCCAGCACGTGGTTCGAGGTCGGCTCGCCGACCAGGCAGTAGTCGAGCGTCTCGCCGCGCTCTTCCAGCAGGTCGACCACGAGCGCGGTGCCGTCGATGGCCGGGCCTTCCTCGTCGCTGGTGATCAGGAAGGCGATCGAGCCCCGGTGGTCGGGGTGATCCGCGATGAACTCCTCGCAGGCGACCACCATGGCCGCGATCGAGGTTTTCATGTCGGAGGCGCCGCGCCCATACAGCTTGCCGTCGCGCTGGGTCGGCACGAAGGGTTCCGACTCCCAGTGGTGCAGCGGGCCGGCCGGGACCACGTCGGTATGACCGGCGAACACGAACAGGGGCGCTTCACGGCCTTTGCGGGCCCACAGGTTGGTCACGCCGTTCGACTCGATGGTCTCGCAGCGAAAGCCCAGCGGCGCCAGCAGCGCGGTCAAGCGTTGCTGGCAACCCTTGTCGTGCGGCGTGATCGAGTCGAGCGCGATCAGCTCTTCGGCCAGCAGCAGGGTGCGCGAAGGCTTCACCTGGCGCCCTCGAACTTGCTGGCGTACTGGTCGGCGGAAAAGCCAACCGAGGCCGGGCCGACGCCCTGGAGCACCGGGCGCTTGATGACGGATGGATTTTCCAGCATCAGCGCGATGGCGCTGTCGGCGTCATTGATTTGCGCCTTGCGCTCATCAGGCAGGTTGCGCCAGGTCATGCCCTTGCGGTTGACCAGCGTCTCCCAGTCGAGGTCCTTCAGCCAGCCCTGCACCAGCTCGCGGCTCAGGCCCTGTTTCTTGAAGTCATGGAAGGTGAAGTCATGGCCGTTCTCGAGCAGCCAGGTGCGGGCCTTCTTGACGGTGTCGCAGTTGGGAATTCCGTAGAGAGTCGTAGTCATGGGCAATCTTGGCCGCCGGGCGGCGTGGTCGTTCGAAAGGCGTGAGGATAGTGTATGCGCGCGGCGGCGCACAAGGTGCTGCGGCCGATTGTACACAGATGAGGCGCATGGGCGCGCCGTGCGGTGCGCCGGGCGCCGGATCAGGAATCGAGCGTGAACTCGGTGAACGAGGCGCCCTGCGGAGCCGCCGGCTTCTCCTGCTCCTGCTGGACCTGGCTGTCCGGCCCATTGTTGAGCAGCCAGAGCAGGTTGGTGGCCGAATCGGCATTGGCCAGCGCCTCCTCCTGGGTCACCAGGCCGTCCTTGACCAGCTTGAACAGCGCCCCCTCGAACGATTGCGAGCCGGGCGACAGGCTCTTGTCCATCGCTTCCTTGATCTGGCCGATCTCGCCTTTTTCGATCAGGTCGGCGATGTAGCGGGTATTGAGCATCACTTCGACCGCCGCCTGGCGCGCGCCGCCGGCGGCCGATTTCACCAGCCGCTGCGAGACGATGGCCCTGACGCTCGAGGCCAGGTCTTGCAGCAGGGCGCCGCGGTTTTCCATCGGGTAGAAGCTGATGATGCGGTTCAGCGCGTTGTAGCTGTTGTTGGCGTGCAGGGTGGCCAGCACCAGGTGGCCGGACTGGGCGTACGCCAGCGCCGCGGCCATCGTCTCGCGGTCGCGGATCTCGCCGATCAGGATGCAGTCGGGCGCCTGGCGCATCGAGTTCTTCAGGGCGATGCCGAAGCTGCTCGCGTCGCTGCCGATCTCGCGCTGGTTGACGATCGATTTCTTGTTCTTGAACAGGTATTCGATCGGGTCCTCGAGCGTGAGGATATGGCCGGTGCGCTGTTCGTTGCGGTGGTCGAGCATGGCGGCGATGGTGGTCGACTTGCCGGAGCCGGTGGCGCCGACCACCAGCAGCAGGCCGCGCTTTTCCATGATCAGCTCGGACAGCACCGGCGGCAGGCCGAGCCCGCCAAGCGGCGGGATGTCGGCCGGCACGAAGCGCAGCACGGCCGAGATCGAGCCGCGCTGGCGGAAGGCCGACAGGCGAAAGCGCCCCAGGTTGGGGACCGATACGCCCATGTTCAGTTCGTTGTCGCGTTCGAGCTCCTGCAGCTGTTCCGGCGTGGCGATTTCGGACAGCAGCGACAGGATGTTCTCGGGTTCGAGGCGATGCTGGTTGATGGGGATGAGGGCGCCGTTGATCTTGATGTGCACCGGGGAGTTCACGGCGAAGAACATGTCGGAGGCGCTCTTCTCTTTCATCAGCTGGAACAGGCGGTCCATGGCCATCGCATCGTCTCCGTACGTCAGGGTGTTTCAGGGCCGGTTGGACGCGTCGGCGGGGAACTCGCCAACCCTACGGTGATCGATGCAGGGTTGGCGGCTCCGCCGCCGACGCGTCCAGCCAGGTCACGCGCAACCGTGCAGCTTACACGCCTCGCAGCAGCTCGTTGATGCCGGTCTTCGAACGCGTCTGCGCATCCACGCGCTTGACGATCACCGCGCAGTACAGGCTGTACTTGCCGTCGGCGGACGGCAGGCTGCCCGACACCACGACCGAACCCGACGGCACGCGGCCGTAGGTCACTTCGCCGGTTTCGCGGTTGTAGATCTTGGTCGACTGGCCGATGTACACGCCCATCGAGATCACCGAGTTCCCTTCGACGATCACGCCTTCGACGATTTCCGAACGGGCGCCGATGAAGCAGTTGTCTTCGATGATGGTCGGGTTGGCCTGCATCGGTTCCAGCACGCCGCCGATGCCGACGCCGCCCGACAGGTGGACGTTCTTGCCGATCTGGGCGCACGAGCCGACGGTGGCCCAGGTGTCGACCATCGTGCCTTCGTCGACGTAGGCGCCGATGTTGACGTAGGACGGCATCAGGACCACGTTCTTGCCGATGAAGCTGCCGCGGCGGGCGACGGCCGGCGGCACCACCCGGAAGCCCCCGCGCGCGAAGTCTTCCGGCGTGTAGTCGGCGAACTTGGTCGGCACCTTGTCGTAGAACTGGATGTCGCCGCTCGTAACCGGCACGTTGTTCTCGAGACGGAACGACAGGAGCACGGCCTTCTTGATCCACTGGTTCACGACCCACGTGCCGGTGTCTTTTTGCGCCACGCGCAGGCTGCCGTCATCGAGGCCGGCAAGGACGTGGGCGACGGCGTCGCGCACCTCAGGGCTGGCGCTGTTCGGGCTGATGTCTGCGCGCTGTTCCCAGGCGGCGTCGATGATGGTTTGCAGTTGTTGGGTCATGATGCTGGTCTTGGTTGAAATGAAAACAAAAATTCGTGGGGCCGTTATTTCAGGCCCTGGCAGAACTGAACGATGCGGTTGGCCGCCTCCAGTACCTCGTCGACGCCGGCCACCAGGGCCATGCGGATACGGCCCTCGCCCGGATTCTCGCCGTGCGCTTCGCGCGCCAGGTAGCTGCCCGGGAGGACCGTCACATTATAGTCGGCGTACAGGCGGCGTGCGAACTCGACGTCCGACAGGCCCGTCCGGCGCACATCGGCCCACAGGTAGAAGCCGGCGTCGGGCATCTCGACGTCCATCACGTCCTTGAGCAGCGGGGTGATGAGGGCGAACTTTTCCTTGTACAGCGCGCGGTTCTCAATCACGTGCTGCTCGTCGTTCCAGGCCGCGATCGAGGCCGCCTGCACCGGCGGCGACATCGCGCCGCCGCAATAGGTACGGTAGAGCAGGAATTTCTTCATCGCGGCCGGATCGCCGGCGACGAAGCCGGAGCGCATGCCGGGCACGTTCGAGCGCTTCGACAGGCTCGAGAACACGATCAGGTTGCGGTACGGACGCTCGCCCCCACTGCGACCCAGCTGGTGCGCCGCTTCCAGCGCGCCCAGCGGCGGCGCCGAGCCGGTATAGATCTCGGAATAGCACTCGTCGGCCGCGATCAGGAAGCCCCAGCGGTCGGACAGCGCGAACAGCTGGCGCCAGTCGTCCAGCGACAGGGTGGCGCCGGTCGGGTTGCCGGGCGAGCAGACGTAGAGCAGCTGCACGCGCGGCCACACGTCCTGCGGCACGCTGCCGTAATCCGGCGCGAAGTTGCGCGCGGGGTCCGAATTGACGAAGTACGGCGTGGCGCCGGCCAGGTAGGCCGCGCCTTCGTAGATCTGGTAGAACGGGTTCGGGCACATCGCCAGCGCATCCGGCTTCGAGGCGTCGATGATGCACTGGGCGATCGCGAACAGCGCTTCGCGCGAGCCGTTCACCGGCAGCACCATGGTGGCCGGGTCCAGCGCCGGGATGCCGTAACGGCGTTCCAGCCAGCCGGCGATGGCCGCGCGCAGGGGCTCGCCGCCCACCGTGCTGGGATAGTTGGCCAGGCCCGCCACCGAATGCGTCAGCGCTCGTTCGATGAAGGCCGGCGTCGGATGCTTCGGTTCGCCGATGCCCAGGCTGATCGCGGAACAGGCCGGGTTCGGGCTGACGCCGGCAAACAGCTGGCGCAGTTTTTCGAACGGGTAGGGGTGGAGCTTGTCGAGATGGGGATTCACGGCAGTCTTGGGCGATGCGCTTTTCGATAATTTTTCATTATAGCCCCATGAGTCGACCTGCGTCCCAGTGCGCGGCAAGTGATTTGCGGTAACATTAGCTGTACAGCGACATTGGCCGCAGATATTCGCTGCAGACATTGGCCGCAGACCGACCAGCGATCTCACTTGGAAAGCCACCCGCCGTGCCGATCAGTTACGCGCGCAGCCTGACAGGACATGAACGCACCCCCGGCGCCAACCGGCACCTGGGCGTGGCGCTGGCGTTCGTCGCCGGCGCCATCAACGCCGGCGGCTTCCTGGCGGTGCGCGAATACACGTCGCACATGACCGGCATCGTCTCCAGCGCGGCCGACCACCTGGTGCTGGGCGACACCCGCCTGGTGCTGGCCGCGCTCGGCGCGCTGCTCAGCTTCCTGCTCGGCGCGGCCTGCACCGCGATCCTCGTCAACTATATCCGGCGCCGCGGCCTGCACAGCGGCTTCGCGCTGCCCCTGCTGCTCGAGGCCGTGCTTCTGCTGGTATTCGGCATCCTGGGCGCCCGCCTGGCCGCGATCGACGCCTTCTTCGTGCCGCTGACCGTGATGCTGCTGTGCTTCATGATGGGACTGCAGAACGCGGTCATCACCAAGGTCTCGCATGCCGAGATCCGCACCACCCACATGACCGGCATCGTGACCGACATCGGCATCGAGCTGGGCAAGATGGCCTACTGGAACGCCGACGGCCCGCTGCGCCAGCCGAAAGTCACGGCCAACCTCGCGCGCCTGTTGCTGATGCTGTCGCTGCTGGGCGCGTTCTGCCTGGGCGGGGTGGCGGGGGCGCTGGGCTTCCAGCACCTGGGCTACCTGTCCACGGTGCCACTGGCCGCGTTTCTATGCCTGCTGGCGATCGTGCCGGTGGTCGACGACGCGGTGCGCATCCTGGGACGATAGGACGAAGCGTAACGTCCGACCCGGCCGACGACGTCATATTGCGCTTGTTCGAAAGCGCACTGTCCCGTCATGGCCCTGTTCCGGTCCGGTGCGCACGCCGCGATTTCCCTCGGCGCGCCAGCGGCGTCGCCCGGGACTCAGGCAGCCTGTTCGCGCCATGCTCCCGGATTCACGCCGCTCCATTCGCGAAACGCGTGCGTGAACGCGCTCTGCTCGCGAAAGCCGAGCAGGAAGGCGATGTCGACCAGGCCCAGTTCGCGCCGGCGCAGGTAATCCCGGGCCAGGCCGTAGCGCACCGCGTCGAGCACCTGCTGGAAGCTCGATCCGGCGCCGGCCAGCTTGCGCTGCAGGGTGCGCGGCGAGAGCCCCAGTTCGGCCGCCACCGGCGCCAGCCGCGCCTCGCCGCCGGCCAGGCGCGGCAGCAGCGCGGCCCGGACCCGGACCACGATGGGTTCTTCCCGGGTGGCGCGCTGTTCGAGCAGCCGTTCGGCGTGCTGCTGCAGGAGCGGGTACAGGCTGGTGTCGGCGTTCGGCACCGGCATCGCCAGCAGGGCGGCATCAACGGCGGCGCAGTTCAGCGGCGCGGCGAACTCGGGAGCGATGCCCAGCACGCGCAGGTATTCGGCGTCGCCGTGGCCCGGGTCGGCATGCCTGAGGCGCAGCGCCAGCGGCATCAGGGGACGTCCCGCCAGCCAGCTGCCGAACACGCGGATGCCCGCGTACACGCTTTCCACCAGGTGCCGGGTGGCGTCGGGATAGTGGCTGACCCATTCGTAGTGCGCGTGCGCGCCGCCCTGCGTCACGCGGCTGCGGCCCAGGTCGTGGGCCAGGGATTCGTAGCGCTGGCTCAGCTCCAGAGCATGACCGAAGCTGCTGGAGGCCAGCAGCAGCAGGCCGTAGGCCCGGTAGGTGGCCGGACGCGCCTTTTCGCCCACGTGCAGGCCGAAGAACGGATCGTTCGCCAGGCGCGCGCCGGCTTCGAGCAAGCCGATGTAGCGTCGTGCGGGCAGGCTCTCGGGCAGCGGCTCCAGCGCGCCAGGCGCCAGGCCGGCGGCCTCGGCCAACGCAGGCAGGGTCAGCCCGCGCTCGAGCGCGGTTTCCAGCAGGGGCTGCAGGTAGGAACCGGTCACGCGCGCGCCGTCCGTCAATGGCGTGATAGAACAAGTCTGTGTCATGAAAGCGCAATACGGTTGGCGGGTGCAACTTTAATGTGCTACCCGAGGCGATGCCAGAACTGAAACGCGAAGCGAGCCCTTGGCTGGTAAAAATTGCAACTCGCAGTATAACGGAAAGTCATTCATGCGGCGTTGGAACGGTTGGGGCATCGAGTCGATCACGGTACGGCTGCCAGGGCAGGCCCGCGCCTTGTCCGGCGCACCGCTGTGCCGGGGGACGGCGCCGCAGGATGCGGCCTGCGGACACGCGTGGGTCGGCCTGCAGCCGGGCCAGCTGGTGACGCCATGAATCGGGCCGACACCTTTCCGCCGGGGCGCGACTGGGACCTCCTGGTGATCGGCGGCGGCATCACCGGCGCCGGCATCCTGCTCGAAGCCGCGCGGCGCGGCCTCAAGACCCTGCTGGTCGAGCAGAAGGACTTCGCCTGGGGCACCTCGAGCCGCTCGTCGAAGCTGGTGCACGGCGGCCTGCGCTACCTCGCTTCCGGCAACCTGCGCCTGACGCGCGACGCCGCGCGCGAGCGCGAGTCGCTGCTGCGTGCGGCGCCCGGCCTGGTCGAGCCGCAGGGCTTCGCCTTCGCCGACCATGGCGCCGACGTCAAGCGGCGGCTCGGCTTTCTCGCCATGCTGCGCTGGTACGACATGCTGGCCGGGCGGCGCGAGCCGCACCGCGAACGCCCGGAATCGCCCAGCGTGCCGGCGCCGACCACGGGCGCGGCGATCGGCGCCGCCCCGCTGGCCGGCGCCATCCGCTACACCGACGCCAAGACCGACGACGCGCGCCTGGTGCTGCGCGTGATCGACGAGGCGCGCGCCCACGGCGCGGTTGCCTGCAACTACGTGACCGTGCAGGCGCTGGTGCGCGACGGCGGCAAGGTGCACGGGGCCATGCTGCGCGACGAACGCAGCAAGGCCGAGACGGCGGTGCGCGCCCGGGTGGTCATCAACGCCACCGGGGCCTGGTCCGACCTGTTCGGCGGCGGGAGCGGCGGCGGCAAGCCCGAGCGCGCGCCGCGCCTGCGGCCGCTGCGCGGCAGCCACCTGGTGCTGCCGGCCTGGCGCCTGCCGCTGGCGCAGGCGGTCAGCCTGCTGCACCCGGCCGACAGCCGCCCGGTGTTCGCCTTCCCATGGGAGGGCGTGACCCTGGTCGGCACCACCGACGTCGACCACGAGGAAGGCCTCAACACCGAGGCGCGCATCACGCGCCATGAATTCGACTACCTGATGGCCGCCCTGCATGCCCAGTTCCCGCAGATGGGCTTGAGCGACCAGGACGTCGTGGCCACCTTCGCCGACGTGCGGCCGGTGATCGACGGCGGCCAGCATGGCGCGCAGTCGTCCGAGAAGCGCGACCACTTCGTCTGGTCGGAGCCGGGGCTGGTGTCGGTGGCGGGCGGCAAGCTGACCACCTTCCGCGCGATCGCGCTCGACGTGCTGCGTCACGTGTCGCAGCAGCTGCCCGGCTGGCAGCTGCGCGCCGAGCGCGGTCCGGTGTTCGCGCGGGTGTCGGTGCCGACGCGCTACGACCTGCCGCCCGGCGTGCTGCGCCGGCTGGCCGGACGCTACGGCGCCCACGCCAGGCCGCTGCTGCTCGCGGCGCGCCAGGGCGAGCTGGAGTGCATCCCGGGCACGCAGACCCTGTGGGCCGAGCTGCGCTGGGCCGCGCGCGCCGAGGAGGTCTACCAGCTCGACGACCTGCTGCTGCGCCGCACCCGGCTCGGCATCCAGCTCCCAAACGGCGGTCTCGACCAGATGACCCGCATCCGCCCCATCTGCCAGCCGGAACTCGGCTGGACCGACGCCCATTGGGAAGCGCAGGAGCGGCGCTACCTGGCCGAGTGTCGCAAGCAGTACGGGGTTCCGCCCGCCGCTTGAAGCGGGGCGCCTGGTCGCGCGCGAAGGTCGCTTAGCGAAGCGGATCGCGGCGACGTGTCAGTGCGCCATCCCGCCGCGCGCCTGCTCCCACGCCGCGCCGTCCTGCGCCGCCACTACCTGGTTGCGCCCGCGCGCCTTGGCCTCGTACATCGCGCGGTCGGCCGAGATGAAGAACGTGCGGATGTCGTCGAACAGGGTCGGCACGATGCAGGCCACGCCGATGCTGACCGTCACCACGCCCGGGCCTTCGGCGCGCGGATTCGGAATGGCCAGGCGCTCGACGTGGGCGCGGATCGTCTCGCCCAGCCGCGCCGCCGCGCCGGACGCGGTATCTGCCAGCAGCACCACGAATTCCTCGCCGCCGTAGCGCGCGGCAAGGTCGGTCGGACGCATCGCGTGCGATTGCAGCGCTTCGGCGATGGCCTGCAGGCAGGCGTCGCCGGCGGCGTGGCCCAGGCTGTCGTTGTAGCCCTTGAAGTGGTCGACGTCGAGCACGATCAGCGACAGCGGCTGGCCGCTGCGGATGGCGCGCTGCCATTCCTTGTCCAGGAAGGCGTCGAAGTGGCGGCGGTTGGCGATGCGCGTGAGCGGGTCGATCAGGGCGGCGCGCTGCAGCGCCGTCTCGGACTGCTTGTGGTGGGTGATGTCGTGCAGCAGGGCGACGAACAGCGCCTCGCCGCCCGCCACCGGCGACAGGCTCAGGTCCATCGCGTGCAGGGTGCCGTCCGATTGGCGCACCAGCACTTCGCGCGTGCCGCGGCAGCGCGCGCTTGCCTCGGCGTCGAGGGGGCGGGCGAAATAGCCGGCGTAGTCGCCGGCGGCGGGCGGCTCGATCAGGTCGGCCAGCAGCTCGCCTTCCAGCACTTCCTTGGGCTGGGACAGGAAGCGTTCGCAGGCCGGATTGGCGTACACCACGCGGCCTTCGCAGTCGACCAGCATCAGGCCCTCGTCCATCCCGTCCACGATCAGCTGCAGGCGCTCGGCCTGCTGCTTCTGGCTTTCGCTGCTGCTGCGCAGGCGCAGCTGGGCGCGCACGCGCGCGCATACCTCGGCCATGCGCACCGGCTTGGCGATGTAGTCGGCGGCGCCGGTGTCGAAGCCGGCCACGATGTCTTCGGTCTCGCCGCGGGCGCTGACGAAAATGACGGGGATGTGGGCGGTGTCGGGCTGGCGCTTCAGGCGCCGGCAGATCTCCAGGCCGTCGAGGTCGGGCAGGATCACGTCGAGCAGGATCAGGTCGGGCTGGACTCGGGTGGCGATGTCGAGCGCGCGCTTGCCGGAACTGGCGACGAAGGTCTGGTAGCCCTGCTGGCGCATCATGTCCTGCAGCAGCCCGAGACTGTCGGGAGCGTCGTCGACGATCAAAATCGCGGATTGGCGCGCCGGTGTGGCGAACGCTAGGGCAGGATACATCATCGGTGGCGGGCAGACCTCATCAGTGTCGAGAAATCATACTCTTTATATGGAGATTCTGGACACGAATCTTGCCTAAAATCCACCACCTGATGTAATTGTTGCACTGTTGCAACTGACCCGCCATTGGCCCGGCGTTGCCCCGGAATGATACCGCTATCTACTGACAGTCAAGAACAGGGCCGCAACCGCGGCCCCGCTCGACGTTACAGCATGTCGGCGATCAGCTTGCCGAGGACCGCGATGCCTTCGCGGATGCGTTCCGGCGGCACCGTCACGAAGGACAGGCGCAGCGTGTTGGTGGCCGGATCGTTGGCGTAGAACGGCGCGCCCGGCACGAAGGCGACGCGCGCGGCCAGCGACTGTTCCAGCAGCTTCATGGCGTCGATCTGCTGCGGCAGGGTAACCCAGATGAACATGCCGCCTTCCGGCTTGGTCCAGCTCACGCCGGCCGGGAAATGCTGCTGCATCGCGTCCAGCATCACCTGGCACTGGTCGCCGTACAGCTGGCGGATGGTCGGGATGTGCTGGTCCAGGAAGCCGTCCTTGACGACTTCGTGCACCACCATCTGGGTCAGCTGGGCGGTGTGCAGGTCGGCCGCCTGCTTGGCCAGCTCGAGGCGGCGCACCAGCGGCAGCGGGGCGCACACGTAGCCGAGGCGGATGCCCGGGGTCAGCACCTTCGAGAACGAGCCCATGTAGATGACGCCGTCCGGGTTCATCGCGACCATCTTGGGGCTCGGCGCGCCCTTGTAGCTCAGCGAACCGTAGGGATCGTCCTCGATCAGCGGCACGCCGAGGCGGGCGCAGGTTTCCACCAGTTCCTGGCGGCGCTCGACCGACAGCGAACGGCCGGTCGGGTTCTGGAAGTTCGGCAGCGCGTACAGCATGCGCGCGCCTTGCGCGATGCCTTCGAGCGACGACGGCACCAGGCCTGCTTCATCCGTGTCGACCGACTTGAATTCGGGGCGGTAGACCGAGAACGCCTGCAGCGCGCCCAGGTAGCTCGGGGTCTCGACCAGCACGCGGCTGCCTTCGTCGATCAGCACCTTGCCCAGCAGGTCGAGCGCCTGCTGCGAGCCGGAGGTCATGAGGATCTGTTCCGGCAGGATCGTCGAACCTTCCGTCGACAGCGAACCGGCAATCCATTCCCGCAGCGGCGCGTAGCCGTCGGTCGGGCCATACTGCAGCGCGACCTTGCCGTTCTCGGTCAGGACCTTGTCGTAAGCGGCTTTCATGCGCTCGACCGGGAAGGTGGCTGGCGATGGCAGGCCCCCGGCGAACGAGATGATCTCCGGACGCTGGGTGATCTTGAGGATCTCGCGGATGAACGAGCTTTGCAACTGCTGGGCGCGTTCCGAGAACTGCCACTGGATGGGATTGGGGTTTTCGATTTTCATACTTGTCTCACAGGAAGGGGCGCGGTGGTGCCGGGCCATTATATAAAACACGCCGGTAGGCGGCTTCTTTTCGGCGAATGGAGCCGGGTAAGCCCCACCCGAGGCACAACATTAATGGAATTACAGACGAATTAACGCCGGTAGTTGCCGGCTGAATGGCTGTTTTATGCCACTTCGACGATCATTTCGATCTCGACGCAGGTGCCGCGCGGCAGCGACGCCACGCCGAAGGCCGAGCGGGCGTGCTTGCCGGCGTCGCCGAACACCTCGCCGATCAGTTCCGAGGCGCCATTGGTGACCAGGTGCTGTTCGTTGTATTCCGGGGTCGAAGCGACCAGGCTCATCAGTTTGACGATGCGCTTGACGCGGTTCAGGTCGCCGCCCACGGCTTCCTGCAGGGTGCCGATCAGGTCGATCGCGACCGAGCGCGCGGCAGCCTGGGCCTCGGACGTGGTCTTGTCGCGGCCAACGATGCCGGCATTGATGCTGCCGTCCTTGTTCTTGGCGATATGGCCCGAGATGAACACGAGGTTGCCGGTCTGGACGTACATGACGTATGCCGCGGCCGGGGTGGCCGGCGCTTCCAGGGTGATGTTCAGTTCTTTGAGTTTGTCGTAGACGGACATATTGTTTTCCCCAATGGTGCGTGAATGAAGCCGGTATTGTACGTCGAGCCGAGGGCATGCACATCCAACGGCTCGGTCAGCTAGGCCGGCGCCGCACGTGTAGTCGCCGTCCGGCAAGCACGACCCCGATCACGGCCAGTGCGAACAGGCTGTCGTGCAGGGTCAGCGGTTCGCCCAGCAGCAGGGCGGCGCCGGCCAGGCTCATGAAGGGTTGCAACAGCTGCACCTGGCCGACCCGCGCGATCCCGCCCAGGGCCAGGCCGCGGTACCAGAAAAAGAAGCCGACGAACATCGAGAACACGGTCATGTAGGCCAGCCCCGCCCAGGCCGCGGCGCCGACGCCGGTCAACGCGCGCGCTTGCGGCCAGCAATGCCAGGCCAGCAGCGGCGCCACCAACGGTAGCGCCACCAGTAGCGCCCACGAAATCGTCTCCGGGCCGCCCAGGGTGCGCGCCAGCTTGCCGCCCTCGGCATAGCCGACGGCGCCGGCCGCCACGGCCAGGAACATCAGCAGGTCGGCCAGTTGCAGGGCGCCGCCGCCCTGGGACAAGGCGAACGCGATCACCAGCGCCGCGCCGAGCACGGCCATCAGCCAGAAGGCGGCGGACGGCCGCTCGTCGCCGCGCAGGGCGCCGTACAGGGCCGTCATCAGCGGCAGCAGGCCGGCCAGCACCGCGCCGTGCGTGGCCGGCACCGAGCGCAGGGCCAGCGCGCAGAGGAGCGGAAAGCCGATCACCACGCCCAGCGCCACCAGGGCCAGCGGCGCCAGTGCGGCGCGCGGCGGCAACGGGGCGCGCCGCCATCCGAGCCACAGGCCGGCCAGCAGCGCCGCGCCCAGCGCGCGCCCGAGTGTGATGAACAAGGGGTCGAGTTCGGCCACCGCCATGCGGGTAAACGGCAAGGTCAAGCTGAACATCGCCACGCCCACCAGGCCAAGGAGCATGCCGCGTGCTTCGTCGCTGCGAGCGGTCGGGGTGGGGCGGGCGAGGGTGTTCATCGGCGATCCTTGGTCGGGCTTGCGGCAACGGGGCAGTGGGTCTATCCTAGCCGTACGGACCAGTACAGTCCCAGTACACTTCGACCGATAATTTGCCGACTGTGGTGGTGAAATGACCGATACACTCGTCTTCGCACTGGCGCGCGAGGCCGGCGCACCGCTGGCCGACCAGATCGTGCGCGCGGTGGCGGCGCGCGTCGACGAGCGCCTGCTGCGCCCCGGCGCGCGCATGCCCTCGATCCGGCGCTTCGCCGCCAGCCACGGGGTGTCGCCGTTCACCGTCGTGGCCAGCTACGACCGGCTGGTGGCGCTGGGTTACCTGGAATCGCGCCGCGGCGCCGGCTTCTTCGTGCGCGAGCGCCAGGCGCCGGCGCATACGCCCACGCATACGTCCACGTCGGCACGGCCGGCGCCGGTCCCGGCCGACCTCGACATCGCCTGGCTGGTGCGCAGCATGTTTCGCCAGGCCCCGCTCGGGCTGGCGCCGGGTTCCGGCGTGCTGCCGGCCGACTGGCTCGACGGGGCGGCGGTGGCCAACGCGCTGCGCGCGCTCAGCCGTCAGAACTGCGCCGGCTTGCTCAATTACGGTTCGCCGCACGGCTTCCTGCCGCTGCGTCAGCAGCTCCAGCTCCAGCTGGCCGAGCTCGAGATCGATGCCGCGCCCGAGCAGCTGGTGACCACGCTCGGCGTAACCCAGGCGCTGGATCTGGTGGCGCGCGCGTTCTGCCTGCCGGGCGACACGGTGCTGGTCGACGATCCGGCCTGGTTCCTGATGTTCGGGTCGTTCGCGGCGCTGGGCCTGAAGGTGGTCGGCGTGCCGCGCCTGGCCGACGGTCCCGACCTGGCGCGGCTCGGGGAGCTGGCGGCGCTGCATCGCCCGCGCCTGTTCGTCATCAACTCGGTGCTGCACAACCCCAGCTCGACCTCGGTATCGGCGGCCAAGGCCTTCCAGGTGCTGCGCCTGGCCGAGCAGCACGACTTCCTGGTGGTCGAGGACGACATCTACTGCGGCCTGCACCCGGGCGGCGCCACGCGCCTGGCCGCGCTGGACGGCCTGCGGCGGGTGATCTACCTGGGCGGATTTTCGAAGTCGATGGCGGCCAACCTGCGGGTCGGCTTCGTCGCCGCCTCGCGCGAGCGGGCCGCGCTGCTGGCCGACCGCAAGATGCTGGCCACGCTCAGCACCAGCGACATCGGCGAGCGCGTGGTCTACAAGATCCTGGCCGAAGGCCAGCACCGCAAGCACCTCGATCGCGTGCGCGGCCGCCTGGATGCGGTGCGGCCGGGCGCGCTGCGCCGGCTCGAGGCGCTCGGGATGCGGGTCGACCCGGCGCCGGCGGCCGGCATGTTCCTGTGGGTCGACGCCGGCATGGACACCAATGCACTTACGGCGCGCGCCATGGGGCAGGACGTGCTGCTGGCGCCGGGCAGCCTGTTCTCGCCCAGCCAGCAGCCGTCGACCCGGATGCGGCTGAACCTGGCGGCGCTGCAGGATCCGGGCGTGTGGCGCTTCCTGGAGGGGCGCGCCGGCTGAGCGTCGGCTGACTTAGCCGGCCTGCTGCCCCGGGCAGCCGGCCGCCATCATCTTGTTCATGCCGTCCATGATCTGTTCCTGCGTCAGGTCCTGCTTGTGGGTGGCGATCGACCAGCGGTGGCCGAACGGGTCGACCACCTGGCCGTAGCGGTCGCCCCAGAACATGTCGGACAGCGGCATCACCGGCCTGGCGCCGGCCTCCAGCGCCTGGGCCCATACGGCATCGGCATCCTCGACGTACAGGTGGATGACCACGGGCGTGCCTTTCAGGGCCAGCGGCCCCAGGCTGCCGAACTCGGGAAAGTCTTGCGCCAGCATGATGGGCGAATCGCCGATGCGCAGCTCCGCATGCATGATCTTGCCGTCCGGCCCGGGCAGGCGCGCGATCTCGACGGCGCCGAAGGCCTTCCTGTAGAACGCGATCGCGTCAAGCGCCTGTTCGCACACCAGGTGCGGGGTGACGGTACGGTAGCCTTCGGGGATGGGACGTACTGCCTGGTTCATGGTGTTCTCCTGTGTGGTAGTGGATGGGTGCCGCACCGGCTACGACGAACGGGACGGGCAGGATTCGACACGATCGATCGATAAAAGTGCAAATTTCTTTGAAGCAATTTTCTTCTTATCAAAACGACCTCTTGAAATCGCCGTCGTCATCCATATATGCGTCCGAGTCTGACCAACCCCCCATGTTTTTTAACGAGGAACAAGATGGCGAACGCCGAAAAAGAAACCCTTGGCTTCCAGGCAGAAGTAAAACAGCTGCTGCAACTGATGATTCACTCCTTGTATTCGAACAAGGAGATTTTCCTGCGCGAACTGATCTCGAACGCGTCCGACGCGGCCGACAAGCTGCGCTTCGAGGCGATCAACAACGACGCCCTGTACGGCGACGACCATGAATTGAGAATCAAGGTCTCGTTCGACAAGGATGCGAAAACCATCACGATCTCGGACAACGGCATCGGCATGAGCCGCGACGAGGTGATCTCGCATCTGGGCACCATCGCCAAGTCGGGCACCAAGGAATTCTTCAGCAAGCTGTCGGGCGACCAGCAGCAGGATGCGGCCCTGATCGGCCAGTTCGGCGTGGGCTTCTATTCGGGCTTCATCGTGGCCGAGAGGATCGTCGTCAATACCCGCCGCGCCGGCGCCTTTGCCGAGCAGGGCGTGCGCTGGGATTCGCGCGGCGAGGGCGAGTACTCGATCGAGCAGATCGAAAAGCCTGGGCGCGGCACCGACGTGATCCTGCACCTGCGCGAAGGCGAGGAAGAATTGCTGTCTTCGTGGAAGCTCAAATCGATCATCCGCAAGTATTCCGACCACATCTCGCTGCCGATCGTGATGCAGAAGGAAGAGTGGGACGAAGAGAAGAAAGAGACCGTCCTCAAGGACGAACTCGAGACCGTGAACCAGGCCAGCGCGCTGTGGGCACGCTCGAAGAGCGACATCACCGAAGAACAGTACAACGAGTTCTACAAGCACGTCTCGCACGACTTCCAGGAACCGCTGACCTATACCCACAACCGGGTGGAAGGCCGCAGCGAATACACCCAGCTGCTGTACGTGCCGGCCCATGCCCCGTTCGACCTGTGGGACCGCAACAAGCGCGGCGGCATCAAGCTGTACGTCAAGCGGGTGTTCATCATGGACGACGCCGAGCAGCTGATGCCGACCTACCTGCGCTTCATCAAGGGCGTGATCGACTCCGCCGACCTGCCGCTGAACGTCTCGCGCGAGATCCTGCAGGAGTCGCGCGACGTGCGCGTGATCCGCGAAGGCTCGACCAAGCGCGTGCTGGGCATGCTCGAGGAAATGGCGAATTCCGACGAGCAGGCCGGCAAGGACAAGTATGCGACCTTCTGGAAGGAATTCGGCCAGGTGCTCAAGGAAGGCATCGGCGAGGACGCCACCAACAAGGACCGCATCGCCAAGCTGCTGCGCTTCGCCTCGACCTTTGATGACTCGGGCGAGCAGACCGTGTCGTTCGCCGACTACGTCGGCCGCATGAAGGAAGGCCAGGACAAGATCTATTACGTCACCGCCGACAACTACCAGGCGGCGAAGAACAGCCCGCACCTCGAGATCTTCCGCAAGAAGGGCGTCGAGGTGATCCTGATGACCGACCGCGTCGACGAATGGATGCTGTCGTTCTTCACCGAGTTCGAAGGCAAGGAACTGGTGTCGGTCGCCAAGGGCGGCCTGGACCTGGGCGCGCTGGAAGACGAGGCGGAAAAGAAGGAGCACGCCGAGACCGAGGCCGGCTACAAGGAACTGGTCGAGAGCATGAAGGGCGCCCTGGGCGAGAAGGCCAAGGACGTACGCGTGACCTTCCGCCTGACCGACTCGCCGGCCTGCCTGGTGGCGGACGAAAACGAGTTGTCGGGCAACCTGCTGCGCATGCTGAAGGCGGCCGGCCAGAACGCGCCGGAATCGAAGCCCATTCTCGAGATCAACCCGAACCACCCACTGGTGCAGCGCCTAAAGTACGAGGACGCGAGCGGCGGACGCTTCGCCGACTGGTCGCATATCCTGTTCGACCAGGCGATGCTGGCCGAGGGCGGGAGCCTGCACGACCCGGCCTCGTTCGTGAAGCGCCTGAACGAGATGCTGCTGGCGCCGGCCAGGTAAGCGTCGCAGCAGGCTTTCTCGCGACGGCAAAAAAAACCGGGGCAACGCGGTAATGCCGTCAAGTTAAGCTGCTGAGCTAGCCGTCAACTACGTCGTCCCCGCGCAGGCGGGGACCCAAGTTCTGCAAACGTCGTCGAAACGCTTGCAAGATTGGGTCCCCACCTTCGTGGGGAGTCGTTACTGCCAGTGGCAGTAACGACGTTTTTACGTTAACTCAAGAAAACTTTCGACTCAACCCAACGTCACGCCGTTCGTCGGCGCGTCGCGAGCCAGCACAGGACGGATCCCGCGCACACCATCGCCGCGCCTTGCCAGAACGAGAACGACAGCGACGTGTCGAGCACCAGCGCCGCCAGCGCGGCCGACAACACGGGAATGAAGTAGGAGGCGCCGGCCAGGACCGTGACGTTGCCGTGCAGGATGCCGACGTTCCATGCCGCGTAGCCGAAGCCCATGGCGGCGGATGCGAGCAGCAGGTGGATGACCGATTGCGTGTCGATGCGCATCGCTTCCCCGCCCATCAGCGCATATTTGGTCCACAGCGCCAGCGCGGTGAGCATGAAGAACAAGGTGACGCCATTGCTGCCGTTGGCGATCCTGGCGGTGACGGTGCAGTAGCCGGCCCAGATCAGGGCGCCGCTGAAGGCCAGGCCGTAGCTGAGCGGGTTGTCGCGCACATTGGTCGCGATCGCCCTGGGTTCGAGCCCGCCATCGCCGCCCAGCACCCAGCACACGCCGCCGATCGCCAGCGCCAGGCCGGGGGCGATCAGCCAGGTCGTCCTGTGGCCATTGAAGACGATGGCGAACACCATCGTGAAGGCCGGCCACAGGTAGTTCACCATGCCCACTTCGATGGCCTGGCGGTGGGTAGCGGCGTAGCCGATCGACAGCGCCAGGCACATCTCGTAGGCGACGAACAGCAGGCTCCCCCACGCCAGGTAAGCGCGCGGAAAGGCGCGCACCTTGCTCGGGCCGACCGTGAGCAACAGCAGGATCGAGGCAACCGTATAGATCAACGCCGCGCCGCCGGTCGCCCCGAAGCTGGCGCTGACGCTGCGGATTAGTCCGACGATCGAGCTCCACAACAGGATCGCGAGCAGGCCGATCAGTGTGGCCCGCGTGGTCTTGCTCGTATTGCGCATGCTCAGGTCATAGATGGCGGATCTCGGCCGGTGGCGTGGTCCAATTGTCGTTGCGTCCGTCGAGATGGCGCACCGGCGCCGCCAGCAGGTCGGCTACCGGCAGGTCGTCCAGGCTGGCGACGGTGACGGCCACGAAAGGACCCGAGCGCGGAGCGCTGCCGGTCGAGAACACATTGATGCCGCATTCGCCGCAAAAGTGGTGGCCGTCGCGTCGGGTATGGAAGCGGTATGTGCGCAGCGCCGCTTCGCCCTGCAGCAGGCGAAAGGCGGCTGGCGCGAGCTGCACGGCCCAGAAGCGCATCTTGACGCAGATCGAGCAGTTGCACTTGACGGTGCCGAGGGCCAGGTCGATGTCGGCCTCGTAGCGCACCGCGCCGCAGTGGCAGCTGCCGTGGAAGGTCGTCATGCCTGGCCGCGCGCCTGCCACGCGTCGCGGCCGATCTCGTACGCCAGCGTCTGGCGACCATGCCAGATTTCTTCGCCGCGGTATGCCATGCCGAGTTTTTCCATGATGCGCTGCGAGCGCAGGTTGGCCGGGTCGCAGATCGCGCACAGCAGTGGTGCGCGCAGCTTGTCGAAGGCGAAGCGCGCCATGCGCTCGGCCGCCTCGATCGCGTAGCCGCGCCCCCAGCGGTCGGGGCGCAGGCGCCAGCCGATTTCTTGCGGGTTGGCGGGGTCTTGCGCCAGGTGCTGGATGCAGCCGGCGCCGACCAGTTCACCCGTGTCCTGTTCGATGAAGCTCCACCACGAGTAGCCGATCGTTTCCCAGCGCGCCCGGACCCGCGCGATGACGGCGCGGGTCTCCTCGGGCGTCTCGGCCCGGCCAGTGATGAAGCGCATGACTTGCGGATCGCCGTTCAGCAGGCGCAGTCCCTCGTAGTGTGCGTCGCTCATCGGTTCGAAGCGCAGCCGCGCGCTGTGCAGGACCGTCATGCGATCGCGACCTCGTCGCAGAACTGCTCCAGCAGGCGCAGGCCTTCGGGCCAGTCGCCATGGCCCGAATCGGTATTCAGGTGGCCGGCGTCCCCGATCTCGACCAGGCGGCTGCCCCAGGCGCTGGCGAAGGCGATGGTTCGGTCAGGGCTGGCGAAGGGATCGTTGGCGCTGCCCACCACCACGCTGGGGAAGGGCAAGGGTTGCAGCGGGATCGGCGCCCAGCAATTGAGGTCGGCCGGATAGGACGGCGCTTCGACGTCGCTCGGCGCGACCAGGAAGGCGCCCGCCACCTTGAGCCGGGAGCCGGACAGCGCCCAGTGCGCGACCAGCATGCAGCCCAGGCTGTGCGCCACCAGGATCGGCGCGCCCTGGCAGTCGGCGATGGCGGCGTCGAGCTCGGCCACCCATTCATGGCAATGGGGATTGGTCCAGTCGCGGTGCGCGGCGCGGCGCCAGTGCGGGTTGCGTTCGTGCCAGAGCGATTGCCAGTGGCGCGGGCCGGAATTCCAGAGGCCGGGAAGGATCAGGACATCACACTTCATCTTGCTTCTCCTTGATAGGGGCAGCGGGCGCCGCGCCGGTGAAGGCCGGGCGGGCCGGGCGCCACGGCGCCGCCGCCAGGCGCGCGAGCAGGCGCCGGAACGCGTCCTTGCGCTGCTCGGTCAGCATGCCGAGGACGGCGGTCGCGACGGCGACGGCCAGGCCGAGCGCCAGCAGGTCCGTCATGCTGCCGGGGTCGTGCGGATACAGCGCGGGCCAGGCGATCAGCACCAGCGCGTGCGACAGGTAGAGCGTCAGGGTATACGAGGCCAGGCGCCGGATCGGCGGCGCCACGTGCAGCAGGGCCTTGAGGCGGGCGAAGCGCGCGCAGGCGAAATTCAGGCAGACGATCAGGCCGAACACGTAGTCGGCCAGGAAGCGGTCGGCGTTCCCCAGCGCGAAGGCTTGCCCGAGCCAGGAAGCGCGGCCGGCCGCGCGCAGGGTTTCCTCGACCCCGCCCGTCTCGTAGATCGCCAGCAGGGCCAGGCTGGCGATCCAGCCCAGGCGGGCCAGGGCGCATGGGAGCGCATGGCGCGCCTGCCAGTGGTAGAGCGCGACTCCGGCCAGCCAGACCGGCAGCAGCAGCCACAGTTTGACGCCCATGACGGCCAGCACCAGGCACAGGGCCGGCAGCCGCCACGGCCCGCGCACGTAGCAGGCCACGCCGAACAGCACGTAATACCAGACCTCGTAGTTGAGCGACCACCAGGGGCCGAGCCAGGGCGGCACTTCGGCCAGTGACCACAGGTCGCCCAGGAACAGCAGGTGGAACGGGATGTACAGCCAGGGCCTGGCCAGCTGGTAGTGCCGGTCCATGCCGGTCATCAGGTGGCCGTGCACCAGGCTGGCGCAGGCGAAGGCCAGCAACAGCACCGGCAGCGCCACCGAATAGATGCGGGCGGCGCGCGCCAGCGCGTATTCGCGCGCGCTGGGGCGGCGCTGCGCGGTGGTATGGGCGATCACGAAGCCCGACAGCACGAAGAAGGCCATCACGGCCTCGCGCCCGAACAGGGTCAGGAGGTCGGCGCCGGGGCCTTCCGCCAGGCCGAACTGGCGCACGTGCATCGCCACTACTGCCAGCGCCGCCAGGAAGCGGACCAGGTCGAGATAGACCGAGAACGGCTGGTCGAGTGGGGAGGGGGCGGCGCGCATGGTGTTTATATTAATGCAAAACGGGCCGATGGCGACGCCAGCCGGGCCGCCGCCGGCCGCCTGGAACGTCCTTTCACCAGCCGGGACGGATTTTTCAAAGCTCGGTGCGCAGCGCGAACAGCTCGGGGAACAGCACCACGTCCAGCATCCTGCGCAGGTAGCTCACGCCGGCGGTGCCGCCGGTTCCCGGCTTGAAGCCGATGATGCGTTCGACCGTACTGACGTGGCGGAAGCGCCAGAAGCGGAACGCCGTCTCCAGGTCGACCAGCTTCTCGGCCAGCTCGTACAGCGCCCAGTGGCGGGAGGTGTCGCCGTACACCTGCAGCCAGGCGGCCTTGACCGAGTCGTCGGCGCGGGTCGGGCCGGTCCAGTCGGCGGCGAGCCGCGCCGGGTCGATGGCAAAGCCGCTGCGCGAGAGCAGCATCACCGCCTCGTCGTAGATCGAGGGCAGGGCCAGTTCGCGCGCCAGCAGCGCGTGGGCCTCGGGCGACTGTTCGTGCACCGCCAGCAGCGCCGCGTTCTTGTTCCCGAGGATGAATTCCAGCTCGCGGTACTGGAATGACTGGAAGCCCGACGAGGCCCCCAGGTAGGGCCGGATCGCCGTGTATTCGGGCGGGGTCATGGTGGCCAGGACGTCCCAGGCGTGCACCAGCTGGTCCATGATGCGCGCCACCCGCGCCAGCATCTTGAAGGCGGGCGGCAGGTCGCCTTCGCGGATGTGGCGCCGCACCGCCTGCAGCTCGTGCAGCATCAGCTTGATCCACAGCTCGCTGGTCTGGTGCTGGACGATGAACAGCAGCTCGTTGTGGTTGGGCGAGCGCGGATGCTGGGCGTTCAGGATCTGGTCCAGGCCCAGGTAGTCGCCGTAGCTCATGGCTTGGCTGAAGTCCATCTTTGCGCCATGCCATTCGGCTGGCCGGTTCTCGTTCTGTTCCTTGTCCATGTCGGTGCCTCGTCAGGTAACGGCGCCGCGCGCGGCGGCCACGTCGTAGTCGTTGCGGTCCAGGATGTCCTTCAGGATCTCGACCGCATCCCAGACGTCCGCGTAACGCGTATACAGCGGCGTGAAGCCGAAGCGCATGATCCCGGGTTCGCGGTAGTCGCCGATCACGCCGCGCGCGATCAGGGCCGCCATCACCGCATAGCCGTGCGGGTGGGTGAAGCTGACATGGCTGCCGCGGCGCGCATGCTCGCGCGGCGTCACCAGGTCCAGCGGATGGCCGGCGCAGCGGCGCTCGACCAGCGCGATGAACAGGTCGGTGAGAAGCAGCGACTTGGCGCGCACCGCAGCCATGTCGGTCGCCTCGAAGATCTCGAGGCCGCACTCGACCAGCGCCAGCGAGACGATGGGTTGCGTGCCGCACAGCGCGCGGCAGATGCCGGCCGCGGGGGCGAAGGCGGGCGCCATCGCGAACGGGCTGGCGTGGCCCCACCAGCCCGACAGCGGGTGATCGAATCCTGCCTGGTGCTTTTGCGGCACCCAGATGAAGGCCGGGGCGCCCGGCCCGCCGTTCAGGTATTTGTAGGTGCAGCCGACGGCGAAGTCGGCGTCGGCGGCGCGCAGGTCGACCGGCACCGCGCCGGCCGAATGGGCCAGGTCCCAGACCGCCAGCGCCCCGGCCTCATGGGCCAGGCGGGTGAGGGCGGCCATGTCGTGCTGGTAGCCGGTGCGGTAGTTGACGTGGGTGAGCATCAGCACCGCGGCATCAAGATCGAGCGCGGCCGGGATCTCGTCCACGGAGTCGACCAGACGCACCCGGTAGCCGCGCTCGAGCCAGCGGGTCAGGCCTTCGGCCATATAGATATCGGTCGGGAAGTTGCTGCGTTCGGTGACGATGGTGCGGCGGTCGCTACCGCGGCGGTCGTTACCGCGGCGGTCGCCACCGCGGCGGCCTGCGGTCGCGCCATCGGACTGGATACGCAGCGCCGCTGCCAGCGCCTTGAACAGATTGAGCGAGGTAGTGTCGGTGACGGCCACTTCGCCGGGGCCGGCGCCGACCAGCGGGGCCAGGCGGTCGCCCAGGCGCTTGGGGCTGTCGAACCAGCCGGCCGTGTTCCAGCTCTTGATCAGGTCGGTTCCCCATTCGCGTGCCACCACGTCCTGGGCGCGGGCCAGGGCGGCGCGGGGGCGGGCGCCGAGCGAGTTGCCGTCCAGGTAGATGACGCCCTCGGGCAGGTCGAAGCGGCTGCGCAGCCCCGCCAGGGGGTCGAGCGCGTCAAGCGCCAGGCAGTCGGCGCGGGTGCTGGTGGGTGCGGTCATGCCGGTTCCATGTATATATAGGTAGTTGACGCAGGTGACGCCTCAAGAATGCGCGCAGGTCGGCAGTGTAGCAAGTTCCACTGGCAGTCGAAAGACGGGTGTTGTCATTAAGACATTTAGTGCGTAGGCAAAAAAAAGTTCAACTATTTTTGCAGCCGCCCTAAAGTTCCTGATGAGCCGTCCGATAACGAGTCAGAGAGACGGCAAGGCGTCGAAAAATATTCAAAAATATTTTCAGAAAACCCTAAAGTCCGCCTGAAGGCTGCCGTTAATGGATGAGTGAGGTGCATAAAAGCAACACTTGCACCCACAGCAAAACAGAAATTCCTGAGTTTCCGAGAGTAAATTCAGCAAAACCTGTAGTGAATTTGCGACAAGCCGGGTCTGACATAGACCCAAATCAAGGTGCTTCCCGGCGCCGCTTCACCCCGGTTTTTCGCGGGGTTTCATAGGGAGTCATGGGCGTTTGTCAGACAAACTCCTACGGCTTCATCTCGTCGTTCCCCTACCCAAAATACAGGTTTTATCCAATACCTGAAAAGTTTCCACACAGTCAGAATCTATCTCATCGGCAACACAAACAAGCGCCGAGACAACTAACGGAGAGAGAAGATGACGATGAACGACATGATGGCCGAGATTCGCGATGCAAACCTGAGCTACCTGATGCTGGCCCAGCAGATGATTCGTGCCGACAAAGTCACCGCCATCTTCCGCCTGGGCGTGTCGGCCGAGATCGCCGAGCTGATCGAAGGCATGAGCAATGCCCAGATCCTGAAGCTCGCCGGCGGCAACATGATGCTGGCCCGCTTCCGCTTCGACGACACCGCGATCCTGGGCATGCTGACCAGCCACACCAAGGAACGCAGCCTGGCGCAATCGCACGCCGCGATCCTGATGGCAGGCCAGCCGGCGGAAGAGATCGTATAATTCCTGCCAGCGGCCTTGCTGGGAGGCCGCATGCAACCAGGGCGGGAACAGTGCATGAGCAACGAATCATGAGCAACGAATGGTGAGTAAAAAGAGCGTCGTATCCGAAGCACAGGAAATCCAGCTCGCGATCGAACTGATCAACCTGGGCGCACGCCTGCAGTTGCTGGAGACCGAGGTCTCGCTGTCGCGCGAACGCTTGCTCAAGCTGTACAAGGAGCTCAAGGGTGTCTCTCCACCCAAGGGCATGCTCCCGTTCTCCACCGACTGGTTCCTGACCTGGCAACCGAACATCCATTCCTCGCTGTTCATGAACATCCACCAGTTCCTGGTGGAGCATGCCGGCGCTTCCGGCATCCATGCCGTCATGAAGGCCTATCAGCTCTACCTCGAACAGATGCCGCCGGCGCCGGGCGAAGAACCGCTGCTGTCGCTCACGCGCGCCTGGACCCTGGTGCGCTTCTTCCAGAGCGGCATGCTGCTGCTGGCCCCGTGCAGCCGCTGCCAGGGCAGGTTCATCGTCAACGCCCTCGACCTGAACGCCGACTACCTGTGCGGCCTGTGCCACATGCCTTCGCGCGCCGGCAAGACCCGCAAGGCCAGGGATGCCCGCGAAGCGGCCGAGCGCGCGGTCGCGGCCGCGGCCGATGACGTGGCGGATGATGCGGCCGAGGACAATTCCCCAGGCCGGGACAGCGCCTGATTTGGCGCGTCGCTCCTGCCTGCGCTTTCTGGGTTTTCCCGCGGTCCGGGCGCTCCTGATCCAGGCCGCCGCCTTTCCCCTCACGCTCGCCGTCGTCTACCTGCTCGCCAGCAATGGCCTGGATTTGTCGCATTGGCACGTCGCCCTGGTGCAGGGCGTGCTCGCCGCGCTGCTGTCCTGGTGGCGCGGCCTGGCCAGCTGGTGGCGCGCGATCCAGTTCGGCTTTGCGCCGGCAGTGCTGGGCGCCAGCGCGCTGGCGATCCCGCCGGCCGTCTTCCTCGCCGTCTTTTTGTTCCTGCTGCTGCTGTACTGGTCGACCTACCGCACCCAGGTGCCGTACTACCCGTCCGGACCCCGGGTGTGGGCGGCGGTCGCAGAGGTGCTGCCGCAAGGCCGGCCGCTGCGCGTGATCGATATCGGCAGCGGCGTCGGCGGGCTGGTGCTGGCGCTGCAGCGGCGCCGGCCGGAGTCGAGCATCGAGGGCATCGAGCTGGCGCCGCTGCCGTGGCTGGCCAGTCACCTGCGCGCGCTCGCCGCCCGTAGCCGCGCGCGCTTCATCTGCGGCGACTACGAGCAACTCCACCTGGGCCACTACGACGCAGTGTTCGCCTATCTGTCGCCTGCCGCGATGAGCGCGCTGTGGCGCAAGGCTGCGCGCGAGATGCGGCCCGGATCGACGCTTTTCAGTTACGAATTCGTCATCGAAGACCGGCCCCCCAGCCGCGTCGTCCATCCGGTCCCGGAAGGGCCGGCACTGTACATGTGGGACTTTTAGGCGACAAATGGTGAGTATGCGGGGTGGTTTTACTTGCCCATAGGCCATTCTCCAGCTAGAGTAGTTCCCTGAATAAACTTTTTCTGAAATTACCGGTTTTGGGTCCTCAAGGCGAGGTCGGAACGGGCTTTTCTGGAGCTAAATCCCTTGCTAGTGATTGTTGGTTACATCATCGTCTGCGCCTGCGTGTTTGGCGGGTTTGCGCTCGCCGGCGGCCACCTGGCGTCGCTATGGCAGCCAATCGAGCTCCTGATGATCGGCGGCGCCGCCTTTGGCGCGTTCTTTGTCGGCAATAACGGCAAGTCGATCAAGGCCACCATGAAGGCCTTCCCCAGTGTCTTCAAGGGTTCCAGGTACACCAAAGACATGTATATGGAGCTGATGGCACTGCAGTTCGACGTGCTGTCGAAGGTGCGCAAGGAGGGCCTGATGTCGATCGAGGGCGACATCGAGGCGCCCGAATCGTCGGCGTTGTTTTCCAGGTATCCGGCGGTGCTGGCCGACCATCACATCATCGAGTTCATGACCGACTACCTGCGCCTGATGGTGTCGGGGAACATGGATGCGATGCAGATCGAAAACCTGATGGACAACGAAATCGAGACCCACCACCACGAGGGCGCCGTGCCGGCCCACGTGATCGCCAAGATCGGCGACGGCCTGCCGGCCTTCGGCATCGTGGCGGCGGTGATGGGCGTGGTCCACACGATGGAATCGGTCGGCCTGCCGCCGGCCGAGCTGGGAATCCTGATCGCTAAGGCGCTGGTCGGCACCTTCCTGGGCATCCTGCTGGCCTATGCCTTCGTCAGCCCGCTGGCGAGCGTGCTGGAGCAGAAGCTGGAAGAATCGAGCAAGATGTTCCAGTGCGTGAAAGTCACGCTGCTGGCGAGCCTGAACGGCTATGCGCCGGCGCTGGCGGTCGAATTCGGCCGCAAGGTGCTGTACTCGACCGAGCGTCCGACGTTCGCCGAGCTCGAAGAGCACATCAAGAAGAAGAAGTAAGCCGCGATGACCGCATTCGACTCTACCCCAGGCTGCATCAAGCGAGGCGCGCATGGCTGACGACAGCGGGCGGCCGATCGTCGTCAAGCGCATCAAGAAGGTGGCCCGCGGCCACCATGGCGGCGCCTGGAAGATCGCCTACGCCGACTTCGTGACGGCGATGATGGCGTTCTTCTTGCTCATGTGGCTGCTGGGCTCGACCGCCAAGGGCGACCTGGTCGGCATTGCCGAGTACTTCAAGACGCCGCTGAAGGTGGCGATGGCGGGCGGTTCCGGCTCGGGCGACTCGTCGTCGGTGATCAAGGGCGGCGGCGAAGACCTGACCCGGACCCAGGGCCAGGTCAAGCGCGGCGACTCGGTCCCCGAGAACAAGACCTATGACCTGCAGGCGGCCAGGGCCGCGCTGGCGCGCGAGGAGAGCTTGCGCCTGCAGACGCTGAAGGCGCGCATCGAGTCGGCGATCGAGGTCAATCCGATGCTCAAGAAGTACCAGAACCAGCTGCTGCTCGACATCACCAGCGAAGGACTGCGCATCCAGATCGTGGACGAGAAGAACCGCCCGATGTTCGCGCTGGCCAAGGCCGAACTGCAGCCGTATACCAGGGAAATCCTGCACATCATCGGCATGGTGCTCAACGAGGTGCCGAACAAGATCGGCATCTCGGGCCATACCGATTCGACGCCGTACTACAGCGATGCCGGCTACAGCAACTGGGAATTGTCGGCCGACCGCGCCAACGCCTCGCGCCGCGAGATGGTGCTGGGCGGCCTGCAGGACGACAAGGTGCTGCGCGTGGTGGGCCTGGCCTCGGCCGCCCACCTCGATGCGAAGGACCCGTTCAATCCGGTCAACCGCCGCATCAGCATCATCGTCATGAACAAGCGCACCGAGGACGCGGTCCGGCGCGACGCGGCGACGCTGGACGTGCCGGCGGCGGATGCGGTGGGCGCGGCCAGCGCCACGCTGGAAGCGGTGAAGAAATAGGCCAGGGCAGGACTGGAGAGAGTGAAATGACAAGAAAAAAAATACTGGGATCGCATGTCAAGCGCCTGCTGTCGGGCGTGTCCATGCACGGGCGGCGCCACCTGACCGAGGTCGAGACCGACCTGCTGCAGACCGAACTGCTGCTGGAAGAGGCGATCGACAAGCTGACCGCCAGCTTCACGGCGGTGCACGCGGCGGTCGGCGCGCGCCAGGAAGCGATCGAGCGGCTGCTGGAGGGCGGTGCGCTATCGCTTGAAGATCGGTCTTTGCTGTCGTCGATGTCGTCCGACGTGGGCGCGCACGTGAACACGGCGATCACCAGCATGCAGTTCCAGGACATGACGGCGCAACTGATTGAACGTACACTGCGGCGCGTGGCGGGCCTGCGCGACTTCCTGGGCACGCTCAGCGAGCATGGCGCCGACATCGCACCCGAGACCGACGGCGACGAGATCGTCGAGCGGCTCGGCAAGGTCAGCATGGCGCTGGCGATCCAGTCGCTCGAACTGCGCAGCATGCTGCGCCGCTCGGTCGAACAGAAGCACCTGGAAAGCGGCGACGTCGAGCTGTTTTGAGCGCTGTTGGCGTATTAACGAATCATTCAACTGGCGTGAAGCCGGATACAAAATAGCAGGAGCAAAAAATGGCAAAAACGATTCTCGCGGTCGACGATTCCAGTTCGCTGCGCCAGATGGTGGCGTTCAGCCTGAAGGCGGCTGGCTACAACGTGGTCGAGGCGGTGGACGGCCAGGATGGCCTGGACAAGGCCAAGCTGCAGAACGTCGACCTGGTGCTGACCGACCAGAACATGCCGAAGATGGACGGCCTGCAACTGATCAAGACCTTGCGCACCCTGCCGGGCTACGCCAAGACCCCGATCCTGATGCTCACCACCGAATCGTCGGACGAGATGAAGAACAAGGGCCGCGCCGCCGGCGCCAATGGCTGGCTGGTCAAGCCCTTCGATCCGCAGCGCCTGATCGAGGTGGTCAAAAAAGTGATCGGCTGACGCCATGCGCGACGCCCTGACCATGCTTTCACCCGAGCGGACGGCAACATGACCATCGACATCAGCCAGTTTTACCAGGTCTTTTTCGACGAGGCAGAAGAACTGCTCGCCGAAATGGAACGCCTGCTGCTGGGGGTCGACGTCGCCGCGCCCGATGCGGAAGACCTGAACGCGATCTTCCGCACCGCCCACTCGGTCAAGGGCGGCGCATCGACCTTCGGCCTGACCGATATGTGCGACGTCACCCACGTGCTGGAGTCGCTGCTGGACCGCATCCGCAAGGGCGAGATGGCGCTGACCTCGAACCACGTGGACGCCTTCCTGGCAGCCAAGGACGGGCTCAAGATGCAGCTCGACGGCCACCGCCACGGGGCCGCGGTCGACAACGAGGCCATCGCCAACGTGCGCATGGCCCTGCACGACCTGGCCGAGGGCCTGGTGCCGGCCGCGCCGGTGGTGGCGCCGTCCTACCTGACGGCCAAGCCGCGCGCCGAGCACCAGATCGAAGGCGCGCACCGCTACAAGATCGAGCTGCCGCAGGTGGCCCAGCGCGACATCAACGCGCTGGTCGACGAACTCGGGCTGATGGGCCGCGTCTCGGTGGCGCCGCTCGAGGGCGGGCGCACGGCGCTGATCATCACCACCCACGAGAGCCTGGACGACATCATCGCGATCTGCTCCTTCGTGCTCGAGCCGAGCGACCTGAAGATCTTCGAGGCGCCGGCGCTCACGCCGGCGCAGCGCGCGATCGAGGCGGCCGAGCGCAAGCGCATCGAAGATGCGCAGGGCTACGGCTTCTTCGGCCCCGACGACGACGTCGGCCCGGCCGGCGGCGAGCCGTCGGAGGACGATCTCGGCTACGGTTTCTTCCAGCCGATCGAACAGATCCGCGCCGCCGCAGGCATCGTGGCCGCCGCGCCGGAACCGGCGCCCAGCCTGCCGGCCCAGGCCTCCAGCCAGGCGCTCAGCGTGGTCGAGCACCTGGCCGAACTGAGCGCCGAGAAGAAGGCGGCCAAGAAGGACGCCCAGTCCGAATCGTCGTCGATCCGGGTCTCGGTGGAAAAGGTCGACCAGCTGATCAACCTGATCGGCGAGCTGGTGATCACCAACGCCATGCTCGAGCAGCGCAGCACCGTGCTCGACCCGATCCTGCACGAACGCCTGCTGTCGTCGGTGAGCCAGCTGGGCCGCAACACGCGCGAGCTGCAGGAAGCCGTGATGTCGATCCGCATGATGCCGATGGACTTCGTGTTCTCGCGCTTTCCGCGCATGGTGCGCGACCTGGCCAGTAAGCTCGGCAAGAAGGTCGACTTCATCACCCACGGCGCGGCCACCGAGCTGGACAAGGGCCTGATCGAGCGCATCGTCGATCCGCTGACCCACCTGGTGCGCAACTCGATCGACCACGGCATCGAAATGCCGGCCGCGCGCGTCGCCGCCGGCAAATCGGAAGCCGGGCGCCTGTTCCTGTCGGCCGGCCACCAGGGCGGCCACATCGTGATCGAAGTGGCGGACGACGGCGGCGGGCTGAATCGCGAGAGGATCCTGGCCAAGGCGGCCGCGAACGGCCTGGCGGTCTCCGAGACGATGAGCGACCCGGAAGTCTGGCAGCTGATCTTCGCGCCCGGCTTCTCGACCGCCGAAGTGGTCACCGACGTCTCCGGCCGCGGGGTCGGCATGGACGTCGTCAAGCGCAACATCACCGCCATGGGCGGCACGGTCGACATCCGTTCGGCGGCCGGTTTCGGCACCACGATCTCGATCTCGCTGCCCTTGACCCTGGCGATCCTGGACGGCATGTCGATCAGGAGCGGCGACGAAATCTACATCCTGCCGCTGTCCTTCGTGGTCGAGTCGCTGCAGCCGGCGCCCGAAGACGTGCGCGAGATCGCCGGGCGCGGGCGCGTGCTGAAGGTGCGCGGCGAATACCTGCCCCTGATCCCGCTGCACCAGATGTTCGACATCGCGCCGCGCCACCGCGAGCCGAGCGACGGCATCGTCGTCATCCTCGAGACCGAGGGCAAGAAGGCGGCGCTGTTCGTGGACGAGCTGGTGGGCCAGCAGCAGGTGGTGGTCAAGAACCTGGAAGCGAATTACCGCAAGGTGGCCGGCATTTCCGGCGCAACCATCATGGGCGACGGCGGCGTCGCCCTGATCCTCGACGTGGCGGCGCTGGTGCGTTCATCGCGTCAGCTGGCCGACGATCCCGTCGTTCCATCAATTTTTACTCAATAAGAAGGAAACCCATGTCCAACCTGGCAAACACCACCTCGGCTGACGGGACCGCGAACGACGGCGCCGGCAACGAATTCCTGGCCTTCACACTCGGCTCCGAGGAATACGGCATCGACATCCTGAAGGTGCAGGAAATCCGCGGCTACGAAGCGGTGACCCGCATCGCCAACGCACCCGAATTCATCAAGGGCGTGATCAACCTGCGTGGCATCATCATCCCGGTGGTCGACATGCGCATCAAGTTCAACCTGGGCACCCCGGTGTACGACCAGTTCACCGTCGTGATCATCCTGAACATCGGCGGGCGCATCATGGGCATGGTGGTCGACAGCGTGTCCGACGTGACCACCCTGACCGCCGACCAGATCAAGCCGGCGCCGGAGATGGGCACCGCCTTCAACTCCGACTACATGATCGGCCTGGGCACGGTCGACGAGCGCATGCTGATCCTGGTCGACATCGACAAGCTGATGTCCTCGGGCGAGATGGGCCTGATCGACAAGCTGGCCGCCTGAGAAAGCAGCTGCGACGGCGGCGGCATGCAGCATCCACATCGGACCGCGTCAATCGTGGCGCGGACCACATCAGCATTCAGAAGGCAGGACACGTGCCGCAGCAGAAAACAGAGACGGTCAAGGAATTCGACTTCACGCGCCGTGACTTCGAACGGGTACGCGCGCTGATTCACCAGCGCGCCGGCATTTCGCTGGCCGACAGCAAGCAGGAAATGGTTTACAGCCGCCTGGCGCGGCGCCTGCGCGCGACCGGCATCCAGTCGTTCGCGACCTACCTGGACGACCTGGAAGCGGGCCGCATGGACCGCGAGTGGGAATCGTTCACCAATGCGCTCACGACCAACCTGACCTCGTTCTTCCGCGAGGCCCATCACTTTCCGCTCCTGCTCGAGCACCTGGTCGCGGCGCGCAAGAAGGACACCCGTCCGCTCACGATCTGGTGCTCGGCGGCGTCGACCGGCGAAGAGCCGTACTCGATCGCGATGACGGCCTGCGAGGCCTTCAACAGCTTGACCCCGCCGGTGCAGATCGTCGCCACCGACATCGACACCAACGTGCTGTCCACCGCCGCCAATGGCGTGTACCCGATGGAACGGCTCGACAAGATGGCGCCGGAGCGCCTGCGCCGCTTCTTCTTGAAGGGCAAGGGCGCCCACGAGGGCATGGCGCGCGTGCGCCCCGAGCTGCGCAACCTCGTCACCTTCAAGCAGCTCAATCTGCTGGCCGACGGCTGGCCGCTGGAAGGGCAGTTCGACGCCATCTTTTGCCGCAACGTGATGATTTATTTCGACAAGCCGACCCAGCGCACCATCCTGGGCCGCTTCGTGCCGCTGATGAAGCCGAATGCGCTGCTGTTCGCGGGCCACTCCGAGAACTTCCTGTACGTGTCGGATGCGCTGCGCCTGCGCGGCAAGACGGTGTACGAACTCGATGGACGCAGTGCCTAAAGGCGTGAGACGACCATGAACAGCCAGTTCGCCACCAATCTCTATCACGACCGCACCTTCAACGTCGACGCGGCCAAGATTCTCCCGGGCGAGTATTTCTATACCGGCAAGGACATGCTGATCGCCACCGTGCTCGGCTCCTGCGTCTCGGCCTGCATCCGCGACCGCCTGACCGGCCTGGGCGGCATGAACCATTTCATGCTGCCCGACGGCGGGGCCGACGCCGGCAACAACCCGGTCTCGGCCTCGATGCGCTACGGCTCGTTCGCGATGGAGATCCTGATCAACGACCTGCTCAAGGCCGGCGCCAGACGCGAACACCTGGAGGCGAAGGTGTTCGGCGGCGGCGCCGTGCTGCGCGGCTTTACCGCGATGAACGTCGGCGAGCGCAACGCCGCCTTCGTGATGCAGTTCCTGAAAACCGAACGCATCCCGGTGCTGGCCGAAGACCTGAACGACATCTATCCGCGCAAGGTGTTCTTCTTCCCGCGCACGGGCAAGGTGCTGGTCAAGAAACTGATGCAAACCCACAACGAGACGCTGGCGAAGCGCGAGCTCGACTACGCCAAGCGACTCAAGGTCGAACCCGTCGGCGGCGCCATCGACCTGTTCTGACCCGCATGTTTACCTGTATCGACCTGAAAGGGAAAGCCATGAAGACCAAGGTGCTGATTGTCGACGACTCCGCGCTGATCCGCAGCGTGATGAGCGAGATCGTCAATTCCCAGCCCGACCTCGAAGTGGTCGCCACCGCGCCCGATCCGCTGGTCGCACGCGATCTGATAAAAAAACACAATCCAGACGTATTGACCCTCGACGTCGAGATGCCCAAGATGGATGGCCTCGACTTCCTGGAAAAGCTGATGCGCCTGCGGCCGATGCCGGTGCTGATGGTGTCCTCGCTGACCGAGCGCGGCTCGGAAATCACGATGCGCGCGCTCGAACTGGGCGCGGTCGACTTCGTGACCAAGCCGAAGATCTCGATCCAGACCGGCATGCGCGAGTATGCCGACATGATCGCCGACAAGATCCGCGCCGCCGCGCGCGCGCGCATCGCGCCGCGTTCGCGCACGCCGCAGGCAGCCAGCGCGCCGCTGTCGGCCTTGCGCAGTCCGCTAATTTCTTCGGAGAAACTGATCATCATCGGGGCCTCGACCGGCGGCACCGAAGCGATCCGTGAATTCCTGATGCAGATGCCATCCGACTGTCCGGGCATCCTGATCGCCCAGCACATGCCGGAGGGCTTCACCAGTTCCTTCGCCAAGCGCCTCGATTCGCTGTGCAAGATCAGCGTGGTCGAGTCGAGCGGCAACGAGCGGGTGCTGCCCGGCCACGCCTACATCGCGCCGGGCCACTCGCACCTGCTCCTGACCCGTTCCGGCGCCAACTACATGACCCGCATCGAGCAGTCGCCGCCGGTCAATCGCCACCGTCCCTCGGTCGACGTGCTGTTCCGCTCGGCCGCGCAGGCGGCCGGCAAGAATGCCGTTGGTGTTATCCTGACCGGCATGGGCAAGGACGGCGCGGCCGGCATGCTCGAGATGCGCGAGGCCGGCGCCCACAACTTCGCGCAGGACGAAGCCAGCTGCGTCGTGTTCGGCATGCCGCGCGAAGCGATCGCCCTGGGCGCCGCCCACGACGTCGGCCCCTTGCAGGCCTTGCCGCGCATGGTGCTCGAGCATCTGGCGGCGCAGGGCAGCCGGGCGTTGCGTGTTTGATCCGAATTAGTGATGAAGACCTGCTTTAGGGGCTATTTTATCGCCGTGAGGCAACAAAAATGCTATTCTTGAGCCTGTTATTGAGCCCATCAGGGCAGCTCACCCAACAAACCACAGTATAAGATTCAAACGGAGTTATTCATGGCTGATCCAAAGATGCGTTTCCTGGTTGTTGACGATTTCTCGACGATGCGCCGCATCGTCCGGAATCTGTTGAAAGAACTGGGTTATGCCAACGTCGACGAGGCAGAGGACGGCGTGATGGCGCTGGCCAAGCTGCGCAGCGAATCGTTTGACTTCGTGGTGTCGGACTGGAACATGCCGAACATGGACGGACTGACCATGCTGCAAAACATCCGCGCCGATCCCGCGCTGGCCAAGCTGCCGGTGCTGATGGTGACCGCGGAAGCGAAGAAAGAGAACATCATCGCCGCCGCACAGGCAGGCGCCAGCGGCTACGTGGTCAAGCCGTTCACGGCCGCGACCCTCGACGAGAAGCTGAACAAGATCTTCGAGAAACTGGATAAAGCCGGAGCCTGAGATGGGTGAGATGAACTCGGTGATCGACGCCGGGGCCGCCTCGAACGAAGAGGTGCTGAGCCGGATCGGCCACATGACCCGCGCGCTGCACGAAAGCCTGCGCGGGCTCGGACTGGACAAGTTGATCGAAAAGGCGGCGAGCGACATCCCCGATGCGCGCGACCGCCTGGACTACGTGGCGCGGCTGTCGGAACAGGCGGCCAAGAAGGTGCTGGACGCGACCGACGCGGCAGGTCCCCTGCAGGACGCGATCGAGACCCGCGCGGTCGAGTTGTCGGGCGGCTGGCAGGCGTTGCTGGACAATGGCGCGAGCGAGGCCGAATGGCGCGCGATGGCCCAGCGCACGGTCGCCAGCATGAACGAGTCGGCGGCCGGCGCGGTCGCCACGCGCGCCGAGCTGATGAACATCATGATGGCCCAGGACTTCCAGGACCTGACCGGCCAGGTGATCGGCCGCATCACCGGCATCGCGCAAAACCTCGAGAAGCAGCTGGTGCAGGTGCTGATCGATTTCGCGCCGAGCGAGATCAAGCGCGAGCTGGACAACGGCCTGCTGAACGGTCCGCAGATCAAGCCGACCGGCGCCGACGTCGTGGCCAACCAGGGCCAGGTCGACGATCTGCTCGACAGCCTCGGGTTCTGAGCCGGCGCCGCGCATTTGCCGGCCACTCTACTTACGCGCCTCCATGCATCACACCAACTTCATCGTCCGCGAGCCGCTGCTCGACCCCAGGCAGCGCGTGCTCGGCTATGAACTGTCGTGGCAGCAGCACGACGGACGCATTCCCACCGACCAGGACCTGGAAGGGCTGGTCGGTTTCGTCGCCGAGCACGTCAACCACCAGGACCATGGCTGGCTGCTGCGCGACAAGATCCTGTTCCTCGACGCGGTGCCGGGCATGCTGTCGCTCGATGCCCTGCACGCGCTGCCGCCGGAACGCACCGTCCTCACCTTCGACATCCGCCAGCTGGCCGACCTCGACGTGCGCTCGGCCGTGCAGGCCGTGCGCGCCGGCGGCGTCGGCATCGCGATCCGCGGCTGCGACCTCAACCTGCTGGGGCGCAACCTGTCGCCTTACGCGTCCTATCTCGAGGTGCGCTTCAGCGGCGCCGACGTGGCCGAGCAGGCCCGCAGCTATGCCGCGGCCAAGCATTCGGCGCTGCGCATGGTGGGGCGGCCGGTGGGCACCTGGGCCGACTTCGACGCCTGCGCCGCGCTCGGCCTGGACGCGTTCGTCGGCAAGCTGCACCTGACGCCGCGACCGGGCAACCCGGTCAAGGGCATGAACCCGACCCAGAGCGTGATCCTGCAGCTGATGCAGCTGGTGCAGACCAACGCCGACCTGCCCAAGCTCGAAAGCGTGCTGAAACGCGATCCGGCCCTGACCTACAAGCTGCTGCGCTACATCAATACCGCGGGCTTCGGCGCCGGGCGCGACGTGCAGTCGCTGCGCCAGGCGATCTCGCTGCTGGGCTATGCGCCGCTGTACCGCTGGCTGGTGCTGCTGCTGGCCACGGCCAGTGCGAGCGGCTATTCGCCGGTGCTGATGGAGACCGCCGTGGTGCGCGGGCGCCTGGCCGAGTTGCTGGGGCAAAAGTATCTGGGCAAGGGCGAGGCCGAGAACCTGTTCGTGGCCGGCATGTTTTCGCTGCTCGACCGGCTGCTGGGCCTGAGCATGCAGCAGGTGCTCGAGACCATCCAGTTGCCCGACGGGGTGGTGCAGGCGCTGACCGGGCGCGAAGGGCCGTATGGGCCCTACCTGGCGCTGGCCGAAGCCTGCGAGCTCAACTCGAACCTGGTGGCGTCGCTGGCCCATGGACTCGCGATCACGCCGTCCGAAGTCAACCAGGCCCACCTGTCGGCGCTGGCCTGGGCGCAGAGCGTCGCGGTCGAGGCCTGACCTTCTCCTTATACGGCCCGGCTGGATAGCCGGCGCCGCCCCCCGCAGCCGTACTGCCCATGTTCCCGCGCCGGCATGGGACCTTGGTCTGATTGCGTCCCGGCCGCAGCAGCGGACAATCGACGCTGCGAAGGATCACGCGGCACGCTCACTGGTCTCCCGAGCACCTGGCGAGCGCCTCCCTGGCGAGCGTCCCCCTGGCACAGCTTCCTCCCCTTTGAGGTTCGTTCATGGACACTAAGCACCTTGCACGGAGCCATGAGATCGGCACCAAGATCAGTCTCATCCATCAGCAGCGCATGAAGACCGCGCTGGCGCAGTTCAGCCAGCGGGCCGGCGCGGCGATCGGCGAGGCGACGGGCGCCAGGGAACCGGACGGGCGCGCGGGCTGGATGGCCGGGCTCAACCCCTGGTCGTACCAGCATTATGCGGTCGATGCCTTCCAGCGTTCGATGCTGTTCTGGGATACCTTGCGCCAGCGCGGCGACAACTTCCTCGAGCGCGCGGCGAAAGGATCGGCGCCGGTCCTGCATTTCGACTACGAAACCATCCTCGACGGGCGCGGCTTCGCGCGGCCGGTCAACTATGCGCTGCTGCGCATCATTCCGCCGGCCGGCGTCACGACCGACCCCGCGAAGCGCCCCTATCTCATCATCGATCCGCGCGCCGGCCATGGCCCCGGCATCGGCGGCTTCAAGGACGACTCGCAGGCGGGCGTGGCGATGCGCGCCGGCCATCCGGTGTACTTCGTCAGCTTCTTCCGCGACCCCGAACCCGGGCAGACGCTGCTGGACGTGTGCAGCGCCGAGGGGCAGTTCGTGAAACACGTGCGCGCGCTGCATCCGGCCAGCGAGAAACCGGCCATCATCGGCAACTGCCAGGGGGGCTGGGCGGCGATGATGCTGGCCGCCTCGAGCCCCGACGATACCGGACCGATCCTCATCAACGGGGCGCCGATGTCGTATGTGAGCGGCGCCTGGAACGAGGGCGAGGGCGACAATCCGATGCGCTATGCCGGCGGGATGCTCGGCGGCACCTGGCTGTCGTCGTTCGTCGCCGACCTCGGCAACGGCATCTTCGATGGCGCCCACCTGGTACAGAACTTCGAGAACCTGAACCCGGCCAATTCGCTGTGGGACAAGTATTACAAGGTATACCGGCTGGCCGACACCGAGCCGGCGCGCTACCTGGACTTCGAGCGCTGGTGGGGAACCTATTACCTGCTGAACCGCGAAGAGATCGAATTCATCACCCGCAACCTGTTCGTCGGCAACAAGCTATGGTCCGGCGACGTCAAGGGCAACACCGGCCAGGCTTTCGACCTGCGCGCCATCGAAATGCCGATCATCCTGTTCGCGTCGATGGGGGACAATATCACGCCGCCGGAGCAGGCCTTCAACTGGGTGGCCGACATCTATGGCAGCACCGAGGAAATCAAGTCGCGCGGCCAGGTGATCGTGGGCCTGCTGCACCAGAACATCGGCCATCTCGGCATTTTCGTTTCCGGCAAGGTGGCGAAGAAGGAATATACGCAGCTGGTGTCGGTGCTCAATGAAGTCGAGATCCTGCCGCCGGGCCTGTATGGCATGCAGATCACCGAAGTCGACGGCGCCGGCGCCGACGGCAAACCGCAGTACGAGGTCACCTTCCACGAACGCCGGCTCGAAGACGTCAGCACCCAGGTCAATCGCTTCAACCGCGTCGACGAGCAGCCGTTCGAGGCGGTGGCGGCGCTGTCCGACTTCAACCAGCGTGGCTATGAACTGTTCGTGCAGCCATGGGTGAAGGCCATGTCCAACGACATGAGCGCGCGCCTGCTGCGTGTCTTCCATCCCTTGCGCGTGCAGAACTGGGCGCTGTCGAGCCGCAATCCCTGGATGGCGTGGCTCGAACCGGCGGCGCGGGCCGTCCGCGAGCATCGCCAGCCGCTGGACGAGCGCGATCCGTGGCGGCGCCTGGAAAACGCCGGCGCCGAGCTGGTCAGTGCGTCGCTGGACCTGTATCGGGCCACGCGCGACGCCGCCACCGAAGCGGGCTTCTTCAGCATCTACGCGACCATGTATTCGCTCTACCTGGCCGAGCGCAAACCGGCGCAGCCGGTCCAGGAAACGCTGGACGCGCGCGCGTTGCCCTTCGTCCAGGAGGCGCTGGACTCGATTGCCGAGGGCGGCTATGCCGAGGCCTTCGCCCGCCTGGCAAGCCTGCGCTCCCAGCAGGGCGCGCTGTTGCCGCTGTCGCGCCTGGTCAAGCGCAAGGAACTGGCGCAGGCCTACGCCGACTACCTGCCGGACGTGCCGCTCGACCAGTGGCGGCGCCTGCGCGGCGAGCAGGAAATCATTACCCGGTACGAGCCCGAAAAGGCGATCACCACGCTGCCGACCCTGTTGCGCGATCGGCGCGACCGCGAGCGGCTCCTGACCCTGGTCAAGGCGTTGATGGCCGACGAGCGCGTGCAGGCGACGCCGCCGACCGGCGCCCAGCTGGCGATGGTGGAGCGGCTGCACACGCTGCTCAGTGGCGAACATGAAGGCCAGGCCGAGCAGCGGCCGGCCCTGCGGCCGGTCCCGCCAGTGCCCGACTTGCCGACCTCACCGCGCCTGCATTGAAAGGACCCGACATGGAACCGAAGCACGAGAAATACCAGCGGCTGATCGACTATTGCAAGGACCTGCCGCCGCTGCCGACCGCCGTCGTCCACCCCTGCGACGCCAGCTCGCTCACCGGCGCGCTGGAAGCCGCGCGGATCGGCCTGATCGCGCCGGTCCTGGTCGGTCCGCGCGCACGGATCGAGGCCGTGGCGCAACAGGTGGAGCGAGAGCACGGCCTGCGGATCGGCGACGTGCCGATCGTCGAAGCGGCCTACAGCCACGCGGCGGCGGCGACGGCCGTCGCGCTGGTACGCGAGGGCAAGGCCGAGGCCTTGATGAAGGGCAGCCTGCATACCGACGAGCTGATGGGGGCGGTGGTCAAGCGCGAGACCGGCTTGCGTACCGCGCGCCGCGTCAGCCACTGTTTCGTCATGGACGTGCCCGGATATCCCGATGCGCTGGTCATCAGCGACGCCGCCGTGAACATCGCGCCGACCCTCGAAGAAAAGATGGACATCCTGCAGAACGCCATCGACCTCGCGCACGCCCTGCAGTTCAAGGAAGTGCGGGTGGCGGTGCTGTCGGCGATGGAAACGGTCAATCCGAAAGTGCCTTCCACGGTGGAGGCCGCCGCACTGTGCAAGATGGTCGACCGCCATCAGATCACCGGCGCCCTGGTCGACGGCCCGCTGGCGCTGGACAACGCGATCGACCCGGACGCGGCCAGGATCAAGAAGATCGATTCGCCCGTAGCCGGGCGCGCCAACGTGCTGCTGGTGCCCGATCTCGAGGCCGGCAACATGCTGGCCAAGAGCCTGTCCTTCCTCGCCGGCGCCGACGCGGCCGGCATCGTCCTCGGCGCGCGGGTGCCGATCATCCTCACCAGCCGCGCCGATTCGATGGTCACCCGGCTGGCCTCGTGCGCGGTGGCCACCCTGGTGGCCAAGGCGCGCCGCGAGAGCGGCCAGCCGGTGAGGTGACGCCATGGCCGACCTCATTCTGGTACTTAACGCCGGCTCGTCGAGCATCAAGTTCCGCGCCTTCGACGCCCGCCCGGCCGAACCCGAGCTCGTCTTCCAGGGCCAGGTCGAGGGGCTGTACGACGCGGCCAGGTTCAGCGCGAAGGACGCCGGCGGCGCCGTGATCGGCGAGCGGCGCTGGGAACCGGACGCCGCGCCCGGACACCAGGGCGCGACCGACTACATCGGCGACTTCCTGCGCAGCCACCGCGAAGACCACCGCCTGGTGGCGGTCGGCCACCGCGTCGTGCATGGCGGCGTGCAGTTCAGCGAAGCGGCGCTCGTCACCCCGGCCGTGATCGAGGCGCTCGACCGCTTGACGCCGCTGGCGCCGCTGCACCAGCCGCACAACCTGGCGCCGATCCGCACCCTGGCGCAGGCGCGACCGAGCCTGCCGCAAGTGGCTTGTTTCGACACCGCCTTCCACCGCGCCCAGCCCGAGGTGGCGCAGGCGTACGCGCTGCCGGACAGCATTACCAGGCTGGGGGTGCGGCGCTACGGCTTTCATGGCCTGTCGTACGAATACATCGCGTCGGTGCTGCCGGCGTACTCGCAGCAGGGCGCCGAAGGCGCCACCCTGGTGGCGCACCTGGGCAATGGCTCGAGCCTGTGCGCGCTGGTGGGCGGCAAGAGCGTGGCCAGCACGATGGGCTTCACCGCCGTCGACGGCCTGCCGATGGGCACCCGCTGCGGCAACCTGGACCCGGGCGTGGTGCTGTTCCTGATGGACCACCTCAAGATGGATGCGCGCGCCATCGAACGCCTGATCTACAAGCAGTCGGGCCTGCTCGGCGTGTCGGGCATCTCGAGCGATATGCGCACCTTGCTCGCCAGCGACGATGCGCGGGCGCGCTTCGCGGTCGACCTGTTCCTCTACCGCATCGGCCGCGAACTCGGCTCGCTGGCGGCCGCCATGGAAGGCATCGACGCGCTGGTGTTCACCGCCGGCATCGGCGAGCATTCGGCGCTGATCCGCGAACGGGCCTGCCGCGCGGCGCGCTGGCTCGGGGTCGAACTCGACCCGGCCGCCAACGCGGCCGGCGGGCCGTGCATCAGCACGGCAGGCAGCAAGGTCTCGGCCTGGGTGATTCCGACCGACGAAGAGCTGATGATCGCGCGCCATACGCGCGCCGTGGTCGCCGGGGCGGCCAGGGGAGCGGCGGCATGAAGACGGTCAGCCTGGAGCGCGCGGTCGCCATGATCCCGGATGGGGCCAGCCTCATGATCGGCGGCTTCATGGGCGTGGGCACGCCGGAACGGGTGGTCGACGAACTGGCGCGCCAGGGCAAGCGCGACCTGACCGTGATCGCGAACGACACCGCCACCCCCGGCCGCGGCATCGGCAAGCTGGTCACGGCCGGGTCCGTGCGCAAGGCGATCGTCAGCCATATCGGGCTCAACCCGGAAACCCAGCGCAAGATGATTGCCGGCGAGCTGCAGGTCGAGCTGGTGCCGCAGGGCACCCTGATCGAGCGCCTGCGCGCCGCCGGCTACGGGCTGGGCGGCGTCCTGACCCCGACCGGCGTCGGCACCGCGGTCGAAGAGGGCAAGCGCAAGATCGAAGTCGACGGCGCACCCTACCTGCTGGAGACGGCGCTCGGGGCCGATTTCGCCCTGGTCGAAGCCTTTCTGGCCGATTACGAGGGCAACCTGGTCTACGCGCTGACCGCCCGCAATTTCAATCCCGTGATCGCGATGGCGGCCGGGACCGTGATCGTCGATGCCGCCCATATCGTTCCGGTGGGGATGATTTCTCCCGACCATGTGGTGACGCCGGCGGTGCTGGTCGATTACCTCGTGGCCCACGCGTGAATGAGGAGGTAACTCGAGCCATGGACGCCCCAACCCTGATCGCCAGACGCATTGCCCAGGAATTGCGCCCGGGGATGCTGGCGAACCTCGGCGTCGGCATACCGACCCTGGTCGCCAACTACGTCCCGCGCGACATGCACATCTACTTCCAGTCCGAGAACGGCCTGGTCGGCACCGGGCCGATCCCGCAGGAAGGCCTGGCGCAGGCCTATCTCACCGATGCCGCCGGCCAGCCGGTCACGGCCTTGCCCGGGGCGGCGACCTTCGACAGCGCGGTCTCTTTCGGCCTGATCCGGGGCGGCCACCTCGATCTCACGGTGCTGGGCGGCCTGGAGGTGGACCAGGAAGGCTTGCTGGCCAACTGGATGATTCCCGGGAAGATGGTGCCCGGCATGGGCGGCGCGATGGACCTCGTCACCGGCGCCCGGCGCGTCATCGTCGCCATGCAGCATACCGCCAGGGGCAAGCCGAAGATCGTGCGGAAATGCACGTTGCCGCTGACGTCCACGCGCGCGATCGACCTCCTGGTGACCGAACTGGCGGTCATCGGCTTCGACGGCGGACGCGCCACCCTGCTGGAAACCGCGCCCGGCGTCGGGGTGGACGCGGTGCTGGCCGCCACCGAGGCCGAGCTGACGGTGCCGAGCCGGGTGCCGCAGATGCAAATCGATGGCCTCAACCCAACCGAAGGAGCTTCGTCATGACCGATGAACGCCACCGCCCGGTATTGTCGGGCAAGAAGGCCCTGGTCTCCGGGATCGCCAACGAGCATTCCATCGCTTACGGATGCGCCAAGGCATTCCGCGAGCTGGGCGCGGAACTCGCCATCACCTATGCCGGCGAGAAGACCAGGACCTATGTCGAACCGCTCGCGCGCGAGCTCGGCGCGCCGATCTTCATGCCGCTCGACGTCACCCGGCTCGAGGACATCGAGGCGGTGTTCGGCGAGATCGAGCGGCAATGGGGGCGGCTCGACCTGTTCGTGCACTCGATCGCCTGGGCCCCGAAGGAAGACCTGCAGGGCGGGCTGCTCGACAGCAGCGCCGCGGGCTTTGGCCAGGCGATGGACATCTCCTGCCATTCCTTCGTGCGCATGGCGCGCCAGGCGGCCCGCCTGATGACGGACGGCGGCACCATGTTCACGATGAGCTACTACGGCGCCAACAAGGTGGTCCCCAACTACAACCTGATGGGGCCGGTAAAGGCGGCGCTGGAAGCGTGCGCGCGCTACCTCGCCTATGAACTCGGGCCCAGGCATATCCGGGTGCATGCCATGTCGCCGGGGCCGCTCAAGACGCGCGCGGGCTCTGGCCTGAAGGACTTCGACCTGCTGCTCGCGCAGGCGGCCGAACGCGCGCCGCTCGGCGAGCTGGTCGACATCATGGACGTCGGCTTCGCCTGCGCGTTCCTGGCCACGCCGTATGCCAGGCGGCTGTCCGGCGAGACCATCTACGTCGATGGCGGCGTGCACATCATGGCGTGAAAGGAACTGCCATGGCTGACTTGGTGATGGGAAACGTGGAGGCGGGCACCAGCGACGAGGACATCAAGGCCTTCCTGGTCAAGTATGGATTTCCGCCGTTCGACGCGATCGAGCACCTGCCCGGGGACGGCACGCGGCCCGCGGTGCTGCTGACGTTCAGGGACGCGCCGCCCGAAGCGCTGCGCAGCCTGCTGCCGCGCGTCCAGGACATGTTCTGGAAGACCGGAAAATTCACGTGCATATCGTCAACGAACGCTATAGCTAGCGCGCTAACGGGGACCGGAGATGGGCTTGCTCGACAGGATCAGGCGCGGGGGCGACAGCGCCACGGCGCCGGCGGCGCAGGAGAGGGAGGGCGTCGACGCGGCGATCGAGCGCGTGCTGGCGCTGCACCCGCAGCTGGGCCTGGCGCGCCGCAGTCGCACGCGTCTCGCGCCCGCGGTGGCGACCTCGTTCGCCTACGTGCGCGCGCTGGTCGACGCAGTGCCCGCGGCGCGCGAGGCCAGCGCCGCCGCCTGGGATGGCGATCCGTATATTCACGCCTGGTTCGCCGGGCCCGACGAGGTCGCGTCGCGGATCAGCCGCTCGGCCGAGCTGCGCGCCTTTTTTGCCGACCACGGGGACGCGCCGGAAGCCTATGCGGTGCTGGGGATGGACATGGCCGAACGCCACGTCCTGGGCGCCAGGATGGAGGGCGAGACGATGCGCCGCGACGTGCCGCAGACCACGGTGAGCTTCAACGACCACCAGGTCAGGATGTGCGCCGGCGATGAAGCCCAGCTCAGGATGGACATCGTGCGGCGGCTGCTGGACGAGCTGGCGCTGGCAGGCCTGGCGCGCGGCGCCGCGGACAAGTCGCGCCGCGCCGCGCTCGAACGTGAGCGCGCGTTGCTCAAGGTGCGGCTGCAATTGCTCGAACGCCAGGGCAAGGGTATCCGCGCCGTGATCGGCGGCGACGTCGCGAGCGACCCCGGCGAACTGGCGCGGCTCGAAGAGCAGGTCGAGGAGAACGCGCGCGAGCTGTCCGGCCTGGGATTGCGCGAAGACGCGCTGGAGCGCGAACTCGAGCAGGTGCGCGCGGTGTTCGTCCAGCCCGGACGGCATCTGTCGGTGTCGACCCGGCGCCTGGCCCTGGACCGGATGAACGTCGTGATCGAGCCTGGTGGCGCCGGGCGCGACGCGGCCCCGGACGGGAGGCCAGGGATGCCGGCGGGCCCGCCGGCGGGCGCCGACCTGGAGTTGCGGATCGCGCGCCTGCCGACCCTGCCGCCGCGGGTGCGCGCATTCTCGCTGGTGCGCTTCGCGCGAACCAGCCTGCTGCCGGAAAAAAGCGTGTTCGAGGAAGCAGAGCAGTTGCTATCGTCGGGACTCTGGTCTTGACGCCGGTTCACCTGACAAGTTGTGAGGAGCATATATCATGGCTGGGGGCAAGGAAATACGCGACAAGATCAAGAGCGTGGAAAGCACCAGGAAGATCACCAAGGCGATGGAGATGGTCGCCACCTCCAAGATGCGCAAGGCGCAGGAGCGGATGCGCGCCGCGCGTCCCTATGTGCGCAAGCTGCGCAACATCACGGGGCACCTGGCCGAAGCGAGCCCCGAATACAGCCATCCCTTCCTGCTCACGCACAGCGAGGGCAAGCGGGTCGGGTTCATCGTGGTCACGACCGACAAGGGCCTGTGCGGCGCCATGAACACCAACATCCTGCGCATCGTGACGCACGCCATGCGCGAATACGAGGAAGCCGGCGTCGGCAGCGACCTGGTCGTCATCGGCAGCCGGGGCCTGTCGTTCATGAACCGCATCGGCGCCCGGGTGGTCGCGCATGCCGTGCAGCTGGGCGACACCCCGCACCTCGAACGGCTGCTGGGCCCGACCAAAGTGCTGCTCGACGCCTACCAGAACGCCGACATCGACGCCATCCACCTGTGCTACACCAAGTTCATCAATTCGATGAGCCAGCAGGCCGTCATCGAGCAGCTGGTGCCGCTGGTGCCGGAGAACGTGCGGGCCGAACGGGGCACGCATGGCTGGTACTACCTGTACGAGCCCGATCCGGTGCAGGTGATCGACGACTTGCTGATACGGTATGTCGAGGCCCTGATCTACCAGGCGGTCGCCGAAAGTTTCGCGTCCGAGAATTCGGCGCGCAGGATGGCGATGAAGGCGGCAAGCGACAACGCGGCCAGCATCATCGACGACCTCAAGCTGGTCTACAACAAGTCCCGCCAGGCGGCGATCACGAAGGAACTGTCCGAGATCGTCTCCGGCGCGGCGGCGGTCTGAGGCTGGCGGATACAGCGGGGACATCATGGCAACGCCACCTACGATCCATGTCAGCGTCGTCTCGGCCGAAGAGGGCGTGTTCGAAGGCGAGGCAGAGTTCGTCGCGCTGCCCGGCGAAAGCGGCGAGCTCGGCATCTATCCGATGCACACGCCCCTGATGACCCGGATCCGGCCGGGCGCCGTGCGCATCAAGGTGCCGGGGCAGGAGGAGGAAGAACTGGTGTTCGTCGCCGGCGGCATCCTCGAAGTGCAGCCTGACGAAGTGACGGTGCTCGCCGACACCGCCATCCGCGGACGCGACCTGGACGAAGCCAGCGCGAATGAAGCGCGCAGGCAGGCCGAGGAAGCGCTGCGCAACCGGGACACGAAGATCGATTACGCCAAGGCGCAGTCGGAACTGGCGATCGCCATTGCGCAACTCCAGGCCTTGGCGCGGCAAAAGAAACGGCGCGGATGACGCCGTCCCATTGCGACTTTTTTTGACAGGCACAGTCATGCAGGACGATCCGGCGGACAGGCCGGCGTTGCCGGCCCTGGCCCGGTTGCGCGACGGCCGCACGGTGTTGTTGCGCGAGATCCGGGCGCAGGACGAAGACGGGCTGCGCGCCGCCTTCGATCGGCTGTCGGCGGATTCGCGCTACGCGCGCTTCATGATGCCGCTGCGCGAGCCGTCGCCCGCCATGCTGGCGGCGGCGACGCGCCCGGATCCACGCCATGACCTGGCGCTGGTCGCCGTCAGCGGTGACGGCGGCCCGGACCAGCACATCGTCGCGGGCGCGCGCTTCGTGGGCGCGGCCGGCAGCGACAGCTGCGAGTTCGCCGTCGCCGTCGTCGACGACTGGCAGTCACTGGGCCTGGCGCGCCGCCTGCTGGAAAGTCTGATCGCCGTGGCCAGGACGCGCGGATTGCGCCGCATGGAGGGTTTTGTGCTTGCCGCTAACACCCCGATGCGGCGGCTCGCCAGGCGCCTCGGCTTCGCCGACAGGGGGTGCGATGACGACGCCACGCTGCGGGTGGTCAGCCTGGACCTGGCCGGCGCCGGGGCCGGAGCAGGGGCGTGGCCGACTTAAGCCGGTCAGGACGCCGCGCTGCGGCGCTCGGGGCGGCCGGTGGTCAGGAAGCGCTCCAGCGTCTGCTGCATCTGCATCGAGATGCCGGCAAAGCTGCAGCCGACCTGCACCTGCTCGCCGAGCAGGAAGGTGCGGAACGGGCGCATCAGGCGCACTTCCAGGTCGGCCGTGACGACCAGCGCCGGCCCCAGTTCCAGCCGCACGCCGCTCAGTTTCTTGCCGACGTGCAGGCCGAAACACTGTTCGGGCGAGGCGCGCATGCCGACCCCGCCCTGGGAAAAATCGTAGAGGGGTAGTTCGACCTGGCGGCCCGACAGGTTGAAGCTGGCGGTATAGTTGGCGCCGACCGGCGTCTCCACCCTGCGTGCGGAACGCCGGTTCAGCACCAGGCAGTGTTCGGGGAAGGTCGCCGGCACCAGGTGCGGCTGGCCGGGCAAGCTCACCCAGTCGCTGTCGAGCTCGAATTGCAGCTTGGCGTTGCCGCCGATCGCGCTGACGAAGGTGGCGTGGCGGGTAGCCGGCAATTCACTGCCAGTAAAATCCACCACGAAATGTGGCAACTCCGGATCGACCGACTCGATCCGCACCAGGATCGGTTCCTGGACGCCGGAATAGACGGTCAGCGGATCACCGCTGAGCGCCAGGGCGGTCAAGGCTTCACCGATGTCGAAAGGATCCGACATCTGGTGCGGCTCGGCGTTGCCGGGGATGCGGCTCAAGAGGTCGGACGATTTGGGCGGGCCCTTGCGGGCAATGGCGACGGCATCAAGGACGTTCACGGCGGGTTCCTGGACGTGATTGTGGAATGCTGCTGCACACAAGTATAACGCGCTTCGCAACCGTGTTGCAAACCGGAAATCACTGGTGCAGCATTAGTATCGATCAAACTTCCAGGTTATCGATCAGGCGGGTCGTGCCCAGCTTGGCCGCCGCCAGCACCACCAGCGGCTCGCCGCGCTCGAGGTCGGCCGCGCCGGGCGCTTGCAGGTCGATGCGCTTGCGTACCGAGATATAGTCCGGTTGCCAGCCGCGCCCGGCCAGGGCGGCCATCGCGCGCGCTTCGACGGCTTCGATGTCGCGCTCGCCGCCGCGGATGGCGTCGGCCACCGCGTTCAGGTGCTGGTACAGCGCCGGAGCTTCGGCGCGCTCGCTGCCGGACAGGTAGCCGTTGCGCGAGGACAGGGCCAGGCCGTCCTCGGCGCGGAAGGTCTCGGCGCCGATGATCTCGGTCGGCAGGGCGAACTGGCGCGCCATGTTCCGCACGATCATCAATTGCTGGTAATCCTTCTTGCCGAACACGGCCACGCGCGGCTGCACGCACGAGAACAGCTTGGTCACGACGGTGCACACGCCCTCGAAGAAGCCGGGGCGGAACTCGCCTTCGAGCGTATTGCCCAGGCCTTCCGGTGGACGCACGCGGTATTCCTGCGGCTCGGGATACAGATCCTTCTCGGTCGGCGCGAACAGCACGTAAACGCCTTCTTTTTCCAGCTTGGCCACGTCTTCCTGGAAGGTGCGCGGGTATTTGTCGAAATCTTCGTTGGGGCCGAACTGCAGGCGGTTGACGAAGATCGAGGCGACCACCGGGTCGCCATGGCGGCGCGCCAGGCGCATCAGCGACAGGTGGCCTTCGTGCAGGTTGCCCATTGTCGGCACGAAGGCCGTGCGCAGTTGGCCGCGCAGCTGGTCGCGCAATTCGTCAATGGAAGAAATGATTTTCATGGGTGAGCGGATGAGAATGAAGCGGCATCAAGCCGGCGAATAGGCGAGGCGCACGTAGATCGGCGCAAAAGGCTCGGCCTGGGTAATTTCGATCAGTGTTTCTTTCGCCAGTTCGAGCATGGCGACGAAATGGACGACCACGATCGGGACGGTGTGCTGCCCGGAAAACAGGTCGCCGAACTCGACGAAGCGTTGCGACTGCAGGGTGCGCAGGATGGCCGACATGTGCTCGCGTACCGACAGTTCCTGGCGCCCGATCCGGTGGTGCTGGGTCAGCTTGGCGCGGCGCAGCACGTCGAGCCAGGCGCGCTGCAAGTCCCAGGGATCGACGTCGGGGAGGGGCGGGGCCAGGCCCTGTTCGACGAACAGCTGGGGCCGGACAAAGTCGCGGCCTTCTTGCGGCACATTGCCAAGCGCTACCGCAGCGGACTTGATCTGCTCGTAGTCCAGCAGGCGGCGCACCAGCTCGGCGCGCGGGTCGCCGACATCCTCGACCAGGTCGTCCTGGCGCTTGGGCAGCAGCATGCGAGACTTGATCTCGATCAGCATCGCAGCCATCAACAGGTATTCCGCCGCCAACTCGAGGTTGCTCTTGCGGATCTGCTCCACGTAGACCAGGTATTGCAGGGTCACCTGCGCCATCGGGATGTCGAGGATGTTGAAGTTCTGCTTGCGGATCAGGTACAGCAGCAGGTCGAGCGGACCTTCGAAGGCGTCGAGGAAGATCTCGAGCGCGTCGGGCGGGATGTACAGGTCGTTCGGCAGGCGCGTCAGCGGTTCGCCGTACAGGCGGGCGATCGCGGCGTCTTCCGGCAGGGGCGGCGCGGCAGGCGGGGACTCCACGGCGGCTTGCAGAGGGATATCCTCTCCCCCGGCTTGCGGCATCATGCGCGCGCCTCCGTCCTCAGACCTTGGTCTGGTATGGGTAGGCCTGCTGGCGCAGGCGCGATTCCTGGGTGCGGGCCTGCTCGTCGAGCGAGACCGGCTCCTTGTCCCACAGCAGGGCGCGGCCGGCGACCTGGCCCGCGTCCAGGTGCGGATTCTGCTTCTTGAGCTCCGAGATGAACTTGGTGTGCTCGGATTCGTACATCACGTGTTTTTTCGAGAAGATCATGGTTCGCTTAAGATAAAGGACGGCTGGTTGCCGGCGACGGGCAGATTCTTCTGCCGCCCGCCGCCGGCGTCAAGTCTTACTTGTGCAACGCGTTCAGCTGGCGGGCGATGATGTCGTGGTTGAGCCACAGTACCGGCGCGATTTTTTCCGACGCGCCATGGAACATCAACGGGCCGGCGCCTTCCAGCACCAGGCTCGACAGGTGATCGGTGATCAGCGCCTTCTTGTCCTTGTGCAGGGCGGTGATGGCTTCCGAGGTGCCGATCATCACCTCGGCCAGCGCCGGGGTGTTGTCCATCGGCCAGGCTTCGAAGTTGCGGAAGGTGGCGCTGGTCGCATCGTTATTGTACCCCTCGATGGTGTCGAGCAACTGCTGGAGCGAGGTGCCTTCGCCCAGCAGTTCCTCGCAGATGCGCCACTGCTCGTCGGCCCAGGCGCCGCCGCCCTCGCGCTTGAGCGCGCGCAGCAGCGGGAACAGCGACAGCTCGACGCCGACGAAGATGTCGGACGAGTTGGTGCGGATTTCCGGGCAGTTGAACACGGTCGCCAGCGTGCCGTTCTTCCAGGCCGCTTCGGCGATCGATTCCAGGCGCATCTTGGCGTAGCCCTGGGTGTAGTTGGTGTAGGTCTGCCACTGGTATGCGTCCTGGATGAGGATCTCGGTGCCGTGGTAGCCATAGGCGGTGTAGCGCACTTCGCCGCCGGATTGCTCGACGCGTGCGCGGATCGGTGCCGACGCGTCGATCAGGTACTTGAGCGTGTTGGCCGAGACTTCGTCGAAGTTCATCAGGATCAGCTTGCCCAGGTCGCTGTCGAGCAGGGCGCGCGACGACATGAAGCGTTCGCCGCGGCCCTTGTAGATGCGGTTGGCGATGGCCAGGAAGGCCTTGATCTTCGGGATGCCGCCGGCCATCGTGTGGGCGAAGAAGACATTGGCGCCTTGCGGCACCAGCTTGTCGATCTCGCCCATGACGGTCGCTGCCGCGCTGGTGAAGCGCGCCACGCCTGCCGCGCGGCAGCGCTCGATGCGTTCCCAGTCCAGCTTTTCTTCCTGCCAGTTCTTCAGGGTGATGCCGGACAGCATTTCGGTCGGGTTCTGTTCGCCTTCCGGGGCGTCCATGTCGAAGCCGGCCATCAACGGCACGTTGATGATGCGCCCGCCCAGTTTCTCTTCCGCTTCGGCCAGCTCTTCGTCGTTCAGGGCGCGCAGGGCGCCGCTGTCGTCGCGGCGGCCCACGGTAATGCCGACGATGGTCATGCCGGCGGCGCGCGCCTGGTCGATCAGGCCGTTCACATAGCCGCGGCCGAACAGTTCGCCGAACAGGACGAAGACGTCGCCCTTGCGGAACACATTGGCTTCAGGGATATGGCGGAGAGGAGTCAAATCGGTCATATTATTAGCTGCCTATCAAAAGAGTTTGTAGGGGCGTTTTGTCATTGATAAAACGTGGCATTGTACACACCCGCTACACCCTCGGGAATGCCTCCCCGAGGGTTGCATGAGGGCGCTCTACCGCCGGCAGCGCCGGCGCCAGGACACGCCCCTGCCTTGCGAATTCAACGGATACGCATGCCCGGCGTCGCGCCAGGCATCGGGTCGAGCAGGTACAGGCCCGGATTCTGCTTTTCGTCGGCTGCCGAGGCGCACAGGACCATGCCTTCGGAGACGCCGAACTTCATCTTGCGCGGCGCCAGGTTGGCGACCAGCACGGTCAGCTTGCCGATCAGGTCTTCCGGCTGGTGGGCAGACTTGATGCCCGAGAACACATTGCGGTGACGGCCTTCGCCGACGTCCAGGGTCAGGCGCAGCAGCTTGCTCGAGCCGTCGACGTGTTCGCAGTTGACGATTTTCGCCACGCGCAGGTCGATCCTGGTGAAGTCGTCGATCGAGATTTCCGGCGCCAGGGCTTCGATGTCGCTGTCGCCGGCCGAAGCGGACTGCGGCGCTGGCGCTGCCTCGGCCTTCGGCGCCGGCGCGGCGATTGCGGGCGCGGCCGCCGGCGCGGCGGCCGGCTTGTCGAACAGGTTCTCGACCATCTTGGCGTCGACGCGCTGCATCAGGTGGTTGTAGGTGCCGATGGTGCGGCCGAGCATGGATTCATAGACGGCGGCGCCATGGGTGTCGGCCCAGCTCAGTTCGGTGTCGCCCAGGAATTCGGTCACGCGCGCCGCCACGTTCGGCAGCACCGGCGCCAGCATGATGGTCAGCTGGCGGAACAGGATGAGCGCGGTGGTACACACGTCGTGCAATTCGCCGGTCTTGCTCTCGTCCTTGGCCAGCAGCCATGGCTTGTGTTCGTCGACATACTGGTTGATGACGTCGGCGATTTCCATGATCTCGCGCAAGGCGCGGCCATATTCGCGCGCTTCAAAAGCGGCGGCGATGCTGGTCTGGCGCTCGGCGCCGTCCGCCATCAGCGCCTTGCAGATGGTGTCGCGGGCGGTCTGCGACAGGCTGTCGGCCAGCTTGCCGTCGAAGCGCTTGGCGATGAAGCCGGCGCAGCGGCTGGCGATATTGACGTACTTGCCGATCAGGTCGCTGTTCACGCGGGCCACGAAGTCGTCGCCATTGAAGTCCAGGTCCTCGACCCTGGCGTTGAGCTTGAAGGCCAGGTAGTAGCGCAGCCATTCCGGGTTCATGCCCAGCTCCAGGTAGCGCAGCGGCGAGATGCCGGTGCCGCGCGACTTGGACATCTTTTCGTTGTTCACGGTCAGGTGGCCGTGCACCGCGACCTTCAGCTTGTCGATGATCGGGTGGCCCGAGAAATTCAGCATGGCCGGCCAGAACAGCAGGTGGAACGAGACGATATCCTTGCCGATGAAGTGCAGCTGCTCGGCTTGCGGGTCGTGCAGGAAGGCGTCGAAGTCCTTGCCCTGTTTTTCGAAGTAATTTTTCAGGCTGGCCAGGTAGCCGACCGGCGCGTCCAGCCACACGTAGAAGAATTTACCCGGCGCATCCGGAATCGGGATGCCGAAGTAGGGCGCGTCGCGCGAGATGTCCCAGTCGGCCAGCTTCTCGCCTTCTTCGCCCAGCCATTCCGAGACCTTGTTGACCATCTCGGGCTGCAGGCGGCCCGGGGTGTTCAGCCATTCTTTCAGGAAGGTGAAGCAGCGTGGATCGGACAGTTTGAAGAAATATTGCTCCGAGGGCTTCAAGACCGGGGTCGAGCCGGTGAACACCGAGAACGGGTTGATCAGTTCGGTCGGCTGGTAGGCGGCGCCGCACACTTCGCAGTTGTCGCCATACTGGTCCTTGGCGTGGCAGACCGGGCATTCGCCCTTGATGTTGCGGTCGGCCAGGAACATGCCCTTGGCAGTGTCGTAGAAGCGGTCGACGGTCTTGGTGACGATCAGGCCGGCCTCGACCAGCTTGCGGTAGATGCCCTGCGACAGTTCGACGTTTTCCGGCGAATCGGTCGAATACCAGTTGTCGAAGGCGATATGAAAGCCGTCCAGGTATTGCGCGCGGCCGGCGGCGATCTTGGCCACGAATTCCTGCGGCGTGATGCCTTCTTTCTCGGCCGCGATCATGATCGGCGTGCCGTGGGTATCGTCGGCGCAGACGAAATGCACCTCGCGCGGCTGGCCGCCCTGCTGGTTACCCTCGCGCTGCATTCGCTGGAAGCGGACCCAGATGTCGGCCTGGATGTACTCCATCATGTGGCCGATATGGAAGGCAGCGTTGGCGTAGGGCAGTGCGGTGGTGACGAACAGCTTGCGGGTCATGGTGTCGAAACGCTCGGGTTATGAATGAAAAGAAGCATTTTACCAGTGGATGGCCCTGCGCGCTCAGGGGGTATTGGCCAACTTTCGGCCCTCCGGACCAGCCAGTGGCCCATTTTGCGCTACACTTCGCCCCAATATCATCCGGAGAGCACCATGAGCATCACTGAGAACGACATCAAGACCGCTTTGTCGGAAGTCATCGATCCTAACACCCAAAAAGATTTTGTCTCGACCAAGTCGATCAAGAACATCAAGATCGACGGCGCGCAAGTGTCGTTCGAGCTGGAGCTGGGCTACCCAGCCGCCAGCCAGGTCGAAATGCTGCGCGGCATGGCGGCGGCGGCCGTGCTGGAACTGCCCGGCGTCGAAGGCGTGGCCATTCGCGCCTACAGCAAGATCGTGTCGCACACCGTGCAGCGCGGCATGAAGATCATGCCGAACGTCAAGAACATCATCGCCGTCGCCTCGGGCAAGGGCGGTGTTGGCAAATCGACCACGGCCGTCAACCTGGCCCTGGCCCTGGCCGCCGAAGGCGCCAGTGTCGGCATGCTCGACGCCGACATCTACGGGCCGTCGCAGCCGATGATGCTGGGCGTGTCGGGCCGTCCGGTCAGTCACGACAACAAGAGCATGGAGCCACTCGAGAACCACGGCATCCAGGTGGCCTCGGTGGGCTTCATGATCGATCCGGATGAGCCGATGGTGTGGCGCGGCCCGATGGCCAGCGGCGCCCTGCAGCAGCTGCTCGAGCAAACCAACTGGCGCGACCTCGATTACCTGATCGTCGACATGCCGCCAGGCACCGGCGACATCCAGCTGACCCTGTCGCAGAAAGTGCCGGTCACCGGCGCCGTGATCGTCACCACGCCGCAAGACATCGCGCTGCTCGACGCGCGCAAGGGCCTCAAGATGTTCGAGAAGGTCGGCATCCCGATCCTGGGCGTGGTCGAGAACATGAGCACCCACACCTGCTCCAACTGCGGCCACACCGAAGCGATCTTCGGCCATGGCGGCGGCGAGAAGATGTGCGCCGACTTCGGCATCGATTTCCTGGGCGCGCTGCCGCTGACGATGGCGATCCGCGAACAGGCCGACGCCGGCCGTCCGACCGTGGTCGCCGATCCGGACGGGGCGGTGTCCGCCGTCTACAAGCAGATCGCGCGCAAGGTCGCGATCAAGATCGCCGAAAAGGCGAAGGACATGAGCAGCAAGTTCCCGAGCATCGTCGTCAAGAACGACTGATCCAGGGCGGGGCCCGCGCCCCGCGCCGTTCCCTCCCGCTGACGCGCGCCCGCACCTGTTGCTGGCGCGCGTCATTCGTTTCGCATCCCGAAAACTGGCCTGATCGGCGAGCATTTTCCTGATAACTATCTGTTTGAAAATAAAGTCGTTAGGAAATTCCCTACCTAAACTCTGACCTTGGGCGACCAGGGCACACGTGTGCAAAACGGGTATTGGGAATGACATGGACGACGACAGCACACAGCGGTGGAGCGGGCGCTACCTGGGTATCGCGCACCGCTTCATCCCGGCCGCGCTGCAGCAGGATGCGGCCCAGGCGGCCCGCGCCGGCAACGTGGTGAATGCGGCGGTGATGGCCGGCACCGCCGGGCCGCTGTACGCGCTCACCTATTGGCTGCTGGGCCTGGAGACGGCCGCGCTCGAGATCCTGCTGTGCTGCCTGGTGATGCTGTCGGCGCCGCCGGTGCTGCGCCTGACCGGCAGCGTGGTGGCGGCGCGCGAAGTGTTCCTGTGCGCGCTGTTCTTCAATTTCAGCTGGCTCAGCTGGCACCTGGGCGGCATCGTCTCGCCCACCGTCAGCTGGCTGATCACGGGGCCGGTGGTCGCCATGTTCCTGGGCGGAAAGCAATGCGCCGGCTTCTGGCTGGCCATGAGCTGCGCCAGCGCCACCCTGATCTACCTGCTGGAGGCGACCGGCGTGGCCCAGCCGCTGACGCCGCAGGCCGACATGCCGCTGCTGCACCTGGTGTGCGACCTGGGCCTGTACGTGGTGGTGCTGGTCTTCGTGCTGCTGTTCGAGCTGACCAAGAACGACGGCTTTGCGCGCCTGCGCCGGGCGCTGGCCACGATCAACGAGCTGGCGACCCGCGACGAGCTGACCGGCATCCATAACCGCCGCTTCCTGCTCGACCTGGTGGAAAAGGAAAAGGAGCGTGTCGACCGCAACGGCGGCGAGTTCTGCCTGTGCCTGTTCGACATCGACTTCTTCAAGCGCATCAACGACGCTTATGGTCACGCGGCCGGCGACACCGTGCTGCGCGCCTTCGCGCGGACGGTGCAGGACCAGCTGCGCGCGCTCGACGCCTTCGGCCGCTATGGCGGCGAAGAGTTCCTCCTGATGCTGCCCGAGACGCCGGCGGCGAGCGCGCTCGCGCTGGCCGAACGGGTGCGCGGCGCGGTCGAGGGCCTGCGCTGCCTCGACGCCGGACGCACGATCACCCTGACGGTCTCGATCGGCGTGGCCGAATACCGGCTGGGCGAGAAGGTGGCGCACACCATCGTGCGCGCCGACCAGGCCCTGTACCTGGCCAAGTCGGGCGGCCGCAACCGGGTGCTGTGCCACGGCGAGGATGGTCCGGCCGAAGTGGCGAAAATCCTGGCCGCGCCGGTGTCCGCATCCGGCGCGCACCTGCGCGCGCCGCTGGACGGCGCCGAGGTCTTCCCGCGCGGCGACGCCGGGCACGACCAGCTGACGGGCCTGCTGAGCCGGCGCCTGCTGCGCGACCGCCTGCGCCATGCGATGGACCGCGCGCGCCGCAACGGCCGCGTGGTGGCGCTGCTGCTGCTGAACATCAACCGCTTCAAGGAAGTCAACGACGCCCTCGGCTACGAGGCCGGCGATATCCTGCTGCACGGGGTCGGCGGCGCGATCCGGCGCTGCCTGCGCGATTGCGACACGGTGGCGCGCTGGGGCGGCGACGAATTCGTGGCGCTGCTGGAAGACCTGGGCAGCCAGGCCGACGCCCAGCTGGTGGCCGACAAGATCCTCGACCGCTTCACGGCGCCGTTGCCGGTGGCCGGACGCGATTGCACCGTGACGCTGGCGGTCGGGATCGCGCTCTATCCGGCGCCGGACTGCGACGCCGACGCGCTGCTCAAGCGCGCCGACGTCGCCATGCGCAGCGCCAAGGGCTGGGGCCAGAACGTCGTGCGCTTCTATGAGGGCAATGCCGGCGGCGCCGGCGCGCCGTCGGCGCCGCGCAGCGAGCGCCTGGCCCTGAAGAACGGTTTGCGCGACGCCCTGGCGCGGGGCCAGCTGTTCATCGAATACCAGCCGCAGGTCGAACTGGGCGAGCGGCGCGTGATCGGGGTCGAGGCGCTGCTGCGCTGGGAACATCCGGTGTACGGCCGGATCGACCCGGGCCGCTTCATCCCGCTGGCCGAGGAGACCGGGATGATCGTCCCGATCGGCGAGTGGGTGCTGCGTTGCGCCTGCCTGCAGAACCGCGCCTGGCGCGCCGCCGGCCTGCCGGAGATAAAAACCGCGGTCAACCTGTCGGCGCGCCAGTTGCGCGAGCCGGGCCTGGCCGGGCGCATGCTGGCCATCGTGGCCGAGACCGGGATGCCGCCCGCCTGTCTCGACCTCGAGATCACCGAAGGCATCCTGATCGAGGACCTGGCGGCCAATTGCGTCGTGTTGAGCCAGTTGCGGCGCGCCGGCGTGCTGGTCTCGATCGACGACTTCGGCACCGGCTATTCGAGCCTGAACTACCTGTGCGAGCTGCCGGTGGACATCCTCAAGATGGATGGCCTGTTCGTGCGCCGCCTGGGCGCCGCCAGCGGCCGCGCGCGCGCCTACGCCGTCGCCGACAGCGTCGTGGCGATGGCGCACCGCCTGGGCCTTTCCGTGATCGCCGAGTCGGTCGAGACAGCCGAGCAGCTGGGCGACCTGTGCGCGATGGGCGTCGACGCCGCCCAGGGTTACCTGTTCGACCGGCCGCTGGCGCCCGAGCTGGTGGCGGCGCTGCTGGGGCGCCAGCAGCGCGAGTGCGCCGAAGTCACGCTCCCGCCAACCCGCATTCTTGAATCCGTAGCTGGAGGACGCCGTGCAGAATGAACCGATTCCCTTTGACCCCATGCGTGATCCGGCGGTCCTCGGCGCTTCCGGCGCCCTGGACGGCAGCGTCGCGGAATATGCCCAGCCGCGTGGGCCGGACCTGCTGCGCCGCGGCGGCGCGCTCGACGCCTGGGTGCAGCTGCGCGCCCGCCACGGCGTGTGGCCCTACGGCAGGGTGCTGGAGGGCCCGCCCGGTCCGCTGGCGAGCGTGGCCGCCGACGGGGCGCCGCCGGTGCGCGGCATCAATTTCGCGTCCCAGGACTACCTGTCGCTGGCCGCCCACCCGGCGGTGCACGAGGCGGCGCAGCGCGCGCTGCACGACGCCGGGCCGCACAGCGCCGGTTCGGCCGTCTTGCTGGGCAATACCCGCCATTCCCAGGCGCTGGAAAGCGCGCTCGGCGAGCTGCTGGGCCTGGACCAGCTGGTGCTGTTCCCGACCGGCTGGGCGGCGGCCTTCGGCGCGATCACGGCCCTGGTGCACGCGTTCGACCATGTGGTGATCGACGCCCTGGCCCACGCCTCGCTGAGGCAGGGTGCGGCCTGCGCCACCCGCAACGTGCTGGTGTACCGCCATCTCGACTGCGACCACGTGCGCGAGCTGCTGGCGCGCATCCGCGCGCTGGACGCGGCGGGCGGCATCCTGGTGGTGACCGAAGGCCTGTTCAGCATGGACGCGGACAGCCCCGACCTGCCGTTGCTGCAGCACCTGTGCCGCGAATACAACGCGACCCTGCTGGTCGACGTGGCGCACGACCTGGGCGCGCTGGGGCCGGGCGGCGGCGGGGTGGTGGCCAGCCAGCGCATGCAGGGACGGATCGACATCGTGATGGGCAGCTTTTCCAAGACCTTCGCCACCAACGGCGGCTTCGTCGCCTGCGCCAGCCAGGGAGCGCGGCGCCAGCTGCAGCTGTACGCCGGGCCGCACATGTTTTCGAACGCCCTGTCGCCGATGCAGGCGGCGGTGGCGTTGGCAAGCCTGCGCGTCGCCGTCTCGAGCGAGGGCGACGCGCTGCGCGCCGACCTGCTGCGCAACGCGGTCGAGCTGCGCGCGCTCTTGGCCTGTTCTGGCCTCCATTGCCTGGGCGAGCCCTCGCCGATCGTGCCGGTCTGGACCGGCCTCGAGTCGGCCGCGCGCGTGGCCGGCATGCTGCTGGCGCGCAATTCGGTGTTCGTCAACCCGGTCGAGTTTCCCGGCGTGCCGCTCGGCGCGGCGCGGCTGCGTCTGCAGCTGATGGCCCATCACACGCCGGCCCAGTTGCGGCGCGGGGCCAGCCTGGTGGCCGACGCCTGCGTCCGCGCCGGGGCCGGCGCCTTCGTCGACAAGTCGCCGCGCCAGACCTACCGGGAGCGCTGCCATGGCTGAGGGCGAGCCGCTGCAGGCGGCGTTGGTCCTGCGCCAGCTGGAGCGCCACGCGCGCACCGCGCCCGAACGCATCGCCTTCACCTTCCTGCGCGAGGACGGGCGCGAGGAATCCCTCAGCAATGGCGAGCTGGCCGCGCGCGTCGATGCGCTGGCCGGCCTGCTGGCGCAAGAGGCCGCGCCGGGCGAACGGGCATTGCTCCTGTATCCACCCGGCCTGGCGTTCGTGACCGCCTTCTTCGCCTGCCTGCGCGCCGGCCTGGTGGCGGTGCCGGCCCAGCTGCCGCGCCGCCACGAAGGCGAGCGGCGCCTGCGCGCGTTGCTGCTCGACGCCGATCCGGCGCTGGCGCTGGCCATGCACGACGCGGCGCCCGGCCTGGCTTTCGTGATGGATGGCGGGCGCACGCGCCTGCTGTGCGTCGACGGGACGCAAGGCGTTGCGGCGCCGCCGTCGGCCCGCTTGCCTGCGCAGTGGCCACTGCAGTTGCCGCCGATTCCGCCCGAAGCGCTGGCCTTCATCCAGTACACCTCGGGCTCCACCATGGCGCCGCGCGGCGTCGAGGTCGGGCATGCCAGCCTGGCGGCCAACGTCGAAATGATCCGCGCCGCCTTCGGCTTCGACGCCGACAGCGTGATGGTGAGCTGGCTGCCGCCATTTCACGACATGGGCCTGGTGGGCAGCATCGTCACGCCGGTCAGCGTGGGCTTTCGCTCGGTCCTGATGGCGCCCGCGACGTTCCTGCGCCAGCCGCTGCGCTGGCTGGAGGCAATCCACGCCTACCGCGCCACCTGCGCCGGCGCGCCCGATTTCGCCTGGGACTTGTGCGCGCGCCGCGCCACGCTTGACGACAAGGCCCGGCTCGACCTGTCGTGCCTGACGGTGGCCTACAACGGCGCAGAGCCGGTGCGCGCGGCCACCGTGCGTCGCCTGTTCGCGGCCTTCGCCGAGTGCGGTCTGCGTCCGGGCGCGATGTTTCCCTGCTACGGCCTGGCCGAGCACACCTTGCTGGCGGCGGGCGGTCCGCGCGGGCGGACGCCGCGCACCTTCGCGCTCAGCCAGTCGCGGCTCGAGGCGGGCCAGGTGCGCGAGGCCGACCGCGACGACCGCGACGACCCCGATGCGCGCGAGCTGGTGAGCTGCGGCCCGCCGGCGCCGGGCGTGGAGCTGCTGGTGGTCGATCCGGACAGCTGCCGCCCGGCGGGCCCTGGCCGGGTCGGCGAGATCTGGCTAACCGGCGCGGCGGTGGCGCGCGGCTACCGCAACGCGCCCTCGGTGGCGCAAGCCGCTTTCGAGGCCCGGCTGGCGGACGGCGCCGGCCCCTGGCTGCGCACCGGCGACCTCGGCTTCGTGCGCGACGGCGAGCTGTACATCACCGGGCGCTTGAAAGACCTGGTGATCGTCAATGGCCGCAACATCTATCCGCAAGACGTCGAGATGCTGGTGGAAGAGGTGGCCGGCTTCCTGGAGCCGAACCGCTGTGCGGTGTTCGGCGTCGACGATGGCGGCCAGGAGCGGCTGGCGATCGTGCTGGAAGCCGACCGCCGCCTGCTGCGCATCGCCCGCCGTGGGCGCGGCGACGCCGCCAGCCTGGCCCAGATCGAGGCGCTGGTCGGGCGCATCCGCAGCGCCGTGGCCAGCCGCTTCGGCACCACGGTCGACCTGCTGGTGCTGGTGCGGCCCGGATCCTTCCCGCGCACCAGCAGCGGCAAGGTGCAGCGCGCGCTGTGCCGCGCGCTGGCCGCGCGCGATGAACTGGACGTGGTGTACGCCGCGCGGTATCCAGAGCGCGAGCAGTATCCGCGCCGCCGCAGCGCTGATGGGGGCGGCCCGGACGCGGCCGGGCAAAGCCGGCGCACGGCGGACGAGATGCGGCACTGGCTGCGGCGCTGGGCGCCGCGCCGGCTCGACTCGCGCCTGATGGACGAGCGCCGCACGATGCCGCCGCACGTCCTGCTCGACCTGGGCAATCACGGCTTTCTCGGCATGCAGGCGCCGGTTGCCCTGGGCGGCAAGGCGCTGGCGACCGGCGACCTGCTGCGCCTGATGGAGCAGCTGGCCGCGATCGACCTGACCCTGGCGACGGCGGTCGGGGTGCACAACGGCCTGGGCTTGCGGCCCGTCCTGCGCTTCGCGCCCGAGCGCCTGCGCGCGGCAGTGGCCCCGCACCTGGCCGGCGGGCGCCAGCTGGCCGCGTTCGCGCTGACCGAGCCGGCGGCGGGCGCCAATCCGCTGGCGATGCGCACCCGCGCCCAGCGCTGCCCAGGGGGCTGGCGCCTGAAGGGTGACAAGCACCTGATCGGCCTGGCCAACTGGGCCGGCTGGATCACGGTGGTGGCGCGTGCGCTGGACGAACAGGGGATGGCGCTGGGAACGGTGGCGCTGCTGCTGCCGGACGACGCGCCTGGCCTGTTCCATGAAGCCGAGGCGCTGACCATGGGCATGCGCGCCATGGTCCAGAACGCGCTGCGTTTCGACGACGTGTTCGTGCCCGACAGCCACGTGCTGGGCCAGCCGGGCGCCGGGATGGAGGTGGCGCGCGACGCGATGGCCTTCGCCCGGCTCGGCATCGGCGCGCTGTGCCTGGGCGGCATGAAGCGCTGCGCCCAGCTGATGCTGCGCTATGCCAGCCGGCGCGACGTGGCGGGCGGGCGCCTGCTCGAGCATCCGGTGACGCTGGCGCGCCTGGAGGACCTGACCGGCGCGATCGGCGCGCTCGAGGCGCTGGTGCGCGCGCTCGGCGCTTACGACGATCAAGGCCGTGGCCAGCGCGGCCTGCCGCAGGAAGCCTGCATGGCCTGCAAGTGCGTGGCCTCGGAGCTGCTGTGGGAGGCGGCCGACATGCTGATGCAGCTGCTCGGCGGGCGCGGTTACCTGGAGCCGAACCTGGCGCCGCTCCTGATGCGCGACGCGCGCGTGATGCGCATCCTGGAAGGGCCGACCGAGGCCCTGTACGTGCACCTGGGCGCCGGCGCGCTCGACGGCGGTTGCCTGGCGTTCGCCGCCGACGTGCTGGACGCGCCCGGAGGACAGGAGGTCGTGCTGCAGACGCGCGCGGCGCTGCTGAAGGCGGGGGCGGCCTGCCCGAGCCATGCGGCCGGCGAACTGTGCGCCTGGACCCTGCTGGTGACGGCCTGCGGCGACGGCCCGTCCGCCCCCTGGGCGCGGCGCCGCTGGTCGGCGTTGCTGGCGCAGCTGCGGCAGCCCGGCGCGCAGGCGGCGCCTGCGGCCGTGGCGGCGCGCATCGCCGCCTATGCCGACGCGATCGGCACGCCGGACCAGGCGGAGGCGGGGGAAGATCGCGCGCGCGATCCGCTGCTGGAACCCGACCGGGCATCCGGCGCCAGGGAGGCGGCCGTGCCGGCGCCGGCGCCGGCACGGTTGGCGGCGCCGGCGCCGGACGGCCCGGACGACACCCGGGAGCTGGTGCGGCGCTGCCTGCTGTACGGGCTCGATGGCGGCATCGAGACGCTGGACGACGACCAGCCGTTCGCCGAGGTGGGACTGGATTCGCTGTCGGCGATGCCGGTGGCCCTGGAGCTCGAGCGCCAGACCGGGATGACGATCAACGCCGAGCTGTTGTATGAGTACCAGACGGTGGCGCAGCTGGCCGCCTATCTCGATGCGCGCAGGGCGGCCGGGGCGGCGCAGGAAGGGGCAGCGCAGGCAGGGGCGGCGGGCGGCTGACGGATGCGGCCGGGGGCAGGGCGGCGGGGTAAAATACGCTCTTTTACCTGATTGCTTTCCGCCATGACCGTTCGCACCCGATTCGCTCCCAGCCCGACCGGCTACCTCCACCTGGGCGGCGCCCGCACCGCGCTGTATTCCTGGGCCTATGCCCGCCACTTCGGCGGCACCTTCATCCTGCGCATCGAGGACACCGACCTCGAACGGTCGACGCCGGAAGCGGTGCAGGCGATCCTGGACGGCATGAAGTGGCTGGGCCTGGAGCACGACGAGGGTCCGTTCTACCAGATGCAGCGCATGGACCGCTATCGCGAGGTGGTCAAGGGCATGCTGGACGCCGGCACCGCCTATCTGTGCTACTGCTCGCCGGAAGAAGTCGAAGCGATGCGCGAGCGCATGCGCGCGGCCGGCGAAAAACCGCGCTACGACGGCACCTGGCGGCCGGAACCGGGCAAGACCCTGCCCGCCGTGCCGGAAGGCGTCAAGCCGGTGGTGCGTTTCAAGAATCCGCTGGACGGCGAAGTGACCTGGGTCGACGTGGTCAAGGGCCCGATCACGATCGCCAACAAGGAACTGGACGACCTGGTCATCGCGCGTCCCGACGGCACCCCGACCTATAACTTCTGCGTCGCGGTCGACGACTGGGACATGAAGATCACCCACGTGCTGCGCGGCGACGACCACGTGAACAACACCCCGCGCCAGATCAACATCCTGCGCGCGCTCGGCGCCGAGCTGCCGCAATACGGCCACCTGCCGATGATCCTGGGCGCCGACGGCCAGAAGCTGTCCAAGCGCCACGGCGCGGTGAGCGTGATGGAATACCCGGAGCAGGGCTATCTGCCGGAAGCGATGCTGAACTACCTGGCGCGCCTCGGCTGGAGCCACGGCGACGACGAGATCTTCTCGATGCAGCAGTTCACCGAGTGGTTCAACCTGGAACACCTGACCGCGTCGGCGGCCCAGTTCAACCCCGAAAAGCTGGGCTGGCTGAACAACCACTATATCAAGCAGACCGACAACGAGCGCCTGGCGCAGCTGGCGCGGCCGAAGCTGGAGCGCGACGGCGCGCGCTTCGACGGCGCCCCGGCGCTGCCCACCGTGCTGGGCCTGATGAAGGAGCGCGTCAACACGATCAACGAGCTGGCCGATGCGGCGATGCTTTTCTACCGCGATCCGCAGCCCGATCCCGAATTGCTGGCCCTGCACCTGACCGACGCCGTGCGCGCCGCGCTGGCCACCTTCGCCGAGCGCTCTGCCACCGTCGAATGGAACAAGGCGGCGCTCGCGGCGATGCTGAAGGAAGTGCTGGCCGCCCACAGCCTCAAGATGCCGCAGCTGGCCATGCCGCTGCGCCTGCTGTTGACGGGCCAGCTGCAGACGCCGGCGATCGATGCGGTGCTGGAGCTGTTCGGTCGTGACGTCGTGCTGGCGCGCGTGCGCAAGGGCCTGTAAGGAGGGGCTGTAACACGCGGCGGCGAGGAGGAGCAGTAAGAACGCGCCGGGGCGGCGCGTCGTGCCGCCGGGGTGGCGACCGTCCACGGCGCCGCTGGCCGGTGATCTTGCTGCCAGCCATTCCTTGGCGGGCAGGCAAGACCCGCCGACCCGACGCCAGGCAAGACCCTGGATGGCGTCGATCATACATGCTGGAAACGGACGCTAAAAACGGACTTTGCGAAATGCAAGGTCGTCCTATATAATGCTCGCACTTCAGCGCTGCGGGGGTATAGCTCAGCTGGGAGAGCGCTTGCATGGCATGCAAGAGGTCAGCGGTTCGATCCCGCTTACCTCCACCAACTCTGAAGTGGCAGCAAGGTCGTAGAGCAGTAAAGGCAGTATCGGTTGTTCCCGGTCCCTATCGTCTAGAGGCCTAGGACATCACCCTTTCACGGTGAGTACCGGGGTTCGAATCCCCGTGGGGACGCCAGGCAACTGGCAAGAATGACCGGACGAACGCAGCGCAAGCGGCACTAGTCGAAGCAGTAACAGTGTAGTAAGATGTTGTTTTCCCGTAGGGGGTATAGCTCAGCTGGGAGAGCGCTTGCATGGCATGCAAGAGGTCAGCGGTTCGATCCCGCTTACCTCCACCACGATGGAAAACAGCAGCAGGCAGTATCGGAAGTTACTAGGGTCCCTATCGTCTAGAGGCCTAGGACATCACCCTTTCACGGTGAGTACCGGGGTTCGAATCCCCGTGGGGACGCCAAGAATTTGGCAGTGCGCCGCGCCAGCGGCGGCGCATGGCAAGGTAGTCGGTAGTTTAAGTTTCGTGCAGTTTTAGGTCCCCATCGTCTAGAGGCCTAGGACATCACCCTTTCACGGTGAGTACCGGGGTTCGAATCCCCGTGGGGACGCCAGTTTAAAACCGGGGCAGACCAACGCGCATGCGCGTCGCAGGTGCTCCGGTTTTTCCATTGTGCCGGCGAAAGTGCGCCTGCATGGGCGGCGCGGTAGTAGCGTAGCAGCACAGTTTTAGGTCCCCATCGTCTAGAGGCCTAGGACATCACCCTTTCACGGTGAGTACCGGGGTTCGAATCCCCGTGGGGACGCCAGACAATAAGCCGGAGCCGGCCGCGAAAGCGGGGCTCCGGTTTTTTGTTTGTGCCCATTTTTTCGTTCCCTTTTTTTGTGCCGTTTTGCGTCCTTTTGTGCCCTCTAACTGCGGCCGTCGGGACGCCGTCCCAAGGGGACGCCGGCCCGACGGCCGTGATCTGCCATGCGGCGTCACCACCCCGCCGGCCGCACACCCCCGAATGGATAGTGCATCGCTCCGGCCTGGCCCGCGCCACCGGCGCCGGACGGTCCCACGCCCAGGCGTGCGCCATTGCCCGGCGCCGCCGCGAACATTCCGGCAGGAATGCCGAAGCCCACGGCCGCGCCTTGCCACGCCATGCCCGGCTGCGCCACAGGCAGGCCCAGCGCCACCAGGGCGTCCGGCAAACCATAACCGATCCTGGTCGGATCGCTGAGGGTGACCGGGCGGGCGCTCATCCGCAAGACCTGGAACAGACGCTCGACCCGTTCCGGCGAGCGCGGCAGCGACATGGACTGGAACTCGGGACGGTGCGCCAGTATCAGGGCCGCAAGGCCGGTGACATGGGGCGCCGCCATCGAGGTGCCGTCCCAGGCCGCAAAGTTATTGGGGGGAACCGACGACACCACGGCCACGCCCGGCGCGCAGACGTCGACCTGCGGCCCGAAGCAGCTGAACTTGGCCGTAAAGTAACCCTGCATGTCGCTGTCCGGACCGATGGTTTCGGCATGGTAGCTGTCGGGAGGGAACTCGCCGATCTTGCCGATCGCCGCCACCGCCAGCACATGCGGCGACGACGCCGGGTACTGGACGGCCGAGGACGAGTTGCCGGCCGCGGCGATGCAGGCGACCCCGGCCTGCTTGGCGCGCACGATTTGCCGCTCCAGCGCCTCGGACGGGGACCCGCCACCCAGGCTCAGGTTGACGACGTCGATCCCCTGTTCGATGCAGTATTCGAGCGCATCGATCAGCTGACTGACCTGGCCGCCGGGGAACAGCTTGCAGACGTGGATTTCCGCCTCGGGCGCGAACCCGCGTATGCCCCAGGCCAGATCGGCGGCGGCGATCACGCCGGCACAGTGCGAGCCGTGCCCGAGCGTATCGACGTTCCAGGTGGAGCGGTCGACTTTTTTGTTGATGACGTCGAAGCCGGCATGGATCTGGCTGAGGTTGCCGTGCGTGGTGGCGGCGCCGGAATCGATGACGGCGATCTTGACACCGCGGCCCCGGAATTGCTGGGGCACCTGGTCGAGGCGCATGGCGCGGGCGCCCCAGCCCATGGCGGGTTGCTGTGGCATGCCCTGCAGGGCGGGCCAGTCGGCCAGCGGGCGCAGCATGACGACGTTCGGGTCCTCCAGGCTCAGGTCGGGGTCGCGTTGGTAGAAGCTCCAGTAATCGGTGCGCGGCTTGACGTACAGGCCGCTGATCGTGTGCGTGTCTTCGCCATACAGGCACAGCCGCGCGACCCCGTCGGTGCCGGTCACGGCGGAACTCGGCAGCGCACCGCCGAACAGCGACACCTCGACGTCGGGCAGCGGCGCGCCGTCCTTGCCGACCACGGCCAGCAGCAGCTCGGCCTGCGGTCCCCGGTAGGGCGTCAGCGAACTGACGAGGTCGGGGCGGCGCAGCATGGGGTCGAGCAGTTCCAGGTGCTGGTCGCGCTCGACCAGCAGCTGGCCCTGGCCGCGCTGCAGCAGCTCGCCCGCCTTCTGATCGGTCATGCGCGCCACCACCACGCCGTCGGCCGGTTCGCCCATGGCCGCCTGGCCGAAGCCGGCCAGCGCCATGCCGCCGCGGGTGGCGATGGTGTCGACCACGTCGATGTCGGGCATGGCGTGCAGGGCCTGCTCGACGGCCGACAGGCCCAGCGGCGCCACCCAGCTGCTGGCGCCGAAGGCGCCGGTGAGGGCCGCGCGTGGCGCGACCAGGTATTTCTTCTTGCGCTCGACGACCGGACGGCCGCGCGCGATGGCCGTGGCGCCATCGATGGCGCCCGCCGCGGATGCGGTGCGCTTGGCGCCCGGGCTGTCAGGCGTTGGATTGGGCGTCTCCTGGGCTTCGCCGGCGGCGCTTTTCGTAGGTTTTGGCATGGGATGTCCTTTGCCCGGGGCCGCTCAGTCGGAAAGCGAGAGCGGCTGGTCCGGTTCGATCGTTAACTGGTGAAGAGTCTGTCGCCGCAGCCGCTCGGCGGTCGGCGCATCGGTCTCGACGACCGCCGTGTGCGGCGGACCGGAAGAGGGCCCGATGATGTCGACCAATTGCACGCCTGGTTCGGCGCCGAGGGTCGCGAGAAACGCGCTGAGTGCATTGTCATCGTTGGCGGCGCGCACAATGTAGCGGCCGAGCGTGGGGGGCAGGGGTGCCGGCATGGCGGGGCTCCTGAGCGCCGGCCGGCTGCTGGCGGATACCCGCGGCAGGCCGGCGCAAGATCGTTAGGCAAAAAGCGTTAGGCAATATGCGTTAGACAATAAGCGTCAAGCGCTGCGCGTCAAGCGGTCGAACCGTTCAATGCACGGTTTGTTGGCCGCCGTACGGCATCTGCTGGCCACCATAGGGCATTTGCTGGCCGAACTGCTGGCCGCCATAAGGCATTTGCTGGCCGCCGAACTGCTGGCCCGGCTGTTGTTGGCCGAACTGCGGTTGGCCGAACTGCGGTTGGCCGAACTGCTGCTGCCCGAACTGCGGTTGGCCGAACTGCTGCTGCCCGAACTGCGGCTGCCCGAACTGCTGCTGGCCGACCTGCTGCTGGCTGTAGGGATCCGCCGAGAGCGGCACATAGCGGCCCAGTTGGCTGGCGACGTTGCCGATCGCGGCGCCCAGGCCCTGGTTGCCGAGCTGCTCGCCGATGAAACTGCCGACCGGGCGGGCATACTGGGTGATGGCGTTGCTGAGCCAGCCTTGCGGGGCGATCTGGCCGCCTTGCTGGGCGATTTGCTGTTGCAGCATCGCTTGCTGCTGCTGGACTTGTTGCAGCGTCTGTTGCAGGTGCTGTTGCAGCATCTGCAGTTGCTGCAACTGGGCCAGCGGCATCGACCCCTGCTGGCCTTGTTGCTGGCCCTGGGCGTCGGCCCCGAACGGCACAAAGCGCCCGAAGCTGGAGCCTTCGCTGATGATGTTCCCCAGGGTGCGGTTGCCGGTCAGGTTGCCGATGAGGGCGCCGGCCGGCTTGCCGATCGTGCTGATCAGGTTGCCGAAGAAGCCGCCTTGCGGGGCCAGTTGGCCTTGCTGCTGGGGTTGCTGTTGCATCTGCTGCTGCATCTGTTGCATCTGCTGAATCTGCTGCAATTGCTGGAGCTGCTGCAATTGCTGCAGCTCTTGCAGTTGTTGCGGATCGAGTTGCTGCGCGCCGAGGCCGCCCGACGGATCGGCCGAGAACGGCGAAAAGCGACCCAGGAAGCCGCCAGCCGTTTCGCCGATGCGGCCGCCCAGGCCCGCGTTGTTGAACAGACCGCCGATGCCGCGGCCGATCAGGCCACCCAGCGGCGCGCCGAACATGCTGCCCAGCGATTGCGGCCCAAACTGTTGTGGTCCGTATGGTTGGCCATAGCCTGCTTGCTGATACTCGTTCATGCTAACTCCTCCAGGTAGTCGGCCGTATCGCGGCAGGCAGGAAGCGGTTGGCGCCTGCCGCGGTCGGCCGTGTTCACATTGTTCGCGCCTGTGCAAGACCGATGGCGCGAGGCGAAGGGCAGGAAGGGCTGCCATCGAGGCCGCCTTCCCTGCAGGTAGGCGTTCGACAGGGCATCGATTGCGAAGTTTGTGCCTCCTTGCGGTCGAGGCATACTTCGATTTTGGTCATTGCGATAACGCAGACGCGTGCCAGAAAGGCCTTTGTGTCGTCGAGCATTGCACTGTGCACGAGGATATGTTTCGTCGGATGGCGTTAGAATGGCGGCCCCTGCCACCGCCGCCTGACCGGCCCACTCGCTACCCATGTTCCAGAACTCTTCCGCGCCGTCGCTGGCCATCTTTTGCAAGGTCGTCGATAACTATGGCGACATCGGGATCTGCTGGCGCCTGGCGCGCCAGTTGCGCCACGAGCACGGGGCCGCGGTCACGCTGTGGGTGGACGACCTGGCGAGCTTTCGCCGCATCTGTCCGGACGTCGATCCGGGCGCCGCGGCGCAGGCGGTGCAGGGCGTCGCCGTGCGCCATTGGCGCGGCCAGGACGGCGTGCATGGCGCCGGCGACATTCCCGAGGTCGTCATCGAGTTCTTCGGCTGCGAGCTGCCGCCGTCCTGGATCGAGGCGATGGCGGCGCGCACGCCGCGTCCGGTATGGATCAACTACGAAGGCTTGACGGCCGAGGAGTGGGTCGAGGGCTGCCACCGGCTGCCGTCGATGCATCCGCGGCTGAAGCTGACCAAGCACTTCTATTTCCCCGGCTTTAACGAGCGCACCGGCGGCCTGCTGTACGAAGCCGGCCTGGACGCGCGCCGCCGCGCCTTCCAGCAGGATCCGGCCCGGGCCGCCGCCTTCCTGGCGCGCTTTAACGTGGCGCCGGAGCAGGCGGCCATGCGCAAGGTGTCGCTGTTCTGCTATCCCGAGGCGCCGGTGGATGCCTTGTTCGCTTTGTGGCGCCAGGCGGCGCAGCCGACCCTGTGCCTGGTGCCCGAGGGCGTGGCGCGCGAGCGGGTCGAGGCCTTCCTGGGCGGCCCGGCGGTGGCCGGTGCGAGCGCCACCAGCGGCAGCTTGAGCGTGAGGGTGCTGCCCTTCGTGCCGCAGGACGACTACGACCTGCTGCTGTGGTCCTGCGACCTGAACTTCGTGCGCGGCGAGGATTCCTGGGTGCGCGCCCAATGGGCGGGGCGCCCCTTCGTCTGGCACATCTACCCGCAGGACGAGCAGCTGCACCACAAGAAGCTGCGCGCCTTCTTGCAGGCGTATGCGCCGGCGTTGCCGGCGCTGGACGCCTTCATGCTCGGCTGGAACGGAGCGCGCGAGGTCGGCGACTGGACGGCGGCCTGGGCGGCGCTGGAAGCCGAGCTGCCGCGCATCGCGCAGCAGGCCGACGCCTGGCGCGAGCAGGTTACCGCCCATGGCGATTTGGCGACGAAGCTGCTCGATTTCGCGCGCGAGCTGGAGCAGGCACAGGAAAACCGAGTATAATGCCCGGTTAGTTTCTAACGGATTCCGACGATCAAACGCAGGTTCCGAGGCGCTCGGTCACCCAGCCCGCGATGATTTAATGCAACTATCTTTTTACGTAAAACACCTATGAAACCCGCAAAAGAAATTCGTGTTGGCAACATCATCATGGTTGATGAAAAGCCGTTCATCGTGCTGCGTTCCGACGTCAACGGCTCGAGCCGCACCGGCTTCACCTACAAGTGGAAGATGAAGAATCTTCTGACCAACGCGCCGCTGGAAAACGTGTTCCGCGGCGACGACAAGTTCGACGTGGTCGTGCTGGACAAGAAGCCGGTCACCTACTCGTACTTCGCCGACCCGCTGTACGTCTTCATGGACGAAGAGTACAACCAGTACGAAATCGAAGAAGAGAACCTGGGCGACGCGCTGCACTACCTGAAAGACGGTATGGAATGCGAAGCCGTGTTCTACGACGGCAAGGCCATCTCGGTCGAACTGCCGACCATCATCGCGCGCCAGATCGTGTACTCGGAGCCGGCCGTCAAGGGCAACACCTCGGGCAACGTCCTGAAGGAAGCCAAGCTGGAAAACGCGATCGAAGCCCACCAGCACACCATCATGGTGCCGCTGTTCGTGAGCCAGGACGACACGATCGAGATCGACACCCGTACCAATGAATACAAGAAAGTCGTGCGTAACTGAGCACTGGCTTTCCAATGAAAAACGCTGCCTCGGCAGCGTTTTTTTTCGTCCCGTTTTGTTCGTCCCTCGTCATGCGCGGGAATGCGCGGGAGTCGGCGGCGTCGCTGCCGACTCCCGCCCGCACCTGGATTCCTTAGCGCCGCAGCTGCGACAGGTCCCGCACCGCGCCCCGATCGGCCGAGGTGGTCAGCGCCGCATACGCCTGCAGCGCCTGCGACACATACCGTTCGCGCCCGACCGGCTGCCACGCGTCCTGGCCGCGCGCTTCCATCGCCGCGCGCCGGTGCGCCAGTTCCTCGCTGCTCACGCGCAGGTTGATCGTGCGCGCCGGGATGTCGATGTCGATCAGGTCGCCTTCTTCCACCAGCCCGATGGCGCCGCCTTCCGCCGCTTCCGGCGACGCGTGGCCGATCACCAGGCCCGACGAGCCGCCCGAGAAGCGTCCGTCGGTGAACAGGGCGCAGGCCTTGCCCAGGCCCTTCGACTTGATGTACGAGGTCGGGTACAGCATCTCCTGCATGCCCGGCCCGCCTTTCGGGCCTTCGTAGCGGATGATGACCACGTCGCCCGCATGCACGGTGTCGCCCAGGATCGCTTCCACCGCCGCGTCCTGGCTCTCGAACACGCGCGCCTTGCCGGAGAACTTCAGGATGCTCTCGTCCACGCCGGCGGTCTTGACGATGCAGCCCTTCTCGGCGATGTTTCCGTACAGGACCGCCAGGCCGCCATCCTGCGAGTAGGCGTGCTCGCGGTCGCGGATGCAGCCGCTGGTCCGGTCCAGGTCGTTCTGTTCGTAGCGTTCCGATTGCGAGAACGCGACCTGGGTCGGCACGCCGCCCGGCGCCGCGCGGAACCAGCGGTGCACGTCGGCGTCGTCGCTGACTTTGACGTCGTACTTCTCGATCGCCGCGCCGATGCTGGGGCTGTGCACGGTCGGCAGCGAGGTGTCGAGCAGGCCCGCGCGCGCCAGTTCGCCCAGGATCGCGGGGATGCCGCCGGCGCGATGCACGTCCTCGATGTGGAATTTATCGGTCATCGGCGCCACCTTGCACAGGCAGGGCACCAGGCGCGAGATGCGGTCGATGTCGGCCATCGTGAAATCGACCTGCGCCTCGTGCGCGGCGGCCAGCAGGTGCAGCACGGTATTGGTCGAGCCGCCCATCGAGACGTCGAGCGCCATCGCGTTCTCGAACGCGGCCTTGGTGGCGATCGAGCGCGGCAGCACTGAGTAGTCGTCGCCTTCGTAGTGGCGCTTGGCCGCGTCGACGATCAGGCGTCCGGCGCGCAGGAACAGTTCCTTGCGGTCGGCGTGGGTGGCGACGATGGTGCCGTTGCCCGGCAACGACAGGCCGAGCGCCTCGGTGAGGCAGTTCATCGAGTTGGCGGTGAACATGCCGGAACACGAGCCGCAGGTCGGGCAGGCCGAGCGTTCCACTTCCGCCACGTCGGCGTCGGACACGCTGGCGTCTCCGGCCTTGATCATGGCGTCGATCAGGTCGAGCTTGATCACCTTGCGCTCGTTATTGACCACCTTGACGACCTTGCCGGCCTCCATCGGGCCGCCCGAGACGAATACGGTCGGGATGTTCAGGCGCATCGCGGCCATCAGCATGCCGGGCGTGATCTTGTCGCAGTTCGAGATGCACACCATGGCGTCGGCGCAGTGGGCATTGACCATGTACTCGACCGAGTCGGCGATCAGGTCGCGCGAGGGCAGCGAATACAGCATGCCGCCATGGCCCATGGCGATGCCGTCGTCGACCGCGATGGTGTTGAATTCCTTGGCCACGCCGCCGGCCGCTTCGATCTCGCGCGCGACCAGCTGGCCCAGGTCTTTCAGGTGCACGTGGCCGGGCACGAACTGGGTGAACGAATTGACGACGGCGATGATCGGTTTCTCGAAGTCGCCGTCCTTCATGCCGGTGGCGCGCCACAGTGCGCGGGCTCCGGCCATGTTGCGGCCCTGGGTGGTGGTGCGTGAACGGTAAGTCGGCATGGGATGCTCCTGCAGGATATGAGAATGCGTGAAAACAATGATGGTGTCAGGGTGAAGGCTGGGACTGGATTTGTCCAATATATGATCATCTCGGCTGTAAGTGGTTCTGCGTATCACACAACGGCTGCTGTGAGCGCCATCGTGCTGCTATGCTATTGCTTTGTGATACATGGAGTGGTGCCACATGGAGCGCAGGGATTTTGTACGACTGGGTCTGGCGGCCGGCGCTGCCGCGGGAACGTCCGGCCTGGCGCTGGCGGCGCCCGCGCAGACGCCGGCAAGCGCGACGTTCATGCCCGACGCGATGCTCGAGGCCGGCGTCCAGCGCCAGCAGCAGGCCATGCGCGCCGGCAAGCTGACGGCGCATGGCCTGGCCACGCGTTACCTGGCCCGCATCGAGGCCGTCGACCGCGCCGGCCCGCGCCTGCGTTCGGTGATCGAGCTGAACCCCGACGCGCTCGGCATCGCCCGCGAGCGCGACCGCGAGCGCAAGGCCGGCAAGCTGCGCGGCCCGCTGCACGGCATCCCGGTGCTCCTGAAGGACAATATCGCCACCGGCGACAAGATGTGCACCACCGCCGGGTCGCTGGCACTGGACGGCGTGCGCGCCGCGCGCGACGCCCACCTGGTCGCGCGGCTGCGCTCCGCCGGCGCCGTCATCCTCGGCAAGACCAATCTGTCGGAATGGGCGAACATGCGCTCGGTGCGCTCGACCAGCGGCTGGAGCGCGCGCGGCGGCCAGACCCGCAACCCGTATGCGCTCGATCGCAACACCAGCGGTTCGAGTTCCGGCTCGGCGGCGGCCATGGCGGCCAGCCTGGCCACGCTGGCGGTCGGCACCGAGACCGACGGCTCGATCGTCTCGCCCAGCGCCAGCTGCGGCATCGTCGGCATCAAGCCGACCCTGGGCCTGGTCAGCCGCGCAGGCATCATCCCGATCGCGCACTCGCAGGACACGGCCGGCCCGATGACGCGCAGCGTGGCCGACGCCGCCTTCCTGCTGGGGGCGCTGGCCGGTTCCGATCCGCAGGACGGCGCGACCGCCAGGGCGCCGCGCGTGAACTATGCGAGCTTCCTGCGCAAGGACGGCCTGCGCGGCAAGCGCCTGGGCGTGGCGCGCGACTTCTTCGGCGCCAACGACGGCGTCAACGCGCTGATCGGGAAAGAGCTGGACCTGCTCAGGGAGCAGGGCGCGATCCTGGAAGACGTCACGATCCCCAACAGCGACAAGTATGGCCAGACCGAGCTGATCGTGCTGCTGCACGAATTCCGGCCCGACCTCGAGGCCTGGCTGGCGGCCTATGCGCCGCACGCGCCGGTCAAGACCATGGCCGACATCATCGACTTCAACCTGCGCAACGCAAGGCGCGAGATGCCGTACTTCGGCCAGGAGCACCTGATCGCGGCCCAGTCGAAGGGCGGCCTGGAAGCGCGCGACTACGTGAAGGCGCTGGCCAACAACCGGCGCTATGCGCGCGACAAGGGACTGGAGCAGGTGCTGCGCGACCGCAAGCTCGACGCCCTGGTGGCGCCGACCGGCGGACCGGCCTGGCTGACCGATTACGTCAATGGCGACCATTACGGCAGCAGCTTTTCGTCGCCGGCGGCGGTGGCCGGCTACCCGCACGTCACGGTGCCGGCCGGCCTGCTGCATGGGCTGCCGGTCGGCCTGTCTTTCGTGGGCAAGGCCTGGAGCGAGCCGGCGCTGATCGCCATGGCCTATGCCTACGAACAGGCGGGCCGGCGCCGGCGCGCGCCGACCTACGCCGCCCACATCAGGGTCTAGCCAGCGTCGCCGCCTGCCTGGCCTGCGCGAAGACGGGCCCCCATTGCGGGTGGCCATGTTCGCCGGGCCCGAGGTCGAACGACGCATCGAGCCTGAAGGCGCGGTCGAACGTCTGGCGGCACAGGGCCTGGCGCCCCGTCAGGCAATAGCTGAACGCGGTGTACTTGAGGGCGGCCAGCCGTTCGCGCTGGCCGGCGCCGTTCATGTCGCCGCCGTTCAGGCGCCGGATCGCGCCTTCGTAGTCGCCCTTGTCGTAGAGGGCGACGCCTTCGCGCAGCGCCGCGTCGTCGCGTTTGGACGCCGGCGCGGCGGGGCGGCTCGCCTGCTGCGCGCGCTGGACGCGCGGCTTGGCGCCGTCGGCGCGTGGATGCGGCCGCGCCTTTTCCTGGCCGCCGAGCATGGGGCCGAACTGGGCGCAGCCGGCCAATGTGGCGGTGGCCAGCGCCAGCGCGGCCAGCCGGCTCATGGTGACGAAGTTCACTGTGCTACCTCCTCGGTGAAATCAAGTTCGATCGTACCCGCCTGGCCCTCGACCGAGTACACGGTGATGGTGTGTTCCGGGAAGCTCGGGTTGACGATGCGGATCGTATGCTCGCCCGGTGGCAGCGTGATGCGCCTGAGCGGCGGGCTGGCGCCGCGTTCGACGCCGTCGACGACGATCGCGCCCCAGGGCTTGATCGCCAGTGTGTACGTGGTGCCGGCAACGGCCGCCTCGGGCGGCGTGCCCTGCGGCGCCAGCTGGACCGAGGTGGGCGGCACCGCGGCGTCGGGCGCGGGCGGGGGCGCGACCGGCGTCCCGGAGGCGCTCTCGTCGATCACCGGGCCTTCCAGGCGCGCCGCGGGTTCCTGGGGCAGCGTCACCAGCGGCGCGTCGGAGGCGTTGTGCGGGTCTTCGAGCGCGGGCGGCACGGACAGGGCCAGCGCATCGCTGGAGTCGGCCTGGCGCAGCAGTGCGAACAGGGCGGCCAGCGCCGCCACCACCACCAGCGCGGCGATGCCGATGAGCAGCCAGCGGCGCGGGCGTTCGGTGGCGGCAGGGGCCGCGGCCGGATCGGGCGCCGAGCGGGTCTGGGGCACGTGGACCGGCGACGCAGGCGAGACAGGCGAAGCAGGCGAGGCAGGCGAGGCGGGCGATGCAGGCGAAGAGTACGCGGGAGCGGGAGCGGGTGTGACGACCGGCTCCGCGTGGATGTCGGCGGGCGGCGCCAGCGGCGCTGGCGCGACGTCGTCTTCCTCGGGCGGCAGCGCCGCCGCGGGCGGCGGGCCGAGCACCACGATGCCCAGCAGTTCGCGCATCTGTTCAATGGTGTGCGGCCGCAGCGCCGGATCGGGCGCCAGGCAGCGGTCGATGGCCGCGATGAAGGCCTCGCTGTAGTCGCCGAGCGGGCGTCCGTGCAGCAGCGTGGTGGGAGCGAGGTCGAGCGTCACCGCATAGTGCACCACCGCCGCCAGGTCGTGCACGTCGCGCGCCTCGATGTCGGGCAGCGTGGCCGGATCCGGTTCTTCGTCCGAGCTGGGCAGCAGCACGGGATCGCCGGAATCGAGGATGAGCAGGGTGTCGGGCGTGATTACGCGATGCGGCATGCGCATGCCGTACTGCACTTCGAGCGATTGCAGCACCTGGCGCACGATACGGCGGCACCAGGCTTCGCTGACCATCTCGTGGTTGTGCTCGACGATTTCGCGGACGGTACGGCCGTCGAGTTGCTGTGTTGGGGTGTCGGAACTGATCATGGCATCATGGCGGACGCTGGGGCGGCGCCCGGTGAATGTTTATTTGTTGCAAATAATGCCAGAATTGCGCCAAAGATGGCGTTGTCCCGCTCAACCGTGCGCGGCAGTTACAACTGCCGGGAGGGGGCGGGGGGCGCTCAGACTTCCATGAAGCGCATCTTGAACCAGCGTCCCTTGATGGCGCCGAAGCCGGGGCCGGGCGAGGCGCCTTCGCCCAGGCGCGCGACCGCGGCCGCCGCCACGCTGCGCTCCAGCGCGATATAGCTGTTGAACTCGCCAATATTGATCTTGCCCACTTGCTCGCGGGTCAGGCCGGCGTCGCCGGTCAGGGCGCCCAGCAGGTCGCCGGGACGCAGCTTGGCCTTCTTGCCGCCGGCCACGCACAGGGTCACCATCGGCGCCGGCGCGGCTGGCTCCTGGTGTTCGCCCAGGGCGTCGAGGTTGTCCCAGATCGCTTCCTGGTTCTGGTATTCCTCGACCAGGCGCACCCATTTCTTTTCGTTCGGCGCCACCAGCGTGTGCGCCATGCCGCTCGCGCCGGCGCGGCCGGTGCGGCCGACCCGGTGCACGTGGACCTCGGGGTCGCGCGAGACGTCGACGTTGATCACGGTGTCGAGGTCGGCAATGTCGAGGCCGCGCGCGGCGACGTCGGTGGCCACCAGCACCGAGCAGCTGCGGTTGCTGAACAGCACCAGGATCTCGTCGCGTTCCTGTTGTTCCAGTTCGCCGTACAGCGCCAGCGCCGAGAAGCCCTGCGCCTGCAGGCTGTCGGCCAGTTCGCGGCAGCGCGCCTTGGTATTGCAGAAGGCGAGGGCCGACACCGGGCGATGCGCCTTGAGCAGGCGGCCGACCGCTTCCTCGCGGCCTTCGAAGCCGATCTCGTAGAAGCGCTGGTCGATCGCCTCCAGGCTGTGCTGGCCTTCGACCTTGACTTCGAGCGGGTCGCGCAGGAAGCCGGCGGTGGCGAAGCGGATGTCGTCCGGGTAGGTCGCCGAGAACAGCAGGGTCTGGCGATGGACCGGCGTGGCCGACACGATGCCCGCGATTTCATCATAGAAACCCATGTCGGTCATGCGGTCGGCTTCGTCGAGCACCAGGGTCTGCACCTTCGACAGGTCGAGCGTGGCGCGGCCCAGGTGGTCGCGGATGCGGCCGGGCGTACCGACCACGATGTGGGCGCCATGCTCGAGCGAAGCGATCTGCGGCCGCATCGACACGCCGCCGGTCAGGGTCAGGATCTTGACGTTGCCGACGCCCCGCGCCAGGCGCCGCAATTCGCCCGCGACCTGGTCGGCCAGCTCGCGCGTCGGGCACAGCACCAGGCCCTGCACCGCGAACCAGGCCGGATTGAGCTTGTTCAGGATGCCGATGCCGAAGGCCGCGGTCTTGCCGCTGCCGGTCTTGGCCTGGGCGATCAGGTCGCGTCCGGCCAGCACCGACGGCAGGGTCTCGGCCTGCACCTGCGTCATGTGGTGGTAGCCGAGCGCGGCCAGGTTGGCGAGGAAACGCGGTTCGAGGGACAGCGAGGTGAACGAGTCGGATTGCATGGCTAAGCCTCCAGCCGGCAGGGCCGGGCTATTCAGGATCGGGCGCCCAGACCGGCAGGCCGGTCAGGTCGAGTTTGTCGTCGCGCTTCCAGACGGGCAGGCCGGTGGTGTCGGTTTCGTCGAGCAGGCGAAGCTGCTCTTGCTTGAGCGCGGTGCGGCGCGGACGGGAGCCGGTGCGCTTCGGCTCCGGCGTCGATTCGGGACTGGAGCCAGGCGCTGCGACGACCGGCGCGGCCGGCTCGAAGCCCGGCAGGTCGAACGTCGCGTTGTCTTTCTTGTCTCTCATCCTCTGCCCTCTGCATGTTTCTGCCGCAGAAAACAAAAGCCCGGCTCGTTGAGTCGGGCTTTGTATTGAATTTGGTTGCGGGGACAGGATTTGAACCTGTGACCTTCGGGTTATGAGCCCGACGAGCTGCCAGACTGCTCCACCCCGCGTCTGAGAACGATAGTATAGCGCCTTCTGCCGGTATTTGCAATGCCGGCATGTGGCGCGGGCTCGACGCTCATCCGGCGCTCAGCCGGCGCTGCGCAGGCGCCACAGCGACGTGACTTCTTTCGCGCGCGCCGCATGCAGCGGATCGTCGGGGTCGCTGGCGCGCGGGTGGACCGGGCGCGTATCGTGGCGCGCCACGACCTCCAGCCCCGCGTCCGCGATCCAGCCCAGCAGTTGCTCGCGGCTGCGCAGACCCAGGTGTTCGGCGAAATCGGACATGATCAGCCAGCCTTCGCCGCCGGGCTCCAGGTGCGCGTCCAGTCCACCGAGAAAGCCGCGCAGCATGCGGCTGTCCGGATCGTAGATCGCGTATTCGATCGCCGAACTCGGTTTGCCGGGCAGCCAGGGCGGATTGCAGACGACCAGCGGGGCGCGGGCATGGCCTTGCGGGAACAGGTCGGCCTGGACCACCTCGACCTGCGCGGCCAGGCCGAGCCGCGCGATGTTCTCGCGCGCGCAGCCGAGGGCGCGCGCATCCATGTCGGTGGCGAGCACGCGCAGGCCGCGCCGCGCCAGCACGGCGGACAGCACGCCGGTGCCGGCGCCGACGTCGAAGGCCGTTTTCGCGCCCGCGGGCAGCGGCGCCTGCGCCACCAGCTCGACGTATTCGCCGCGCACCGGCGAGAACACGCCATACCAGGGATGGATGCGCTCGCCAAGCGCGGGGACCATGACGCCCTTGCGGCGCCATTCATGGGCGCCGATCACGCCCAGCAGCTCGCGCAGCGAAGCGACGTAGGGTTCGTCGGCCGGGCCGTAGGCTTCCAGGCAGGCCAGGCGCGCATCCGGCGCGCGCCGCAATGGGATGCCGTGGTCGGCCTCGAACGGGATCAGGAGCATGGCTAGCAGGCGGGCGCGCTGCAGCTGGGTCAGGCGGTGGCGGTGGAAGGCTTCGGTCGGCGTGGCCGGCGCCCTGGGCTTGGCGCGGCGGCCGCGTTCGCCCTTGTGCTCGATGCGGCGCACCAGCGCCTGCAGCAACTGGCGTGCATTCTGGAAGTCGCCGCGCCAGAGCAGGGCGGTGCCGTCCAGCGCGAGCCGATAGGCGGCGTCGGCGCTCATGGTGTCGTCGGCCAGCACCACGTTCTTCGGCGCCGGCCAGCCGCTCTCGGAACGCCACAGCGCCGAGCGCGTCTCGCCGCCTTCCACCCACTCGATCCGCGTCGTCATGTCAGTGATGGTGATGCCAGTTGCCGTCGGCCGACGCCAGATAGGACTTCACCGCGTCCGGGCTGCCGGTCGCGTGACGCTTGACTTCGCCGCAGGCGCAGATGCCCTGGTAAGGCTGGATGTGCGAGCAGGCGGACACTTTTTGAAGGAAGACTTTGACCGGCTTGGTGCACTTGGCGCACTTGAAGGTCAGGATGCGGGCGGGCTTCATGGTTGGGCGATGGTGTGGATGAAAAGAGCGGCATTTTACACCTGCCGCCGGGACGCCTCCGCTGGCGCTGCAGGAATTGACAAACGCCAAGCCCATACACGAGTGATCGCGCCGACAATCAATGTTATCGCTTGCTCCGGGCCTGGTGGTGCGGGGCAGCGCATGACGCGCACTGCCCTTGCGCACTGCCCTTGTTGACGTGCCGAGGCCGAAGAATCAGGCCCGACGCATCGGCATCGCGCGCAGCGAGGCGGCGATGGCTTCGCGCATCGGCTTGGCGCGCAGCTGGCTGTCGTAAGGCGTCGGACGCTGCGCCAGGCCGTCGGCACGCCTGGCTTCGCTCCAGGTCTGCAGCCAGTTCACGTGGTCCGCCATGCCCCACAGCAGGAAATCGCGGCAGCTCGGGTAGCTCAGGGTCACGTCGAGGTAGTCGCGCGCCAGCGCCGCGCTGGCCGCGTCGCGCCTGGCGACATCGGCGGGGAAGCCCTTGTCGTTGACGTCGAACTCCGTGATCAGGAGGTCCAGGCCCATGCCGGTGACCTCGTCCAGGAACTTGCGCCATTCGCGCAATACCGCCGCGTTGGCGGGGCCGGACATGGCGTCGCCCGCGCTGATATGGCTTTGCAGGCCCAGGGCGTGGATCGGGGCGCCGCGTTTTTTCAGTTCCGCCAGCAGCTTGAGCACGCCGGCGCGGTGCCTGGCGTCATTGCCCGGGCCGGGGCCCATGAAGTCGTTGTACACCAGTTGCGCCTTCGGCGCGTGCTCGTGGGCCTGGCGGAAGGCGAATTCGATCTGCTCGACGGCGCCCATGCGCCTGGTGAACACGTTCTCGATCAGTGAGCCGTCTTGCGGCGACACCGCCTCGTTGACGACGTCGTGGCTGATGACGTCCTGCCCCATGTGCGCGCAGACGGTCTTGATGTGCTCGCGCAGGATCGCTTCGGCGTCGCCGACCGGCCTGGACTTGAGGTCCAGCGCATTCACCCAGCCGGGCAGCCATTTCGGATCCTGCCAGATCAGGGTATGGCCGCGCACCGCCATGCCTTCCTTGCGCGCCCAGGCGAACATCTCGTCGGCCGGTCCCCACTGGTACGGCCCCGGTTTGGGTTGCAAGGCCTGCCACTTGGTCTCGTTCTCGGCGACGATCAGGTTGCACTCGCGCGCCATCAGCGCGCGGTAGGCAGGATCGCGGAAACTCTTGCGGGTGTCCTGGTCTTCCAGCATGCCCACGGCGTTACCGAAGCGCATGCCCTTGGCCTTGGCCAGGTCCTTGAGGGCGGGGCCGGCGTCCTGCGCGGCCAGTGCATGGGGGGCGAGCAAGGCGCCGGCCGCGGTGCCAAGCAGTTTCAGGGTGTCGCGTCGCGATGTCATTGGGTGGTGTCTCCTTTTTTGTGTTGATCGATATCGTTCAGGCCTCGCGATAAGGCGAGATGGTGACGATCCTGCCGTCGTCGTCGTAATGCAGCTCGGTCACCTTCACCGAGCGCAGGTGGGTGACGCCGCCAGAGAGGCTGCTGTCGTGATAGAACAGGTACGAGCGGCCTTCGAACTCGCAGATCGAGTGGTGGGTGGTCCAGCCGATCACCGGGGTCATGATCCGGCCCTGGCAGGTGAACGGGCCGTAGGGGTTGTCGCCGGTCGCATAGCACAGCAGGTGGGTGTCGCCGGTCGAGTACGAGAAATAGTATTTGCCATCGTGCTTGTGCAGCCACGGCGCCTCGAAGAAGCGGCGCTCGTGGTCGCCGGCCAGCAGGTCGTTTCCATCCTGGTCGAGGATGCGCACCGCGCGCGGCGCTTCGTCCAGCTCGAGCATGTCGCCGCGCAGGCGCGCCACGCGCGGCTGCAAGGCCGGCTCATGGGCCGCCGGTTCCTCATGGCCGGGGCTATAGGCGTTGTCGCGGTACTTCTGCAGCTGGCCGCCCCAGATGCCGCCGAAATACAGGTAGAACGCGCCGTCGTCATCGCCGAACACGGCCGGGTCGATCGAATAGCTGCCGGCGATCGGCTGCGGCTGCGCCGTGAACGGGCCGGTGGGACTGTCGCTGACCGCGACGCCGATCTGGAAGATGTCGTCGGGCCGCTTGGCCGGGAAGTACAGGTAATACCTGCCGTCCTTGCGCGCGCAGTCGGGCGCCCACATCTGGCGCGCCGCCCACGGCACGTCGCGCACGTGCAGGGCCACGCCATGGTCGATCGCGTCGGCGGCCGGATGGTCCATCGAGACGACGTGGTAGTCCTCCATCGCGAAATGGGCGCCGTCGTCGTTGAAGGGCACGCCGGCTTCGATGTCGTGCGACGGGTAGATGTAGATGCGGCCGTCGAACACGTGGGCGGACGGATCGGCGATGTAGATGTGTTCGAGCAGGGGCGCGGAGATGGCGCGTTCCTTCAGGGACTGCACGCGGTCTTGGTCGATGGTTTCGGACATGGTGTCGGGGTCTGGGTCTGGGTCTGGTTCAGGAAAAGGTCATTGCCGGGCGAGGGCGCGGCGTGCGCCGAGTTCGCGCTCGATCTGCAGCTCGGTGATCTTGCGGATGTCGTAGGCCGCCAGGCAGCACACGGCCAGCAGGAAGGGAATGGCGGCGTACACGCTGATCGACAGCCGCACGCCATCGGCGACCTGGGCCGGCTGGACGGCCTGGGCGGCGTCGTAGCCATAGGCCGACAGCAGGGCCGCCACCAGCGCGCCGCCGATGGAGAGGCCCGCCTTGAGGCCGAAGATCATGGCCGAGAACAGCAGGGCGGTGGCGCGGCGGTTGTTCTTCCATTCCGAGTAGTCGGCGACGTCGGCGATCATCGCCCACAGCAGCGGGATCGTGATCCCGTAGAAGAAGCCGTACAGGACCTGGGCGCCGAACACCAGGGCGATCGAACCCGGGCCGATCCAGTAGTAGCCGAGGCGGAGCACGGCGGCCAGCAGCAGGGCGGCGCCGAACACGTCGCGCTTGCCGAAGCGGTCGGCCAGGGGCTTGGAGAAACCGATCCCGACGATCATCAGGATGATGCCGACCGCGTTGAACAGGCTAAAGCCCGAGGTGGCGGCGTCTTCCGGCCAGTGGAACTGCGTCAGGCCCATGCCAGTGAGCACCGCATTGAGCCCGTCGATGAAGGCCAGGAACCCCACGTCGTCGAGAAAAGCCGCCAGCGCCGGCTCTTCCAGGAAGTTGCGGAAGTAGAAGATGTACATGCCGCCCTTGAGCGACAGCGTGATGAATACCAGGATGGTCAGCACCAGCATCACCACCCAGGGGCGGTTGCGCAGCAGGTCGGCGATGTCCTGCCTGATGCTCGAGCGCTGGCTCGGGTCCGGAATGACGCGCTCGCGGGTGGTCAGGAAAGTGATCAGGAAGCAGATGGTGCCGGCCACCGCGAAGAACATCATCACGGTCTGGAAGCCGGCCACCTTGTCGCCGCCGCCCAGGATCAGCACCAGCGGCAGCAGCAGCACCTGGATCACCAGCTGCGCGACCAGCACCGCCACGAAGCGGTACGACGACAGGCTGTTGCGGTCGGCCATGCTGCCGGTCAGCACGCCGCTCAGGGCCGAGTAGGGCAGGTTGTTGGCCGAATACACCAGCATCAAGAGGATATAGGTCAGCAGCGCGTAGATGTATTTGCCGCGCTCGCCCAGGTCGGGCGTGCTGAAGGCCAGGATCGCCACCAGGCCGAACGGCACCGAGGTCCACAGGATCCAGGGACGGAACTTGCCCCAGCGGGTCGAGGTGCGGTCGGCGATGATGCCCATCAGCGGATTGAAGAAGGCGCCGACCAGGCCGCCGATGAAGATGATGCTGGCCGCGGCGTTGGGCGAGATCTGATAAACGTCGGTGTAGAAGAAAGCGAGGAAGGTGAGCAGGGTCTGGAAGATCAGGTTGGCGGCCAGGTCGCCCAGTGCATAGCCGATTTTTTCCGTTGTCTCCAGCGTCGGCTGCGCCTTGTTAATTATAGTCATTGTCTTATCAATCTCTATGTTGAAAAGCACTTGTGGCCCTCGACCGCCAGGCACGCGGCGAGCGCGTTCATGGCGGTCGGCGCCACGCATGGTTCGCCCCAACCTCCCAGAAAGTTAGCGCAATCATTGTTGTCGATTGTGGATGAGATGCTAACGCCCGTCAACCGCTTTATGGCCCGGCCGTGTGGCCGATATCCGCGCACGAAAGACGAACATTCGCCGGCGTCGCGGGGCCGCGCTGCAGGGGGCGCGACCGGAGTGTCAAGCGCGAGTCGACCGTGCGCGATCCGCATCGGCTGCCTGTGGCGCAGCATCGCCAGATTGCTGGTCACTTCAAATTGATTGCGCTATCATTCGCATCACAGATTTGGCAGTCCCGCCTTTTGCAGGCCATGCCAATCACCGGAGACCCTTCATGCATGCTTTTCGCCCTGGCCGCCTGGCCATCGCCGTCCTGGCCGCGCTCGGCCTCGGCGCCTGTGGTTCGACCGATCGCTTGTCGCCACCTGTTTCCGATCACGGTCCCCACCACTGGGTGGCCAGTTGGGGCACGTCCCAGATGCGCTTCGGGCAGGCCGAAGGCATGCCGGCCGGGTTGTGGAAGGACGGCACCGTGCGCCAGGTGGTGCGGCTGTCTCTCGGCGGCAGCCAGGTCCGGGTCCGGATCAGCAATGCCTACGGCAGCGATATGCTGGTCGTCAACGAGGCCAGCATCGCGCGCGCGGTGCGGCCGGGGTCTTCCGGGGTAGTCGCCGGCTCGCTCCAGGCCCTGCGCTTCAACGGCGGCGCCGCGGTGCGCATACCGGCGGGCGCCGAATACGTCAGCGACCCGGTCGACCTGGCGGCCGTGAGCGGCCTCGATGTCGCGGTCACCCTGCACCTGGCGAATGCGGCGGACCAGCAGACCGGCCACGCCGATGCGCGCACGACGACCTTCCTGGCCCCGGGCCGCCAGACCGCGGCGGCCAGCCTGGAAGGCGCGCAGAGCGTCACGCGCTGGCACCAGCTGGCCGACGTCGAAGTGAGCGCCGCGCCGCCGGCGCGGGCCGTGGTCGTGATCGGCGACTCGATCACCGACGGCTACGGCGTCACCATCGATGCGAACAACCGCTGGACCGATCACCTGGTGCGGCGCATCGCCCGGGACGGCAAGCGGCAGCTCGCCGTGATCAATGCCGGCATCGGCGGCGGCCGCCTGCTGCGCGAGGGCCTGGGCCCGAGCCTCGTCACGCGCTTCGAGCGCGACGTCCTGGCCAGGAATGGGGTGAGTCACGCGATCGTCTTCATCGGCGTCAACGACATCGGCGTGCTGCGCCGCGCGAAAGAGGACACGCCGCAGGCGATCGAGGCGATGCTGGCCGACGTCAAGCAGGCGCATTTGCAGATGATCGCGCGCGCGCATGCAAAAGGGATCTGCGTGATCGGCGCGACCATCACGCCGTTCATGGGTAGCGACTACTATGCGCCGGCGCCGCACAACGAGGCGCTGCGCCAGGCCGTCAACGACTGGGTGAGGACGGCGCAGGCCTTCGACGGCGTGCTCGATTTCGACGGCGTGCTGCGCGACCCGGCGCGCCCGTCCTACCTGGCCGAGGCCTATGACAGCGGCGACGGCCTGCATCCATCCAATGCGGGCTACGCCGCGCTGGCGGCGGCCGTGCCGCTCCGGCAGCTCGACAGATGCGCCTACAGCAGGTCGCCCGGCTTGCGCTAGGGCCGTTCGCGGTACGCGAAGTCATCGACGTCGGCATGCAGAGCGCTGCTGGCCGTGTCCTCCCGCGCTTGCCATGCACCGATGAGCGCCCGGAGGAGTGAAGTCAAAAAAAAGAGCAGACGCCGGCCAATGATTGCGTTAACATAAATGTTAGAATCATGTCAGGCGATGTTCCCATCACAGGCGATGTTCCCATCACGAACCTTCCATAGAGGAATCATGACTACTCTTCAAGCCAATCCGCTTCCCGATGACCTCGACCGCGCGCTGCTGGTCGGCCGGGTCTGGCGCACCGGCGCCAACGCAGGTCCGGCCGTGGTCGCCGTGCGCGGCGGCCGCCTGGTCGACATCACCCGCCATGCGCCGACCGTGGCCGACCTGTTCGAGCGCCGCGACCTCCTGGCCATCGTGGGCGGCGCCGAGGGCACTGACCTCGGCGCGGCGCACGCGCTGATGGACGCCGCGCTGCGCGGCGCGGACGGCGCGGACGGCATGCGCCTGCTGGCGCCATGCGACCTGCAGGCGATCAAGGCCTGCGGCGTGACCTTCGCCGTCAGCCTGCTGGAGCGCGTGATCGAAGAGCAGGCCAAGGGCGACCCGTCGCGCGCGCAAGATCTGCGCGCGCAGCTGCAGGCGACCCTCGGCGCCGACCTGTCGGACATCGTGCCGGGTTCCGAGGCTTCGCAGCGCCTCAAGACCGAGCTGTCGGCGCGCGGCTTGTGGTCGCAGTACATGGAAGTGGGCATCGGCCCGGACGCCGAAGTCTTCACCAAGTCGCAGCCGATGTCGTCGGTGGGCCACGGCGCCGACATCGGCCTGCATCCGACGTCGCACTGGAATAATCCCGAACCCGAGATCGTGCTGGCGGTGAACAGCCGCGCCGAGATCGTCGGCGCCACCCTGGGCAACGACGTCAACCTGCGCGACATCGAGGGCCGCAGCGCACTGTTGCTGGGCAAGGCCAAGGACAATAACGGCTCGTGCGCCATCGGCCCCTTCATCCGCCTGTTCGACGGCGCGTACACGCTCGACACCCTGCGCCAGTGCGAGGTGAACATGCTGATCGAAGGCGTGGACGACGGCTTCATCCTGGAAGGCAGCAGCCGCATGCGCGAGATCAGCCGCGACCCGCTCGACCTGGTGGCCCAGACCTGCGGCGCGCACCACCAGTACCCGGACGGCTTCATGCTGTTCCTCGGCACGATGTTCTCGCCGATCAAGGACCGCGACGCCGAGGGCGGCGGCTTCACCCACCACCTGGGCGACAAGGTCGCCATCTCGACCCCATCGCTCGGCACCCTGGTCAACACCGTGCAACGCAGCGACGCGATCACGCCCTGGACCTTCGGCGTGCGCGCGCTGTACGCCAACCTGGCGCAGCGCGGCCTGCTGGTCCCGGAATGAACACAGTCCTCAGCGACCTACCTGGAATACGAAAAACCCATGTCTGACACCAATCTACCAGTCTTTGTATATGCGAATTATCCGGACCTGGACGGCAAGCGCGTCGTCATCACCGGCGGCGGCAGCGGCATCGGCGCCGAGCTGGTCACCGCCTTCGTCGGGCAGGGCGCCCGGGTCTGGTTTCTCGACATCGCCGAGGACGCAGGACGCGCCCTGGCCGCGTCGCTGGCTGAATCGGTGGCCAACCCGGCCCAAGCGCCGCGCTTCGTCCACTGCGACCTGACCGACCTCGATGCGATCGAGCGCGCCTTCGATGGCATCGTGCGGGACGCCGGCGCCGTCGACATCCTGCTCAACAACGCGGCCAACGACGACCGCCACACCATCGGCGACGTCACCCCGGCCTACTGGGAGAGCCGGATGAACGTCAACCTGCGCCACCAGTTCTTCTGTTCCCAGGCCGTCATTCCTGGCATGAAAGAACAGGGCCATGGCGTGATCCAGAATTTCGGCTCGATCTCATGGCATTTGCCGCATACCGAGCTGGCGCTGTACATGACGGCCAAGGCCGGGGTCGAGGGCATGACGCGCGCCCTGGCGCGCGAGCTGGGACCGCACGGCATCCGCGCCGTGGCCCTGGTGCCGGGCGCGGTGCGCACCCCGCGCCAGGATGCAATGTGGCATACGCCGCACGAGGCAGCGCGCATCCTGAACGGCCAGTGCCTGCAGGAGCGCGTGGAAATGCAGGACGTGGCGGCGCTGTCGCTGTTCCTGGCCTCGAACAATGCACGCCGCTGCAGCGGCCGCGAATACTTCGTCGACGCGGGCTGGTACGGCGCATGAACGTGACGCCGCACTGCCTGTGGGAGGTGGGCGCCACGCTTGGCGAAGGCGCGCTGTGGCACGGCGCGGCGGGCCAGGTGTGGTTCGTGGACATCAAGGGCCGGCGCCTGCATTGCTACGATACCCGGGACGGCGCAAAGCGCAGCTGGGATGCGCCGGGCCAGGTGAGTTTCGTGGTGCCGGTCGCGGGCGGCGGCTTCGTCTGCGCGCTGGAGGACGGCCTGTATCGCTTCATTGAAGCAAGCGGCGAATTCGCCCCCTTGCTGAAGGTCGAGGGCGACCTGCCGGGCAACCGCTTCAACGACGGCCACGTCGACGCCGCGGGCCGCCTGTGGTTCGGTTCGATGGACGATGCCGAGGAACAGGCCAGCGGCGCCCTGTACCGCTTCGACGGGCGCGCGGTGCGCCGCATGGACGACGGCTACGTGATCACCAATGGCCCGGCCATCAGCCCCGACGGCCGCACGCTCTACCACACCGATACGCTGGCGCAGCGCATCCATGCCTTCGACCTGGACGAGGACGGCCTGCTCGCGCGCAAGCGCCTGTTCGCGCAGCTGGCGGACGGCGGCTACCCCGACGGGATGGCGGTAGACGTCGAGGGCTGCCTGTGGGTGGCCACCTTCGGCGGCTGGCGCATCGACCGCTTCGACCCGCGCGGACGCAAGGTGGGCGAAGTGCGCTTCCCGTGCGCGAACGTCACCAAGCTCGCCTTCGGCGGCGACGACCTGCGCACTGTCTACGCCACGACCGCGCGCAAGGGCCTGTCGGCCGCCCAGCTCGAGGCGCAGCCGCTCGCGGGCGCGCTGTTCACCTTCCGCGCCGACGTGCCGGGCCTGCCGCAGCATGCGCTGCGGCTGCAGGATCAACCATGGAATGACCGACACAATGGCCAATAACGAGAGCAACAACGCCACGCGTCGCTACCGGTCCCAGGACTGGTTCGACAATCCCGAGCGCATCGACATGACCGCGCTCTACCTCGAGCGCTTCATGAACTACGGGATCACGCCCGAGGAGCTGCGCTGCGGCAAGCCGATCATCGGCATCGCCCAGAGCGGCAGCGACATCACGCCGTGCAACCGCATCCATCTGGAGACCGTCAAGCGGGTGCGCGACGGCATCCGCGACGCCGGCGGCATCCCGATGGAATTCCCGCTGCATCCGATCTTTGAAAACTGCCGCCGCCCGACCGCGGCGCTCGACCGCAACCTGGCCTATCTCGGGCTGGTCGAGATCCTGCACGGCTATCCGATCGACGCCGTGGTGCTCACCACCGGCTGCGACAAGACCGTGCCGGCGCAACTGATGGCCGCGGCCACGGTCGACATTCCCGCCATTGTGCTCTCGGGCGGGCCGATGCTCGACGGCTGGTTCGAGGGTGAGCTGGTGGGCTCCGGCGCTGCCATCTGGAAGGCGCGCCGCCAGCTGGCGGCCGGTTCCATCGACGAAAAGAAGTTCGTCGACATCGCCACCGCTTCCGCGCCGTCGGCCGGTCACTGCAACACCATGGGCACCGCTTCGACCATGAACGCCGTGGCCGAGGCGCTGGGCATGTCGCTCACCGGCTGCTCGGCGATTCCCGCGCCTTACCGCGAACGCGGGCAGATGGCCTACGAGACCGGCCGCCGCATCGTCGAACTGGCCAGGGACGACGTGCGCCCCTCGCAGATCATGACGCGCGAGGCCTTCCTGGACGCGATCGTGCTCAACGCCGCGATCGGCGGCTCGAGCAACGCCCAGCCGCACATCGTGGCCATGGCGCGCCATGCGGGCGTGGAGATCACGCCCGAGGACTGGATGGAATACGGCTACGATGTGCCGCTGCTGCTGAACATGCAGCCGGCCGGAAAATACCTGGGCGAGCGCTTCCACCGCGCCGGCGGCGTGCCGGCCGTGATGTGGGAGCTGGAGCAGGCGGGCAAGCTGCGTTCGCAACGCCTCACCGTCACCGGCAAGAGCATGGCCGAGAACATCTATAACCGGGAGGCCGACGACCGCGAGATGATCAAGCCGTTCGCCGAACCGCTCAAGGAAACGGCCGGTTTCCTGGTCCTGAAGGGCAATCTGTTCGATTTCGCGATCATGAAGACCAGCGTGATCTCGCCGGCCTTCCGCGCGCGCTACCTGGCCCATCCGGGGCACGAGAACTGCTTCGAGTGCAAGGTGGTCGTGTTCGACGGCTCGGACGATTATCACGGTCGGATCAACGATCCGAGCCTGGGCATCGACGAGAACACGATGCTGGTGATCCGCGGCGCAGGTCCGGTGGGCTGGCCCGGTTCGGCCGAGGTGGTCAATATGCAGCCGCCCGATCGCCTGATCAAGGACGGCATCAACAACCTGCCGACGCTGGGCGACGGCCGCCAGTCGGGCACCTCGGACAGCCCGTCGATCCTGAACGCCTCGCCCGAGAGCGCGGCCGGCGGCAACCTGGCCCTGCTGCGCACGGGCGACGTGATCCGGGTCGACCTGAACCAGGGCCGCTGCGACGTGCAGCTGTCCGACGAAGAGCTCGAAGCGCGGCGCCAGGACACGCCGCCGCCGATCCCCGCCAGCCAGACCCCGTGGCAGGAGATCTACCGCGCCACGGTGGGCCAGCTGCACCGCGGCGCCTGCATGGAACTCGCCTTGCCGTATCGCGGCGTCGGGCGCGACATGCCGCGGCATAATCACTAAGCTGGCTGGGCGAGCAAGCTTGATCGTTAGCTCGGAAACGTCGTCCCCGCCTGCGCGGGGAGTCGTTTTTGCCAGTGGCAGAAACGACGGCTTTGGGCGAACAATACGGTATTTACTCCACCACCACCGCGCTGCTGCCTCCACCGGTGGGCCGCACCAGCACCTTGGTCGCGATCCGCTCGGTCATCTCCTGCACGTGCGAGATCACGCCGACCTTGCGGCCCATCGACTGCAGCGCATCCAGGGCGTCCATCGCCACCCCCAGCGTTTCGCTGTCGAGGCTGCCGAAGCCCTCGTCGATGAACAGCGATTCGACCCGCACCCGGTTCGAGGACAGCGAGGCCAGGCCCAGCGCCAGCGCCAGCGACACCAGGAACGATTCGCCGCCCGACAGCGAGTTGACCGAACGCACTTCGCCGCCCATGTCCTGGTCGCGCACCATCAGCGCCAGCGACGGCATGCCCTGGTAGCCGACGCGCTCCAGGCGGTAGCGCCGGGCCAGCTGCTTCAGGTGCTCGTTGGCGTAGCCGAGCAGCACGTCCAGCGTGAATTGCTGGGCGTAGTTGCGGAACTTTTTGCCATCGCTGGAGCCGATCAGCTCCGACAGCTTGCCCCAGCGCTGCTCGAGCGCCTGCTGGCGCTCGATCTCGGCCAGGCTGGATTCGGCCTGGCGGCGCCGTTCGTCGTCCTGCAGCGCGCGCAGGCGCAGCGCGGTCGCCGCTTCGATCGCCGCCTGGCGCTCGGCCACCAGCGCGTCGAAGGTGGCCTTCACGGCCTCGAACGGCTGGCCGTCCGGCGGCGCGGACGCGAGATGCGCGGCGCGCTGGGCGCGCCGTTCATCGAGGATCGTGGTGGCACTGGCGACCGCGGTCTCGATCGCGTTCAGGGCGCTGCGCTCCTGCGCGAGCCAGGCGGCGCCGACCTGCAACAGGCGCGCCAGTTCGTCGGTGTCCTGGATGTCATCCAGGCCGTCGGCCTGCCGGCGGTAATCGTCGAGCCACTCGGCCAGCGCCGCGCTGGCGCCGGCGCCGGCCTGGTCGAGTTCCGCGATGCGCTCGATCAGCTGGGCCTGCGCGGTGCGGGCGCGGGTTTCGGCTTGCGCCGCCTCATTGGCGGCTTGCTGGCGCGCCGTCACCTGCGCGCGCGCGCCGCTCACGGCGGCGTTCAGTTCGCGTTCGACCTCGCCCGCCGCGCGCCCTTGCCACAAGGCGGCGCGCGCCGCGCGTTTCGCGCCCGATTCCTTGTCGATGCGCTCGTACTCGAAGGCCAGCCGGGCGCCCGCCGCGTCGATCTCGGCGATGCGCGCCTGGAGCGCGCCGGCCTCGACTTCCAGGGTCGCGCTCGCGGCAGCGGCGCGGCCCTGGGCCTCGGTCTGCTCGCGCCATCCGGCGGCTTCCGTCGACCGGGCCTGGCGCCAGCCGGCGGGATCGTGGCGCCACGCCGTCTGCCAGCCGTCGCCGTGGGCGGCCGCCATGGCAGGGTCGAGCTCGGCGAGCAGGGCGTCCAGTTGCGTGCCTGCCGCCTGCTGGCCGGCGTCGAGTGCTTTCAGTTCGTTCTGCAGGCGGGCCGCCGTTTCGCGCTCGGCCTCGGCATCCTGGCGCAGCCTGGCCAGCACCGACTGCGCGCCGTCGACGTCGCGCTGGGCCGCGTCGCGCGCGCCGGCGGCGGCGCGCCAGGCCTGTTCGTGCCGCGCCAGCGCGTCGAGGGCGTCGCGCAACGCGCCGCGTTGAACGCCGAACCAGTCGCTGCGCTCCTGTTCGCCTGGGGCTTCGGCCGCCAGTGGATCGGCATCCCAGGCGGCGGCCAGGCCGGCGATGCGCAGGTCGATCGCCGTACGGTCATGGGACAGCGCGGCAAGACGCTCCCGGGCGCCGGCGAGCGCGGCGTTGTTGGTCGCCTGCAGCGCGGCATTCTCGCGCACCCGCGTGCGGCAGCCGTCGACCTCTGCACGCAGGCCCGTCAACATCGCCTTCAGCGTCGCGTCCTGGTGGGCGTAGGGGTGCTCGAGCGCGCCGCACACGGGGCAGGGATCGTCGTCCGTGAGGTTCGCGCGCAGTTGCTCCACATTGGCGGCGCAAGCCAGTTCGGCGGCGCTCAGCGAGCGTTCGGCCTGCGCCATTGCCGCTTCCAGCGCCGGCGCCGCGGCGCGCGCCTCCTGCAGCGCGCATTCGGCGCCGGCCGCCGCGGTCGCGGCGCGTTCGGATTCACGCGCGAGTCCGGCCAGCGTCGCGCGCGCCGCCGACAGGTCGAGCCAGACGCGTTCGGCCGCCGCCAGCCGCTCGCGGCGTCCTTCCAGATGCTGGCGCTCGGCGTCGATCGCCTCGGCGTCGAACTCCGCCAGCGCCGCCATCGCCCCGCGCCGGTTCGCCTCCAGGGTGTCGAGGCGTTCGATGGCCTGCGCCAGCGCGGCGGCCGCCTGGGCGTCGCGCCCGCGCGCCTGGTCGGCCGCCGTGCGGGTGGCCGCCAGCGCCGTTGCGCCAGCGGCGAGCGCGGCTTGCGCCTGGCCGGCCTGGCGCAGCAGGTGTTCCCACTGCTGCCAGCCGGTGGCCAGGGCTTCGTGCCCGCGCCGGGCCGCCAGCCACGCGGCGGCGGCCTCGACCAGGCCGCGCGCGCGCGCCAGTTCCTCGGACTTCGCCGCATGCTGGATACGCGCCGCGCGGGCCTGCCGGCGCGCCGCTTCCAGTGCGGCGCTTGCCTGGGCATGGCCGGGGGCCAGCGCCTCGAGCGCCGCATCCAGCGCCTTGGCCTGGTCCAGCAGCGGGGCGGCGGCGCGCAGTTGCGCTTCGACGGTGTCGAGGCGCGCGATGGCGGCATCGACGTCGGCGTTGCCGGCGCTGCGCGCGTCGAGCGCCGCCGCCAGTTCGGCCTCCAGCCTGGCGACGGAAGAATGGGCCTGGCGCCGTTCGGTTTCCAGGCGCTGGACCTCGACCGCCAGGGGTCGCGCGGGCTGCACCGCTTCCAGCGTGGCCAGGCGCTGGCGTCGTTCGGCAGCCGCGACGCGTTCGCCGTTGGCGGCGGCCAGCGCTTCCTCGGCCTGGGCCTGGCCGCGCTGGAGCTTGTCGAGCTCCTGGTGCCAGCGCAGTTGCTGTTCCAGCAGGGCGTGGCGGCTGTCGAGCGCTTCCCGCGCGGCGTCGGCGGCGCCCCGCTCGAGGTCGAGCTGCGCGCGTTCGTCTGGTGCCAGCGGCGCCACGTTGGCCAGTTTCGCCTGCAGCACCTGGGTGCGCTGCTGTTCGAGCTTGTGGCGCTCGAAGGCGCGGCGCGAGATCGCGCTGTAGATCGTGGAGCCGGTGAGCGTTTCCAGTAGCTCGCCGCGCTCGTTCTCGTCCGACTTCAGGAAAGCGGAGAACTCGTTCTGCGCCAACAGCACCGCACGCGTGAATTGATCGAACGACAGGCCGACACGCCCGATGATTTCGCCGGCCGCTTCGGTGTTGGTGCCGCCCAGAGGGACCAGTTCGGGCAGCCGGTGGAGGGTGATCTTGACCGGCTGCAGCGCGCCTCCCGGCTTGTTGCGCGAGCGGCGCACGGCCCAGCGTGCACGGTAGCGGCCTTCGTCGCTACCGACGAAATCGACTTCGGCCCAGCCTTCCGCCGCGCCGCGCCGCAGCAGGGTGCGGGGATCCTGCGCCGTCACCGTGTCTTCCCCGACGTCCGGCAGGCGGGTGCCGGAACGCTTCAGCAGGCGCGGCGTATCGCCGTAGAGGGCGAGGCACAGCGCGTCGAGCAGGGTGCTTTTCCCCGCGCCGGTCGGGCCGCTGATGGCGAACAGGCCGGTGGCGGCCAGCGGTCCGGATTCGAAGTCGACCGCGAATTCGCCCGCCAGCGAGGCCAGGTTCTTGCCGCTGATACGGAGGATCTTCATGGCGCGTCTCCTTCGGTGGCGTGGAACAGCTCGGCGAACGCGTCGATCTGGTCGGGCGGCGCCTCGTCGCCATATTTTTGGCGCCACAGGCGGCGGAAGATGTCGTCCGGCTGCAGCTGCGCCAGCTGGTCCAGGCTCAGCGCTTCGGCCTCGCCGGCCGCCGCGACGGGCTTGCGCGTCGGCTCGATCTTGGCCAGCCGCACGGGTTTGCCCGCCAGCACCGCCTCGATGCGCGCGCGCAGGCCCGGCTCGGGGCCGTCCAGCAGCACCCGCACCTCGAGATAGGGCCAGGCCTGCTGCGGCAGGTCGGCATCCAGTTCCAGTGCTTCCAGCGCCGCCAGCGCTTCTTCGAGCGGCGCAGGCAGGGCCGGCACGCGCAGCAGCTCTACCGCACGCGGCACGTACAGGGGAGTGATGGCGGCGACGCTGGCGCCGTCGAGGTCGATGCGCAGCACCTGGTGCCGGTAGCCGACTTCGGAGAACGACAGCGGCAGCGGGCTGCCGCAATAGCGCACGTGGTCGAGCCCGCCGACGCGCTGGGCCAGGTGCAGGTGGCCCAGCGCCGCATAGGCGATGCCGGCGTCGAACATGCCGACCGGCAAGGCTTCGCTGCCGCCGATGACGATGCGGCGCTCGGAGTCTTCGGACGGCTGGCTCCTGGCCATATGGCAGTGGCCCATGGCGACGATGGCCTGGCCCGCGGCCGCCCGTTCGCGCGCCAGCGCCTGCGCCTGGCGGTAGAGCAGGGCGGCGCCGTGCAGATAGGGATCCTGCGGCGCCGCCTCGGCCGCTTCGGCCGGCTCGCCGCCGTCGGCGGCGCGCAGGCGCGGCAGGTCGCCGGGCCGCAGGAAGGGCACGGCCAGGCACCAGGCCGCCGTGTTGCCGTCGCGGTCGCGCAGCGGCACCAGCAGGCGTTCCAGGTCGATCTCGCCGTCGTCGCGGCGCAGGACGTTGCCGACCACGATCGTGCCATGGGCTTCCAGCAACGGCGCGGGCGCTTCCAGCCGGCCCGGCGAATCGTGGTTGCCGGCGATCACCACCACCTGCAGCTGCGGCGTGCGGGTGCGCGCCTGCTGCAGGAAGCGGTACAGCTGGCGCTGGGCGCTCGAGGACGGATTGGCGGTGTCGAAGATGTCGCCCGCGATCAGGAGCACGTCGATGCGCTCTTCCACCAGCGTATCGGCCAGCCAGTCGAGGAAGCACTGGTGTTCGTAGGTCCGGTCGTGATTGTGCAGGGTCTGGCCGAGGTGCCAGTCGGAGGTGTGCAGCAGCCGCATGAGAGACTCGAGAAAAGTGGAACGACAAATCGGCGCCTACTATAGCGCAGCCGGCGGCCGTTCTGCTCAAGCATGTCGATCGACCCGGCCGCTTTCGATAACATGTTGAAAGATTATTTGGTGAAGGAAATTCACCCCGACTGACCTCGCTCGCATTGTGAAATCGGGTTTGAGCAATGTCAAACCTGCCCCCCTTCTTCTCTCTACACTACGAAGTTCCTGTCGGCCGGCGCATGACAAGCCAGAAGCGCAAACCAATAGCCGGCTTACCCCTATAAAGCATCCCCCACCGCCCCAGGCGTGGACTATCCGCGCGCGCCGGAGGAGCAAATTGAGAGGAGACACCATGCTGACATCCACCTATACGCTGGTCGCCTTGTCCGTCGAGCAGGCACGCGCGCGGATCGAGGTGCAGGCGTTGCTCGAACGCTGGCGACCTTGCGCCTGGTGGGGCGAGCCGCCCGCCATGCCCCAGTACGAACAGGCATGCGACGCCCTGCGCCAAGTGTGCGACGCCTGCCACTGGCGCAAGCTCGACAAGTTCGTGCTGCCGGCGCTGCGCCGCTGCGGCGAGGATGCCGCCCGGCTGGTGGCCGAGCTGGATGGATTGAGCCGGCAGGCGCTCGAAGCGCGCCGGGCGGCGCAGGCGGCCGCCGTCGACGGCGATCCGGGCTGCCTGGCGGCGCTCGAGCGCTGCTGCGAGTTGTTGCTCGAGCGCCTCGACCGCGAAGAGCGCGAGTTGCTGCCACTGGCGCGGACGATGATCCCGGGCGAGGCCTGGTTCGCCATCGCCAACCAGATGCTGGCGCACGACGCCCACCAGAGCGAGAATCGTGGCGACGGCCGCGGCGCCGACCTGGGCATCATGCGCGGGCTGCCGCCAGCTGAACTTTCTTCAAGGAAAAACCACGCCTTGCCGCTCGCAAACTAAGGCTCCAGCCGGGCCGGACATGCCGAACGATACCGGGGTTCTTTGCTATGATGGGAGTTTTGGAAGTGCGATTTCATCATGTTCGAATTCCTATTCAAGCGGCAGGGCGGGAAATCCGGCGACAAGCCGGAGGCCAAGCCGGCCGCGGCGAAGGCTTCCGCGCCTGCCGGCGCCAAGTCCGGCGCCGGCAGGTCGGGCAGTGCGGTGTCCGCTCCAGCGACCGCGCCTGATGGGCCGCATGCTGCCCGCCTGGCGCTCGCCGACGCCCGCGCGCGCCAGGCCGAACGGCTCAAGCAGTTGGGCGCCGACGAAGCGGCCGCCGTCGATTTCATCCTCCAATCCGAATTCTCCGAACTGCGCCTCGCCGCGGCCGAACTGATCCACGGACGCGACCACCTCGAGCGCGTGCACGCGGCGATGCGCAACGTCGACCGCCGCGTCGCCAAGCTGGTGCAGGGCAGGCTGGACGCGATCCGCCACCACGAATCCGAGCTGCGCCGCGGCGAAGAAGCGCTGGCCCAGGCCAGGTCGCTGCTGAACGATACCCTCTTGACCCCGAACCACGTGGCCGAGCTGGACCGCAAATGGTCGGTCATCCGCGCTCCCGAGCTGACGGCCGAGTTCGATACGGTGCGCGCCGAACTCGGGCGCCGCCTCGCATCGCAGGTGGCGCTGCAGCGCGCCATGATCGACCGCCTGTCCGCCCTGCGCGCCCTCGAGGCCGGCGGGCTGGACGCGGCCGCGCTGGCCGCGCGCCTGGCCGGGCTGTGGCAGGAGCACGAGGCGGCCCTGCAAGACCCCGGCCACGCCTCGCTGCCGCGCGCCCTGGTGGCCGAATTCGCGGCCGAACACGCGCGCCTGACGGCCGGGCTGGCGACGATCGAGCAAGACCAGGCCGCGCTGGCCGCACGCGAGGCGGCCCTGGCCGCATGGCAGGCCCAGGCTCCCGCCGAACTCAAGCGCGAGACGCTGCGCAGGGAGTGGCAGCGCCTGCCGGCCCTGCCGTCGAACGCCGCCGCCACCGCCGTGCAGGCGGGCTTCGACGCGCTGCTCGCGAGCTTGCCGCAGGAAGCGCAGCGACCCGCGCCGGCCGCGACCACGGTAGAAAGCGCCAGGCCGGCCGGCAAGCCGGCCGCGCGCGGCGCCGACCAGGCGTTTCTGGACAAGCTCGATGCGCTCGAAGCCGCCTTGCAGCAGGGCTCGCTGGGCACCGCTGCCGATCTCGACAAGGCGTTGAAGGAAGCCAAGGACAAGGGCATGCGCCTCTCCGCGCCGCAGGCCGACCGCCTGGCCCATCTGCGCGCCGAGCTCAAGCGGTTGTCGGACTGGGCGCGCTGGGGCGGCAACGTCTCGCGCGAAGAATTGATCAAGACCGTCGAAGCGCTGCCGACCCAGGGCCTGGAGATGGCCGAGCTGGCCAAGAAGGTGGGCAGCATGCGCGATCGCTGGAAAGCCCTGGACAGCCTGTCCGGCCCCGCGCCGCGCAGCCTGTGGGAGCGCTTCGACGCCGCCTGCAGCGCCGCCTATGCGCCGGCCGCGGCCCACTTCAGGCAGCTGGCTGACGAACGCCACGCCAACGCCGCGCGCGGCCAGGCCCTGGTCGAGGAAGCCATGGCCGAGGTGGGACGCCTGCAATCGGGCGAGGCCGACTGGAAGCACGTGTCCGGCACCGTGCAGCGCCTGCGCACCGCCTGGAGCCACCTGGGCGCGGTCGATCGCAAGGAAAAGAAGCGCCTGGACGCGCTGTTCGCCGAAGCGCTGACGACCTTGCAGCGTCCGCTCGAAGACCAGCGCAGGGTCGAGATCGCGGTGCGCGAGCAGCTGATCGAAGAAGTGCGCAAGCTCGACCCGCACGAACGCCATGCGGTGGACATGCTGCGCGAGCTGCAGGCGCGCTGGCAGGAGCACGCGCGTGCGCTGCCGCTCGAGCGCAAGGCCGAGCAGGCGCTGTGGCAGCGCTTCCGCGGCGCCTGCGACGCGCTGTTCGCCGCGCGCAAGGAGCAGGCGCACGCGGCCGACAGCGAGCGCCGCGCCCACGAGAGCGCCAAGGAAGCGCTGTGCGAACGGCTCGAGGCCGCCGCGCCGGATGCCTCACCCGCCAACGTCGGCAAGCTGCTGCGCGAGGCGGCCGCCGAATGGCAGGCGATCGGCCCGGTGCCGCGCGCCCACGAGGCGCGCATCGACAAGCGCTATCACGCCGCCATCGCCCGCGTGCAGCAGCATGCCGACGCCGCCCGCCGCGCCCAGGATACGGTCCTGGCCGGCACCGTGCGCGACAAGCTGCGCCTGGTCCAGGCGCTCGAGATGGCGCTGGCCAATCCCGGCGCCCCTACCCAGGCCGCCGACTGGCGCGCGCGCTGGGACGCCATGCTGGCGCTCGAAGGCGGCTACGAGCCGATCCTGCGCTCGCGCTTCGAGGCCGCCCTCGCGGCCCTCGAAGCGTCCGAGGACGAGCGCGCCGCCTACGTGCGCGCGATGGAAGACAACCGCGGGCGCCTGCTGAACGACTTGCTGCGCCTCGAGATCGCGGCCGGCATCGACAGCGGCCCCGAATTCGCGCGCGAGCGCTTGCGCCTGCAGGTCGAGGTGCTGCAAAGCTCGCTCAAGTCGGGCCAGAAACCCGGCGCGCAGGCGGCCGAGCTGCGCGTGCTGCTGGCGCTGCCGACGCTGCTCGACGTGCGCACCGAAACCCGTATCGAACACCTGCTGTTGCGCCAGCCGAAGGACAATCCATGAATGAAGTGAGGGTACAGGCCGGGGATTTCGACCTCGGCCATGAAGTGGCGCGCCTGCGCGCGAACGATGCGCGCATCGGCGCCGTGGTGTCTTTCGTCGGCACCGTACGCGACCTGAACGACGGCGCCAGGGTCTCCGAGATGGAGCTCGAACACTATCCGGGCATGACCGAAAAATCGCTGCAAGAGATCGCGGAGCGGGCCCGCGCGCGCTGGCCCCTGTACGGCACCCTGGTCATCCATCGCGTCGGCCCGCTGGCCCCGCTGGACCAGATCGTGCTGGTGGCCTGCAGCGCCGCGCACCGGGGCGATGCCTTCGCGGCCTGCGAGTTCATCATGGACTACCTCAAGACCGAGGCGCCGTTCTGGAAGAAGGAGCAGACGCCGGACGGCGCGCGCTGGGTCGACGCCCGCGTCAGCGACGATACGGCCAGGGCCAAGTGGGCGCGCTAGCGTGGGTGGCCTGGTGACGCCGCTGGGCTTCGCCGCGGTCGGCCTGGGCGCGGCGCTCGGTGCCTGGCTGCGCTGGGGCCTGGGCCTGTGGCTCGGTGGCCTGCACGGCCTGGTGCAGGTCGGGACGCTGGCGGCCAACCTGGCCGGCGGCTACCTGGTGGGCCTGGCGCTCGGCTTTTTCGCCGGCCAGCCCGACCTGGCGCCGGCGTGGCGCCTGTTTTTGATCACCGGCTTTCTCGGCGGCCTGACGACCTTTTCCAGCTTCTCGGGCGAGTCGGTGACCCTGCTGCAGCGCGGCGAGGTCGGCTGGGCGCTGGCGCACACGGCCTTGCACCTGCTTGGCTCGCTGCTGCTGTGCGCGGCCGGCTTCGCCACCTGGCGCGCGCTGCGCGGCTAGTCGCCGCGGGCGGCGCCGGCCGCCTTGAAAACCGTGCCCCCACCCCCATTTTGCTCTCACGCTAAGAACTACATCGAGGGAGCACCACCATGCGGCAAGATAAATTGACGACCAAGCTCCAGGAAGCCCTGGCGGACGCCCAGAGCCTGGCGGTCGGGAACGATAACCAGTACATCGAAACAGTCCACCTCCTGCTCGCCCTGCTGAACCAGGACGATGGGGCCGCGCGCTCGCTGCTGCAGCGCGCCGGCGTCAATGTCGGCGCGCTGACCAATGCGCTGAAAGCGGCGCTCGAGCGCCAGCCCAAAGTGACCGGCGCCGGCGGCAACGTCCAGGTCGGGCGCGACCTGATGGCGCTGCTCAACCTGGCCGACCGCGAGGCGCAGAAACGCGGCGACCAGTTCCTGTCGTCCGAGATGGTGCTGCTGGCGCTGACCGAAGACAAGTCCGACGCCGGCCGCCTGGCGCGCGAAAACGGCCTGGCGCGCAAGTCGCTGGAGTCGGCGATCCAGGCCGTGCGCGGCGGCGAAACGATGGATTCGCCCGAGGCCGAAGGCCAGCGCGAAGCCCTCAAAAAATACACGCTCGACCTGACCGAGCGCGCCCGCGCCGGCAAGCTCGACCCTGTGATCGGCCGCGACGACGAGATCCGGCGCGCGATCCAGGTGCTGCAGCGGCGCAGCAAGAACAACCCGGTGCTGATCGGCGAACCCGGGGTCGGCAAGACCGCGATCGTCGAGGGCCTGGCCCAGCGCATCGTCAACGGCGAGGTGCCCGATTCGCTCAAGGGCAAGCGCGTGCTGTCGCTCGACATGGCCGCGCTGCTGGCCGGCGCCAAGTTCCGCGGCGAGTTCGAAGAAAGGCTGAAAAGCGTACTGAAGGAGCTGGCGCAAGATGAGGGCCAGACCATCGTCTTCATCGACGAGATCCACACCATGGTGGGCGCCGGCAAGGCCGAAGGCGCCATGGACGCCGGCAATATGCTCAAGCCCGCGCTGGCGCGCGGCGAGCTGCACTGCGTCGGCGCGACCACGCTCGACGAGTACCGCAAGTATGTCGAGAAGGACGCCGCGCTCGAGCGCCGCTTCCAGAAGATCATCGTCGACGAGCCGAGCGTGGAGGCGACCATCGCCATCCTGCGCGGCCTGCAGGAGAAATACGAGCTGCACCACCAGGTGGACATCACCGACCCGGCGATCATCGCCGCGGCCGAGCTGTCGCACAGGTACATCACCGACCGGTTCCTGCCCGACAAGGCGATCGACCTGATCGACGAGGCGGCAGCCAAGATCAAGATCGAGATCGATTCCAAGCCCGAGGTCATGGACCGCCTCGAGCGGCGCCTGATCCAGCTGAAGATCGAGCGCGAGGCGGTGCGCAAGGAAACCGACGAGGCGTCGCAGCGCCGCCTGGAACTGCTGGGCGAAGAGATCGCGCGCCTGGAGCGCGAGTACAACGACTACGAAGAAGTGCTGAAGGCCGAGAAGGCGGCGGTGCAGGGCACCACCCACATCCGGGAAGAGATCGAGCGCGTCCGCTTCCAGATGGAAGAGGCCAAGCGCCAGAGCAACTGGCAGAAGGTGTCGGAGCTGCAGTACGGCCGCCTGCCGGAGCTGGAAGCGCAGCTGCGCCAGGCCGAGGAAGCCACGGCCCGTGCCGACGCCGACAACAAGAAGCCGAAGCTGCTGCGCACGCAGGTGGGCGCCGAGGAGATCGCCGAAGTGGTCTCGCGCGCGACCGGCATCCCGGTGGCGCGCATGATGCAGGGCGAGCGCGACAAGCTGCTGCACATCGAGGACGAGCTGCACAAGCGCGTGGTGGGCCAGGACGAGGCGATCGTGGCGGTGTCGGACGCGATCCGCCGTTCGCGCGCCGGGCTGTCGGACCCGAACCGCCCGTACGGCTCCTTCATGTTCCTGGGCCCGACCGGGGTCGGCAAGACCGAGCTGTGCAAGGCGCTGGCGGGCTTCCTGTTCGATACCGAGGATATGCTGATCCGCATCGACATGAGCGAATTCATGGAGAAGCATTCGGTCGCGCGCCTGATCGGCGCGCCGCCGGGCTACGTCGGCTACGAAGAGGGCGGTTACCTCACCGAGGCCGTGCGCCGCAAGCCCTACAGCGTGATCTTGCTCGACGAGATCGAGAAGGCGCACCCGGACGTGTTCAACGTGCTGCTGCAGGTGCTGGATGACGGCCGCATGACCGATGGCCAGGGCCGCACCGTGGACTTCAAGAACACGGTGATCGTGATGACCTCGAACCTGGGCTCGCACCGGATCCAGTCGATGGACACCGACGAGCCGGCAGTGGTCAAGCTGGCCGTGATGGCCGAGGTGCGCGGCCACTTCCGTCCCGAGTTCATCAACCGGATCGACGAGATCGTGGTGTTCCATGCGCTCGACGAGAAGAACATCGGCGCCATCGCCCGCATCCAGCTGCACAACCTGGAGGCGCGCCTGGCCAAGATGGAAATGACGCTCGACATCGACGACGAGTCGCTGCAGAAGATCGCGGAGGCCGGCTACGATCCGGTGTATGGCGCGCGCCCGCTCAAGCGCGCGATCCAGCAGCAGATCGAGAACCCGCTGTCCAGGGCGATCCTGGCCGGCCGCTTCGGACCGAAGGACACGATCCCGGTGCGGGTGCGCAATGGCGAACTGGTGTTCGGCGAGGAGACGGTCGACCTCGCCAAGTAATCAGGCGATGGTCCGGCAACGAGGGCGCGGCAATGGCCGCGCCCTCGTTGTTTTCACGATGCGAAATCATGGTCCTGCAATGTGGGATACGCAGCAAATGCGCACCCCGGTTTGTTCTCACGGGAAGAAATTTTATTCCATATCGCGGAATGTTCAATTCAAGTCATTGAATTTACAGCCTAAAATTTTACTTATCTGTCTTATATAAGAGTGATGGTGCTGCGCACAAAGCGGGCTATGATGGTGTCAACGGATTCGCACCACCTTCAATCATGCCGTCGACTTCAGGAGAACATCATGACTAGCCGTGAACAGCAAATCGCCGAACTGCAGCAGGAATGGGACAACAATCCACGCTGGAAAGGTGTGACCCGCAACTACACCGCGGCCGACGTCGTTCGCCTGCGTGGCTCGGTCCCGATCGAGCACACGCTGGCCAAGCGCGGCGCCGACAAACTGTGGAAGCTGGTGCACGACGAGCCCTACGTCAACGCCCTCGGCGCCCTGACCGGCAACCAGGCCATGCAGCAGGTGAAAGCCGGACTGAAGGCGATTTACCTGTCGGGCTGGCAGGTGGCGGGCGATGCCAATGCCGCCGGCGAAATGTATCCCGACCAGTCGCTGTATCCGGCCAACTCGGTGCCGCTGGTCGTGCGCCGCATCAACAACACCTTCCAGCGCGCCGACCAGATCCAATGGTCTGAAGGCAAGGACGACATCGATTACTTCGCGCCGATCGTGGCCGATGCCGAAGCCGGCTTCGGCGGCGTGCTCAATGCCTATGAGCTCATGAAGTCGATGATCGAGGCGGGCGCCGCCGGCGTGCACTTCGAAGACCAGCTGGCTTCGGTCAAGAAATGCGGCCACATGGGCGGCAAGGTGCTGGTGCCGACCCGCGAGGCGGTCGAGAAACTCAACGCCGCGCGCCTGGCCGCCGACGTGATGGGCACCTCGACCCTGGTCATCGCCCGCACCGATGCCGAGGCGGCCGACCTGCTCACCTCGGACGTCGACGCCAACGACAAGGAATTCTGCACCGGCGAGCGCACGGTGGAGGGCTTCTTCCGCGTCAAGCCCGGCATCGAGCAGGCGATCGCGCGCGGCCTGGCCTATGCGCCCTATGCCGACCTGGTCTGGTGCGAGACCGGCAAGCCCGACCTCGAGTTCGCGCGCCGCTTCGCCGACGCCATCCACGCGAAATTCCCGGGCAAGATGCTGGCCTATAACTGCTCGCCCTCGTTCAACTGGAAAAAGAACCTGGACGACGCCACCATCGCCAAGTTCCAGCAAGAACTGGGCGCGATGGGCTATAAATTCCAGTTCATCACGCTGGCCGGTTTCCACTCGCTCAACTATGGCATGTTCAATCTCGCCCATGGCTACGCCCGCAGCGGCATGTCGGCCTTCGTCGAGCTGCAGGAAGCCGAGTTCGCGGCGGCCGAGAAGGGCTTCACCGCCGTCAAGCACCAGCGCGAAGTGGGCACCGGCTACTTCGACGCCGTGACCCAGGCCATCCAGCAGGGCCAGAGCTCGACCACCGCATTGCATGGCTCGACGGAGGACGAACAGTTCTTCGAAGACAAAAAGGTAGCGTGATCGTAGCGTCGGCGGCGATGCCGCCGACGCGGTGATTGCCAGCGGTTCCGATTTCATACCGGATGATCTCGCTGTCAACCATCACCGCGTCGGCGGCATAGCCGCCGACCCTACTGGAATTCCCAGCCGCAGTCGGTTGTAGTGGATAATGGCGCCTGATTCTGCCGCCAAATTTCTCGCGGCAAACCTCTTTTAGGAATTCCAGCTTATGTTGAGCTACCGCCACGCCTTCCACGCGGGTAACCACGCCGATGTCCTCAAGCATTTCGTACAGGTGCAGCTGCACTTGTACATGAATCAAAAGGATGCCGCCTATACCTATATCGACACCCACTCGGGCGCCGGCGTCTATGCGCTCGACAGTTTTCAGGCGACCAAGACCGCCGAGTTCGATACCGGCATCGGCCCGCTGTGGACCTGCACCGATGTCCCGGCCGCGCTGAAGGAATACCTCGACCTGATCAAGGGGATGAACCCGAGCGGCAAGATGCGCTATTACCCGGGTTCCCCCTACGTCGCCGAGCAGATGTCGCGCGAGCAGGATCGCCTGCGCCTGTTCGAACTGCACCCGGCCGATTGCAAGATCCTGGCCGATAACTTCCGCAAGCTCGACGCGCACAAGGCCGAGCAGGGCGAGCGCTCGCGCGGGCGCCGCGTGATCATCGAGCATGGCGACGGCTTCCACAGCATGAAGGCGCTGCTGCCGCCGCCGTCGCGCCGCGCGCTGGTGCTGATCGATCCGCCCTACGAGATCAAGGACGACTACAAGCGGGTGCGCGACGCGCTCGACGAGGCGCTGGGTAAATTCCCAAGCGGTATTTATGCGATCTGGTATCCCGTGCTGCAGCGCATGGAGTCGCGCCAGTTCGCCGACCGCCTCAAGCGCCTGCCGGCCAAGGAGTGGCTCAACGTCACGTTCACCACCACTACCCCGACCCCGGACGGCACCGGCCTGCACAGCAGCGGCATGTTCATCCTGAATCCGCCGTACACGCTCGAGCCGATCCTACGCGAAGTCATGCCCTACCTGGTGCGCGTGCTGGGCAAGGACGCCGGCGCCCGCTTCACGATCGAGAAGGGCGTGCAGGTGACGGGCGCAGCCGCCGGCCGCATGGTGGGCGACGCGCCGCGCGCGCCGGTGGGCAATGCGCGCCGCGCCAGCCCGCTGTCGGGCAAGGGCAGCCTGCGCCTGCCAGGCCAGAGCATGCCGCGCGCCGACGAAGCGCCGGCCGCCCCGGCCAGGCCGGCGCGCGCGGATGGTCCACGCAACACCGCGCCGCGCGATGGCGCGCCACGCGGCAGTGCGGCGCGCGATGGGGCGCAACCAGGCAAGGCGGCGCGTGATGGCGCGCCACGCAGCAGCGCCGCGCGCACGCGCGCCGACGCGGCTGCCGGCCCGCGCGATGGTGCAGCGCGCAGCGCGCGCAACGACGCCGCCCGGCCGGCGGCGCCGAGCGCGCCGCGCACCGGGCGCACCCGCCAGGGCGGTGGTGGTCGCGGCTGACCCGAGCGTCGTACGATTCGATGTCGAAATGCTAAGATTGGCATTCTTGTAGTATAGTCGGCGTAGATGGGTGGCGCGTGCCGTCCATCGGGCGCGGCGCGCTGCCGTGACTGTTTCCAGGAGTATTTTTCGATGCACGCCGATGCAACGGCAGCGGTCTCCGTGCCGGCCGATGATTTCTTTCTTGCGCGTCAGCCCATCCTTGGGCGCGACCAGCATCTGGTGGCGTTCGAGCTGCTGTTCCGTGCCGCCGGCGAGGATGACGACGCCAAGCTGACCGACGGCGCGGCAGCCACCGCCGCCGTCATCTCGCATGCATCCCAGCTTGGCATGGAGCAGGTGGTGGGCGAGCAGCTTGCCTTCGTCAACGTCGACGAAGTGGTGTTGATGAGCGACTTCGTGCGCTTCTTACCATCCCACAAGGTGATCCTGGAAATCCTCGAGACGGTGGAGCCGACGCCGGAACTGCTGGCGCGGGTGGCCGAGCTCAAGGAACTGGGATTCAAGTTCGCGGTCGACGATGTGGTCGAGCATTCGAGCGAGCTCGACAAGCTGGTGCAGCTGGTCGACATCATCAAGGTCGACGTCAAGGGCGTTGCCCCGAACGAGCTGGCCCAACTGGTCGACTCGCTGCGCGCCACCGGCAAGCGCCTGCTGGCCGAGAAGGTCGAAACCATCGACGAATTCAAGCTGTGCATGGAACTGGGCTTCGAGTATTTCCAGGGCTATTATTTTGCCCGTCCCGCCATTCTGAGCGGACGCAAGATCACGCCGTCCGAGATCACCATCCTGCGCCTGCTGGAACTGGTCAACTCGAACGCCGACAGCCAGGCGATCGAGACCGCCGTCAAGCGCGACGCCCTGATCAGCCTGAACCTGCTGCGCCTGGTGAACAGCCGCGCGGTGCCGGGTCCGCGCATCGAGTCGCTGTCGCAGGCCCTGGTCCAGCTCGGCCGGCGCCAGCTGGGGCGCTGGCTGCAGATCCTGCTCTATACCGCGGCCGGCGCCAAGGTCGAACTGAAGTCGCCGCTGCTGCAGCTGGCCACGACGCGCGGCAAGCTGCTCGAACTGATGACCCTGCGCGTGCGGCCGGGCGACACCGCCAGCGCCGACCGCGCCTTTACGGTCGGCATCATGTCGCTGGCCGAAGCCCTGTTCTCGGTGCCGATGGCCGACATCCTGGCCCACGTTGACATCGCGCACGACGTGCGCCAGGCCCTGCTTGCGCGCGAAGGCGACTTCGGCACCATGCTGCGCATCGCCGAACTGCTCGAGGCGGCCGAAGGCGGCAGCAAGCTGACCTGCGCGCTCAAGAAGATCGGCCTGACGGTGGCCGAAGTGCGCGAGATCGAGCTGGCGGCCTTCGACTGGGTGCGCGAATTGACCCACGACGCCCAGCAGCCAGCGCCGGTTGCGTGAATTTTTCGTGAGCGCGTAGCGGCGCGCCCGGCCGCAGTACTGGCGCGAGCTTGACTGCGCCAGGATGACTGCCCGGGTATTACTGACCCAAAAACAGGAACACGGTCGGCTTCTTGTGGAAGTCCGGCCCTTTATTGGCCGCCAGCGCCGTCTTCCACTTGGCCGCCGTCAAGGTGCGCACCGATTCGCTCGGCAGCGACAGGTCGGTCGCCACGCAGACCAGGGTGCCCGGCTGGCAGCTCGCCGCCAACGCCTCCAACATGGCGCCGTTGCGATACGGCGTTTCGATCAGCAACTGGGTCTGGCGCTCGGCGCGCGAGCGCTTTTCCAGTTCCAGGATCCGCTTGCTGCGCTGCGCTGCATCGGTCGGCAGGTAGCCATTGAAGGCGAAGCTCTGGCCGTTCAGGCCGCTGGCCATGACGGCCAGCAGCAGCGACGACGGTCCCACCAGCGGACGCACATTGATGCCGTGCTGGTGGGCCAGGCGCACCAGGTCGGCGCCGGGGTCGGCCACGGCGGGCACGCCGGCTTCCGACACCAGGCCCGCGTCGCGGCCCGCCAGCAGCGGCGCCAGCAGTTGCGCCAGCGCCGCCGGCGGCGTGTTCACGTTCAGTTCCGCGATCTCGATTTCCTGCAGGGGCTTGGCCAGCGGGTGGTCGATCGCGATCAGTTTCAGGAAGGCGCGCGCGGTCTTGGCGTTCTCGGCCACGAAGTAATCGAGTTTGCTGGTCAGCGCCTGCACCTGGGTCGGGAGCAGGGCGTTCAGGGAGCCTGGGGTGGCGTCGGTCGGGCCGAGGGTGTTCGGAATCAGGTACAGGGTGCCGGGCATGATGGAAAGAAATTGATGAGTCAGCCGCCAAAGAAGGGGACGCCGGCCTTGCGCAGCATGCCGGTCAGGGCAATCAGCGGCAGGCCGGTGAGGGCGGTGGGGTCGTCCGACTGGACGCGTTCGAGCAGGGCGATGCCGAGCCCCTCGTTCTTGGCGCTGCCGGCGCAGTCGTAGGGCTGCTCGATGCGCAGGTAGGCGTCGAGTTCATGGTCTGGCAGGTCGCGGAAAGCGACGCGCACCTGCACGTTCTCGAGCTGGGCCGCCTGGCGCGGGTCGGCAACGCGGCCGTCCCACAGGCACAGGGCGGTATGGAACACGACTTCGCGCCCGCGCATCAGCTGCAGCTGGGCCAGCGCGCGTGAATGGTCGCCGGGCTTGCCGATCTGCAGCCCGTCCAGCGTGGCGACCTGGTCGGAGCCGATCACCAGCGCGCCGGGGTGCAGGGTTGCTACGGCCTGCGCCTTCTCGCGCGCCAGGCGCAGCGCGGTGGCGGGCGGCGCTTCGCCCTCCAGCGCGGTCTCGTCGATGTCGGGCGCGACGGTTTCGAAGGGCAGGCCCAGGCGCTCGAGCAGTTCACGGCGGTAGGCGGAACTCGAAGCGAGGATGAGCGAAGGCATAGGTATCATGGCGCTGGTGTTCGAGAATACGTCGGGAGAATACGCCGGAAGAATGCGACGGTTTTTTGACGCTGGTGCGAAAATCCTGCTATTATCGCAGGTTTTCCGGGGTGACTTTCTAAATGAGCGCTTTTGTCATCGACGCCTTCGAGTTTTGCAAGAACGACGGCCATCGTGAAGGCGCTACGCCCCTGGTCGACATGCCGCGTCTTGCCGCCGAAAGCACGGACAAGGGCGGCGACATCCGCTGGTCCATCCAGGGCGGCCGGACCCGCCAGGCGTATCCGTCGCTGACCCTCACGGTCGCCGGACATGTCAAGCTGGTGTGCCAGCGTTGCCTGCAGCCTATGGACTACGAGATCGATTCGTCGACCATGCTGGTGCTGGGCGAGAACGACGAGGATGCCGACGCGATCGAGGCAATCCTCGACGATGAAAGCATCGACGTGATCGTCGGCAGCCGCAGCTGCGACATCCGCGAGTTGCTCGAGGACGAGGCCCTGCTGGCCTTGCCGCAATCGCCGCGGCACGATGTTTGTCCGGATACGGGCTTGCTCGATCGCCTGAAAACCGATAAAGTGTCGCCTTTCGCCGCTCTGAAGAACCTGAAGACGGACTAAGAAGAAATAGTAACAACAATCAGCATTACAGGTTTCGCAGTACGGTGGCGGCAGCGTAGAAACAATGTCGTCCAAAATCTGCAAAAAAACGTGTCAAACGCGTGCAATCGAGTATGGCATTCGCGGTAGTTGTAGCAGCGTTCAACATGTCGGCAGTCGTCAAAAAGCTTGCCGCCGAGATACTCGATTTGCAGCTGGTTTGCCTATCGAATGTGTTAAAATTTTAGAACTTTGTACTAGGAGTTATCATGGCAGTTCAGCAGAACAAGAAATCCCCATCGAAGCGCGGCATGCACCGTTCGCACGATTTTCTGACCGCCCCGAACCTGGCAGTCGAGCCGACCACCGGCGAAACCCACCTGCGTCACCACATCTCGCCGAACGGCTTCTATCGTGGCCGCAAGGTCCTGAAGACCAAGAACGACGAGTAATCGACGTTCTGGCTTTTAGCATCATGAAAGCGGCGCAACGTATGTTATCTGCGTGGCGCCGCTTTTTCTTTGGCATCTGCTCAGTAACCGGCTGCATCCTGGGAGTCCGTCCCGACGCTCCTGGCACCGTCATGTTGAACAGCCTGGATCCCGTGCGCATGTGCGCCACGACCCGATCCCCTCTCGCCGCTCGTCCTGCGTGAGCCGCGGCATCTCCAACAAATGACAATTAAAATATCCATTGACTGCATGGGCGGCGATCACGGCCCTTCAGTTACCATTCCGGCAGCCATCTCCTTCCTCAAAAAGCAAGCTGACGCCGAGCTCGTGCTCGTGGGCGTCGAAGAGGTGCTGCGCGCAGAACTCAAGAAGCATCATGCGGAGAACAACCCGCGCCTGACCGTCAAGCACGCCTCCGAAGTCATCACGATGGACGACCCGGTCGAAGTGGCCCTGCGCCGCAAGAAGGATTCGTCGATGCGGGTGGCGATCGAGGCCGTCAAGGATGGCAGCGCCCACGCCTGCGTCTCGGCCGGCAATACCGGCGCCCTGATGGCCGTCTCGCGCTACGTGCTCAAGACCATGGCCGGCGTCGACCGCCCGGCGATCTGCTCGATCATGCCGAACCAGAAGGGTGGCCCGACCTATATCCTTGACCTCGGCGCCAACGTCGACTGCGAGCCGGACCACCTGCACCAGTTCGCCATCATGGGATCGGTGCTGTGCTCGGCGATCGAGGGCATCCCGCGCCCGACCATTGGCCTGCTCAACGTCGGCACCGAGGACATCAAGGGCAACGAGGCGGTGAAAGCCGCCGGCGTGCTGCTGCGCGCCGACGCCGAACGTGGCAAACTCAACTTTTTCGGCAATGTCGAAGGCAATGACATCTTCAAGGGCACGGTCGACGTCGTCGTGTGCGACGGTTTCGTCGGCAACGTCATGCTCAAGGCGATTGAAGGCCTGTCGCGTTTCATGAAGGCCACGTTCAAGGAAAGCGTCCTGTCGATGCTCGGCGCGTTGCTGGCGCGCAAGTCGCTCAAGAAGCTCAATCCGGAACGCTACAACGGCGCCGGCCTGCTGGGCCTCAAGGGCCTGGTGTTCAAGAGCCACGGCGGCGCCGGTGCCTATGCCTTCGAGTGGGCGATCAAGCGCGCCTACGATGCCGCGCACAATAATGTGCAAGAGCACCTGTCGGCCCTGATCGCCGAACTGATGCCAAGCTCCCCGGTAACGGCGCCCGTAGTCGCGCCGGCGCCGACGCTCGACAGCCAGCGCCAGGCGCAATAACCCAGCAGAATGGTGAAGCAATGACCATGTATAGCAAAATTACCGGCACCGGCAGCTACCTGCCAGCCAATCGCGTTACCAACGACCAGCTCGCCGCGCAGTTGGCGCAGCAGGGCGTCGAGACGTCGCACGAGTGGATCTTCACCCGCAGCGGCATCGAGGCGCGCCACTTCGCCGCGGCCGACGAACTCTCGTCCGACCTGGCGGTGCACGCCGCCCGCCGCGCGCTCGAGATGGCCGGCAAGACCCCGCTCGATGTCGACCTGGTGATCGTCGCCAGTTCCACTCCCGACTTCCACGGCAGCTTCCCGAGCACGGCATGTATCGTGCAGCAGAAGCTGGGCATGGCCAGCGGCAGCGCCGCCTTCGACGTGGCCGCCGTGTGCAGCGGCTTTGTGTACGCGGTCTCGACCGCCGACGCCTTCATCCGCGCCGGCAACCACAAGCGCGTGCTCGTGATCGGTTCCGAAGTGTTCTCGCGTATCGTCGACTTCAGCGACCGCACCACCTGCGTGCTGTTCGGCGACGGCGCCGGCGCCGTGCTGCTCGAAGCCTCGAACGAGCCGGGCATCCTGGCTGCCCGCCTGCATGCCGATGGCAGCCATGCCGGCATCCTGTCGATCCCGGGCAACCTGGCCAATGGCGCGGTCGCCGGCAGCGGCTTCCTGCACATGGACGGCCCGGCGGTGTTCAAGCTGGCTGTCACCGTGCTGGAGCAGGTGGCGCACGAAGTGCTGGATCACGCCGGCGTACGCCCGGCGGACGTCGACTGGCTGGTGCCGCACCAGGCGAACATCCGCATCATGAACGGCACCGCCAAGAAGCTCGGCCTGCCGCTGGAAAAGATGGTCGTCACCGTCCACGAGCACGGCAATACCTCGGCCGCCTCGATCCCGCTGGCGCTCGACCAGGCGGTGCGCGACGGCCGCATCAAGCCGGGCCAGAACGTCCTGATGGAAGGCGTGGGCGGCGGCTTTACCTGGGGCGCGGTGCTGGCGCGCATGTAAGCGTGAGCACCAGCCTCCAAGAACAACAACTACGGAAAACAACGATGAGCAAATTCGCATTCCTGTTCACCGGACAAGGCGCCCAGGCAGTGGGCATGCTGAACGGCTTCGCCGGTAACCCGACCGTCGATCAGACGGTGCAAGAAGCGTCCGACGCCCTGGGCTTCGACCTCAAGCGCATGATCGCCGAGGGACCGAAGGAAGACCTGGACCTGACCACCAATACCCAGCCGGTCATGCTGACCGCCGCGGTTGCCGTCTACCGCGCCTGGATCGCGGCCGGCGGCCCGGCGCCGAGCGTGGTCGCGGGCCACAGCCTGGGCGAGTATTCGGCCCTGGTGGCGGCCGGCGTGATCCCGTTCGCCGACGCCGTGCCGCTGGTACGCTTCCGCGCGCAATCGATGCAGGACGCGGTGCCGGTCGGGCAGGGCGGCATGGCCGTCATCCTCGGCCTGCAGGCCGCCGATGTGCAGGCCGTTTGCCTTGAGGCAGCGCAGGGCGAAGTGGTGGAGGCCGTGAACTTCAACGAGCCGACCCAGATCGTGATCGCCGGCCATACCGCCGCCGTCGAGCGCGCCTGCGAGATCGCCAAGGCCAAGGGCGCCAAGCGCGCCATGAAGCTGGCGGTATCCGCGCCGTTCCACTCGTCGCTCCTGAAGCCGGCATCCGACCGCCTGCGTACCTATATGGCGGAGCTGAAATTCGCCGCGCCGCAGATCGACGTCATCAACAACGTCGACGTCGCCGTGCTGAACGATCCCGAGCAGATCAAGGACGCGCTGGTGCGCCAGGCCGCCGGTCCGGTACGCTGGGTCGAGACCATGCAGAAGATGGCGCTCGATGGCGTGACCCAGGTCATCGAATGCGCACCGAGCAAGACCCTGATCGGCATGGCCAAGCGTATCGATGCGAACCTGGCCGGCGAAGCGCTGGTCGACCAGGCTGCGCTGGAGCGCGTGCTGGCGTCGCTCTCCGAATAAAAGATAAAGGAAAACCATGAATCTGCAGAATCAAGTCGCCCTTGTCACCGGCGCATCGCGCGGCATCGGCAAGGCCATCGCGCTGGAACTGGCGCGCCAGGGCGCCAAGGTCGTCGGCACCGCCACCAGCGAGTCGGGCGCGCAGGCGATTTCCGACTATCTGGCCGAGTTCGGCGGCAAGGGCGTGGTCCTGAACGTGCTCGACGCGGCCGGCTGCGCGCAAGTCGTGGACGACGTGCAGAAGGGCTTCGGCAGCCTGTCGATCCTGGTCAACAATGCCGGCATCACCCAGGACAACCTGGCCATGCGCATGAAGGACGACGAGTTCGACAACGTGATCGCCACCAATCTCACCGCCGTCGGTCGCATGTCGCGCCTGGTGCTACGCGGCATGATGAAGGCCAAAGCCGGTCGTATCATCAGCATCACCTCGGTGGTCGGCGCGGCCGGCAATCCGGGCCAGATGAACTACGCGGCCGCCAAGGCCGGTGTGGCCGGCATGACCCGTGCGCTGGCGCGCGAGATCGGCAGCCGCAACATCACCGTCAACTGCGTGGCCCCGGGCTTCATCGATACCGACATGACCCGCGCGCTGGGTGAAGGGCAGCACGAGGCGCTACTGACCCAGATTCCGCTGGGCCGCCTGGGCCTGCCGGAAGACATCGCCCACGCGGTGGCGTTCCTGGCCGGGCCGACGGCCGCCTACATCACGGGCACCGAGCTGCACGTGAATGGCGGCATGTATATGAATTAATCAGTAAAGTAATGAATTGATAAAAACCGCGTCCCAATTGGTCCCGGCGAGCCGGGCCCGATTAGGACGCAATCTCGACTTTTAGCAGGACTTTCCGGCGAAATGGCCGCAGTCGCCGAAAATAGTTTTTCGGGTCGCAAACCTGATAAAATGCGCGCACTTTCCGCAACACATACCTTAATGGAGCCAAAACATGTCGGATATCGAACAACGCGTTAAAAAAATCGTCGCTGAGCAACTGGGCGTTGCCGAAGCAGACATCAAAATCGATTCCTCGTTCGTTGACGACCTCGGTGCAGACTCGCTGGACACCGTGGAACTGGTGATGGCACTGGAGGACGAGTTCGAAATGGAAATTCCTGACGAGCAGGCTGAGAAGATCACCACCGTCAAGCAAGCCATCGACTACGCAACCGCGCACGTCAAGGCCTGAGTAGTCGCTTTACCGTTTTTGGGAGAATCGCTTGAGTCGTTCACGCAACCGCCGTGTCGTCGTCACCGGCCTGGGCTGCATTTCACCGATCGGCAACACCGTTGCCGAGACGTGGGATGCGGCATTGGCCGGCAAGTCGGGCATTGCCAACATCACCAAGTTTGATGCAGCGCCATTCACGACCCACTTTGCTGGTGAGGTCAAGAACTTCAACGTCGAAGACTACCTGCCGGGCAAGGAAGGCCGCCATATGGATACCTTTATCCATTTCGGCATGGCAGCCGGCATCCAGGCCCTGAAGGACTCGGGCCTGGAAGTCACCGAAGAGAACGCGGACCGCATCGGCGTGGTGATCGGTTCGGGCATCGGCGGCTTGCCGATGATCGAAGCGACCAAGGACGAATACGCGAACCGCGGCGCACGCCGCATCTCGCCGTTCTTCGTGCCGGCATCGATCATCAACATGATTTCGGGCGATCTCTCGATCAAGTTCGGCCTGCGTGGCCCGAACCTGGCCATCGTCACCGCCTGCACCACCGGCCTGCACAGTATCGGCGCGGCAGCGCGCCTGATCGAGTACGGCGATGCCGACGTGATGATCGCGGGCGGCGCCGAATCGACCGTGTCGCCGCTGGGCCTGGGCGGTTTCGCCTCGGCACGCGCGCTGTCGACCCGCAACGACGACCCGTCGACCGCCTCGCGTCCATGGGACCGCGACCGCGACGGCTTCGTGCTGGGCGAGGGCGCCGGTGTCATGGTGCTCGAAGAGTATGAACACGCCGTCGCGCGCGGCGCCCGGATCTATGCTGAAGTCATCGGCTTCGGCATGAGCGCGGACGCCAACCACATCACCTCGCCGGTCGAGGATGGCAGTGGCGCGGCGCGTTGCATGGTCAATGCGTTCCACAACGCCGGCATCAACGTCGACCAGGTGCAGTACGTGAACGCGCACGGCACGTCGACGCCGCTGGGCGACGTGGCCGAAGTGCGCGGCATCAAGCGCGTGTTCGGCGACCATGCCAAGAGCCTGGTCGTGAACTCGACCAAGTCGATGACCGGTCACCTGCTCGGTGGCGCCGGCGGCCTGGAGTCGGTGTTCACCGTGCTGGCGATCCACAACCAGGTGTCGCCACCGACGATCAACATCTTCAACCAGGATCCGGAGTGCGACCTGGACTTCTGCGCCAACACGGCGCGCGAGATGCAGATCGACTACGCGGTGAAGAATTCCTTCGGTTTCGGCGGCACCAACGGTACGCTGATCTTCGCCAAAGTCTGAACCACTTCGCCCCATCCAGGTCTAACTGGATGGGCGCTTCCAACAGCCCGGCCTGTCGCCCGTTCGTGGCGGCCTGCCGGCGCTGGCGGTAGAAGGGCTGTCTCCGGGGCTTGCTCCGGAGTTTCCTCCGCCCGCCATCCTGCTCATTGTGCTCATTGTGCTCATTCGCAGGCCATTTCCTCGATTTGTCCTGTGCTTCATGTCGCTTGCGGTGTCCGCCGTCATCGCGCCGTCGCGTCGCCTGCGCGGTCTGCTCGCAGCCTTCTGCGCGGCCCTGTGCGCGGCTGCCCTGGCCGTGGGCCTGCTGCTGCCTGAACGCTTCGCATTCGGCGGCGCTGTCGCATGCGCGCCGCTGCTGGCCGCGCTGTCGCTGGCGCGCCTGCCTGTCGCCGTCCCGGCCGGCTGGCCGCGCCGTCGTTGGCGCGCCAAAGGGAGCGCCAAAGGGGGCGCCCGCCGCGCGGCTGATTCCACGGTGTTTTTGCCTGGGATTGCAACGGTGCGCCGGATTGATATTTCTGGAGTTGGTCAGGTACGCCTGACGGTACAACAGGAGTTGGGGAAAGGCGCGCCAGCGGCCGGGAATCCTGAGCCGGGCCCGACCATGACGCTGCTGCCCGGCGCCATGGTCTGGCCCTGCTGCATCGTGCTGCGACTGCGCGCCGAGGATGGCGCGACCTGGCCGCTGGTGCTGCTGCCAGACGCCGTGGGCGCCGGCCAATACCGCGCGCTGGCGGTGGCCGTGCGTGCGCTCGCCAATGGCGCGGCAACAATACCGATACAAAACAGTGTGAACTTATTGCAGGTGGCCAACTCTTAAGGATGTACCGATTCACGCTGCGCGCATGAATCGGTGCCTCCTCGCGAGAGGCCGCCAATGGGGCATGGTCCGTGACGACAGAACGCGAGTGTGATCAGTTGCTGGTAGAGCGCGTCCAGGCCGGGGACCAGGGGGCTTTTGATTTACTGGTCTCCAAGTACCAACGTCGCCTGATGCGCCTGGTGTCGCGTCTCGTCCACGATCCGGCCGAAGCCGAAGACGTGGTGCAAGAGACCTTCATCAAAGCATACCGGGCCCTGCGTCATTTTCGTGGGGATTCGGCTTTTTATACATGGCTTTATCGAATAGGAATCAACACCGCCAAGAATTTTCTAGTAACCCAGGGAAGGCGCGCACCGACGTCGACCGAGACGGACGCCGAACGCGCCGAAGGATTCGATGATGCAGATAGCTTGCGCGACATTAATACACCTGAATCCATGCTCGCCAGTAAACAGATCGCCCATACAGTCAATGCGGCCATGGAAGCATTGCCGCTCGAACTGCGCACGGCGATCGTCTTGCGCGAAATCGAAGGCCTCAGCTATGAGGAAATCTCCGAAGTGATGGCCTGTCCAATAGGTACGGTGCGCAGCCGGATTTTCCGGGCGCGCGAAGTCATCGCCGAGAAATTACGCCCTTTACTCGATTTCCCGGTTGACAAACGTCGGTAGGTAGCGGGATCGTACGAACACAGCACATATTGAACACCACCGACGTCGATGGAACCACCGATGGACACCAATAGAAAACTACGCGAGCAGATTTCTGCCCTGAAAGATGGCGCCTTGCCCGAAGCCGACCTGGAACTGGCATTGGCCGCGTTGCAGGGAAGCGACGGCCGCCAGGCATGGGATCTGTATCACCTGATCGGCGACGCGCTGCGCGACACGGCCACGCCGGCGCTGTCGCCGGAATTTCGCGCCCGCCTGGCCGAACGCCTCGCCGGCGAGCCGCCGCCGCTGCGCCGTGCGGCCGTCGCGGCCGAGCCCACCGGCCTGGCGGCGGTGCTCGCCAAGACCGCGTCTTCCTGACAGTTTCCGACCGTCCTGTCCGGCATCCTTACCCCAGGCTTAAATTCCTTCCTTTCGTCGCCGGGCCAGGGCTTTTATGGCCGGCGCGCGGCTGGCATGGCGCGACAAAGTGCGCAATTTGGCTTACCATTCAGTCAATCTTAGCCATTCAATAGCGAATCCATGACCAGTAAAACTGCCAGCCTGCTTCTGTCGGCACTGCTCGTGTCCGGCGCCACGGCCTTCGTTCAACCCGTCCACGCCGCTGCCCCCGTTCCCACCCCTACCGTTACCGGTCTGCCCGACTTCACCGACGTCATCGACAAGGTGGGGCCGGCGGTCGTCAATATCCGCACCACCGAGCGCGTGCGCACCCGCGGCGGTGCGCCGGGCGAGGAAGAGATGCAGGAATTCCTGCGTCGCTTCTTCGGCGGCCAGATGCCGCCGCGCGGCGGCGGCCGGCGCGGCCCGCAGCAGGAAGAAGAACGCGAAGTGCAGCGCGGCGTCGGCTCCGGCTTCATCATCTCGGCCGACGGCTTCGTGCTGACCAACGCCCACGTGGTCGAAGGCGCCGACGAGGTCACGGTGACCCTGAGCGACCGCCGCGAGTTCAAGGCCAAGGTGCTGGGCGCCGACCGCCGCTCCGACGTCGCGCTCCTGAAGCTCGCCGCGACCAACCTGCCATACCTGCGTACCGGCGACTCCAGCAAGATCCGGGTCGGCGAGTGGGTGCTGGCCATCGGTTCGCCGTTCGGCCTCGAAAACACCGTGACCGCCGGCATCATCTCGGCCAAGTCGCGCGATACCGGCGAATACTTGCCGCTGATCCAGAGCGACGTGGCGGTCAATCCCGGCAATTCGGGCGGCCCCCTGATCAACCTGCGCGGCGAAGTCATCGGTATCAACTCGCAGATCGCGACGCTGTCGGGCGCCTATAACGGCATTTCGTTCGCGGTGCCGATCGACGAGGTCATCCGCGTGTCCGATCAGCTCAAGACCACCGGCAAGGTCACCCGTGGCCGCCTGGGCGTGCAGATCAGCGAAGTCACGCGCGACGTGGCCGAATCGCTGGGCCTGGGCAAGGCGCGCGGCGCCGAAGTCTCGATGGTCGAACCGGGCGGCCCGGCCGAGAAGGCGGGCATCAAGGTCGGCGACATCATCCTGGCCTTCAACAAGCAGCCGATCCAGTCGACCACCGACCTGCCGCGCCTGGTGGGCGCCTCCAAGGTCGGCAGCCGCGCCAGCGTCACCGTCTGGCGCCGCGGGGCCCAGGTCGAGGTGCCGGTCACCATCGTCGAGTTGCAGGAGGAACGTGCGGCCCAGGGCCAGCAGCCGAAGAAGCCGGCGCCGGGCGCCGCGCCGGACGCGCTGGGCCTGCACATGTCGAATATTGCGCCGGCCGACCGCAAGGAGCTGGGCATCGACCACGGCCTGCTGGTCGAAGAGGCGCAGGGCCCGGCCGCCAGCGCCGGCATCCAGCCGGGCGACGTGATCTTGCAGTGGAACAATACGCCGATCACCAGCGTCGAGCAGTTCAAGTCCCTGCTGGCCAAGCACGACAAGTCGAAGGCGGTGGCCCTGCTGGTGCAGCGCGAGGGCGCCACGCAATACCTCACGCTCAAGCCGCGCCAGTGACGCAGCAGGGGAGTGCGCCGCACCGCGCCGCACGCCGCGCCCCGCGCTTCACCTTGTATTCGCGCAGCTGGTGCCACCTGTGCGAAGACATGCTGGCGGCGCTGCGCGCGCTCGAGCCGCCCGGGCAGCCGTTCGACGTCACCGTGCTCGACGTCGATGCCGACCCGGTGCTGGTGGCGGCCTTCGACGAGCTGGTGCCGGTGCTGTATGGCGACCCGGCCCAGCCCGAGCTGTGCCATTACTTTCTGGACGAGGCGGCGGTGCGGGCCTACCTGGCCGCCTGCGCCGGCGCGCAGGCGACGTCCTGAGCCACCCGCCGGAAACCGGCCTTTCTGCCTCGAAATCCGGTAAAATGCCGGGTCGGAGCGGTGATGTCCAACCTTCCAAGATTGCCAAGGCGCTCGCCTGGGGACCGGCACGGCCCCCGACGCAGCGCGTTTTCGTATTGCGCGGCCCGTTCGTCCTGCATCGCAGTGCGCCATATTTCGTCGTAGTCGCCGCCTTTCGCGGCCTTTCTGGTTTTGAGCTTTGTTAATGAACAACATACGTAACTTCTCCATCATCGCCCACATCGACCATGGCAAATCGACGCTGGCCGACCGCATCATCCAGCTGTGCGGCGGCCTGTCGGACCGCGAGATGGACGCCCAGGTGCTCGATTCGATGGACCTGGAGCGCGAGCGCGGCATCACCATCAAGGCCCAGACCGCGGCGCTGCAGTACAAGGCGCGCGACGGCCAGGTCTACAACCTGAACCTGATCGATACCCCGGGCCACGTCGACTTCTCGTACGAAGTGAGCCGCTCGCTGTCGGCCTGCGAAGGCGCGCTGCTGGTGGTCGACGCCTCGCAGGGCGTGGAAGCGCAGACGGTCGCCAACTGCTACACCGCGCTCGACCTGGGCGTGGAAGTGGTGCCGATCCTGAACAAGATCGACTTGCCGCACGCCGACCCGGACAACGCCAAGAAAGAGATCGAGGACGTGATCGGCATCGACGCGTCCGACGCCACCGTGTGCTCGGCCAAGACCGGCCTGGGCGTGGAAGACGTGCTGGAAACCCTGATCGCCAAGGTGCCGCCGCCCAAGGGCGACCCGGAAGCGCCGCTGCAGGCCCTGATCGTCGATTCCTGGTACGACCCGTACGTCGGCGTCGTGATGCTGGTGCGCGTGGTCAACGGCACCCTGCGTCCGAAAGACAAGATCCTCCTGATGGCCACCGAGTCGGTGAATCTGGTGGAAAACATCGGCGTGTTCACCCCGCGTTCGGTGTCGCTGCCGCAACTGACCGCCGGCCAGGTGGGCTTCATCATCGCCGGCATCAAGGAACTGACCGCCGCCCGCGTGGGCGACACGGTGACCCTGGCCAGCCGTCCGGCGTCCGAGCCGCTGCCCGGCTTCAAGGAAGTGCAGCCCCAGGTGTTCGCCGGCCTGTTCCCGGTCGAGGCGAACCAGTACGACGCCCTGCGCGATTCGCTCGAGAAGCTGAAGCTGAACGACGCCGCCCTGATGTACGAGCCGGAAGTCTCGCAGGCGCTGGGCTTCGGTTTCCGCTGCGGCTTCTTGGGCCTGCTGCACATGGAGATCGTGCAGGAGCGCCTCGAGCGCGAGTTCGACATGGACCTGATCACGACGGCGCCGACCGTGGTGTACGAGGTCGAGATGAAGGACGGCACCATCATCCGCGTCGACAATCCGTCGAAGATGCCGGAACCGTCGAAGATCAACGAAGTGCGCGAGCCGATCGTCGACGTCAACCTGTACATGCCGCAAGAGTACGTGGGTGCGGTGATGACCCTGTGTAACGGCAAGCGCGGCGTCCAGATGGACATGGCCTACCACGGCCGCCAGGTCAAGTTGCACTACGAGATCCCGATGGCCGAGATCGTGCTGGACTTCTTCGATCGCCTCAAGTCGACCTCGCGCGGCTATGCCTCGATGGACTACGAGTTCAAGGAAAATCGCGCGGCCGACGTGGTCAAGGTCGACATGCTGATCAACAGCGAAAAGGTCGACGCCCTGGCCATCATCGTCCACCGCGCCAACGCGCCGTATCGCGGACGCCAGGTGGCGGCCAAGATGCGCGAACTGATCCCGCGCCAGATGTTCGACGTGGCGATCCAGGCCGCCATCGGCGCCACCATCATCTCGCGCGAAAACGTGAAGGCGCTGCGCAAGAACGTCCTGGCCAAGTGCTATGGCGGCGACATCTCGCGCAAGAAAAAGTTGCTCGAGAAGCAAAAGGCCGGCAAGAAGCGCATGAAGCAGGTCGGCTCGGTGGAGATTCCCCAAGAAGCCTTCCTGGCCATTCTCCAGGTGGAAGATAAATAATGAATTTGCAACCCATCCTGGGCAATTTTGCCCTGATCCTGTTCGTCGCTATGGTCATCACGGGCATCATCTGGTGCCTGGACACGTTCTATCTGGCGAAACAGCGGCGCCGCGCCGCCGATGCCGCCTTGCGCGAGTACGATGCGCGCAATGACAAGCTGATCGCGGATGGGATCAAGGTGGACCACAATGGCAATCGCGCCGCGATCGAGCAGGCCCATCTGCGCCAGCCGACCTGGATCGAGTATTCGGGCAGCTTCTTCCCGGTGATCGCCCTGGTGTTCATCTTGCGCTCGTTCCTGTGGGAGCCGTTCAAGATCCCGTCGTCGTCAATGGTGCCGACCCTGCTGGTGGGGGATTTCATTTTGGTGAACAAGTACACCTATGGTATCCGGCTGCCGATCGTGAATAAGAAAATCATCCAGATGAATAATCCCCAGCGCGGCGACGTAATGGTGTTCAAGTACCCAAAGGACATGAACCAGGATTACATCAAGCGCGTCATTGGCGTGCCGGGTGATAAAATCACCTATGAGGACAAGCGCCTGACGGTCAACGGCAAGCCGGTGGAATATACGGCGCTGGACGACTACCTGGACGACCAGCATCCGATCTACCACAAGCAGTTCGTCGAGAAACTGCCGAGCGCGGCTGGCGTTACCCAGCACCGCATCCTGAATACGGCCGACAAGCGCAATATCGACCTGGGCAGCGTGGAAAACTTCCCGCTGCGCGAAAACTGCGAATACACCTACGACAAGTTTACTTGCGTGGTGCCGGAAGGACAGTATTTCATGATGGGCGATAATCGCGACAATAGCGCGGACAGCCGTTATTGGGGTTTCGTGCCTGATCGCAATATCGTCGGCAAGGCCTTCGTGGTCTGGATGAACTTCAGCAATCCGAAACGTGTCGGCAGTATCCAATAACAAGGGGCGGGCATGGATCGCAGCAAGCTGTTGAACAAGCAAGCCGGACTGTCCCTGTCCGGCCTGATCGGGGCGCTGGCGCTCATCGGCGTGGTCGGCATCTTTGCCATGCGCATGATTCCGGCCTATATCGAGTACGGCGCGATCAAGTCGGCGATCGTCCAGGCCAAGGACGCCGGCGGCGGCATCCGCGACATGCAGCAAGCCTTCAACCGCCATACCAGCGTCAATGACGTCGAGGCCGTACGCGGACAAGACCTGGTGTTTACCCGTGACGGCGAAGAAGTGCAGATCAGCTTTGCCTACGAAAAGCGGCTGCCACTGATGGGCAACGTCAGCCTGCTGATCGACTTCGCCGGCACCACCGACCCCAGCGGCGTGGTGGCCGAAGCCGACAGCGCCGCCCAATAGGGCTTTATAAAAATGCCGTGGTCCGCCCGGCCACGCACACGACATCGACAATGAATCTTCAGTTATTGCAAACGCGCTTGGGGTATACGTTCCGGGAAATCGGGCTGCTGCAGCAAGCCCTGACCCACCGTAGCCATAGCAGTCTGCATAACGAGCGCCTGGAATTCCTGGGCGATTCGGTTCTCAACTGCGTCGTCGCGTCGGTGCTGTACGAACGTTTCGGCATGCTCGACGAGGGCGACCTGTCGCGCCTGCGCGCCAACCTGGTCAAGCAGCAGGCGCTGTTCGAGATCGCCCAGAAACTCGACCTGTCGCAATTCCTGCGCCTGGGCGAGGGCGAACTCAAGTCCGGGGGCTTCCGCCGGCCCTCGATCCTGGCCGACACGCTGGAAGCGCTGCTCGGCGCGATCTTCCTCGACAGCGGGTTCGACAGCGCGCGCGGCGTGATCCGCGCCTTTTACATTCCGCTGCTCGAGACGGTCGACCCGGCCACGCTCGGCAAGGACGCCAAGACGCTGCTGCAGGAATTCCTGCAGGCGAAGCGCATCGCGCTGCCGACCTATAATGTGGTGGCCACCCACGGCGCCGCCCACAGCCAGGAATTCGAAGTCGAATGCCTGGTGCCCAAATTTGGCGTGCAGGTGTTCGGCCGCGGCGGCAGCCGCCGCGCGGCCGAGCAGGCCGCCGCCGGCCTGGCGCTGGACGCGGCCCAGAAGGCGCTGGCCAAGACGCCGGGCGCGCGCAAGCCGCGCCAGCGCTCGGCCCAATTGAAGCTGGCCGGCATTGCCACCCCCCAGGGCGAAGCTGCCGCATCCGGCGCGCCCCACGCAGCACAACCAGGAACAGAAAAAGCATGAACGCCACTCCCGACAATTTCCGCTGCGGCTATATCGCCATCGTCGGCCGCCCGAACGTCGGCAAGTCGACCCTGATGAACGTCCTGATCGGCGCCAAGGTATCGATCACGTCGCGCAAGGCCCAGACCACGCGCCACCGCATCACCGGCATCCAGACCCGTGACGACGCGCAGTACATCTACGTCGACACCCCGGGCTTCCAGACCCGCCACGCGAATGCGCTGAACAAGACGCTCAACAAGACCGTCTCGAACACCCTGACGTCGTCGGACGCGATCCTGTTCCTGGTCGAAGCCGGCACCTTCGGTCCGGCCGACCAGCAGGTGCTGGAGATGTTGCCAAAGAATGTCCCGGTGATCCTGGTCATCAATAAATCGGACCGCGTCAAGGACAAGGCGGTCCTGATGCCGTTCGCGCAAAAGATCGCGGCCCTGTTCAATTTTGCCGCGATCGTGCCGGTCTCGGCCAAGCTGCGTTTCCAGGTCGATGCACTGGAAACCGAGATCAAGCGCCACCTGCCGGAAAATCCGCCGGTGTTCGGGCCGGACGACATCACCGACCGCAGCGAGAAATTCCTGGCGGCCGAGATCGTGCGCGAAAAAGTGTTCCGCCTGCTGGGCGACGAACTGCCGTACACCAGCACTGTCGTGATCGAGCAGTTCGAACAGGAAGGCAACCTGCGCCGGATCTTCGCGGCCATCCTGGTCGAGCGCGATACCCATAAATCGATGATCATCGGTAACAAGGGTGCGCGCCTGAAAGAGATTTCCACCCAATCGCGCCTGGATATGGAAAAACTGTTCGGCGGCCCGATTTATCTGGAGATCTGGATCAAGGTCAAGTCCGGCTGGGCCGACAACGAAGCGGGCCTGCGCGCTTACGGCTACGAGTAAGGGCACAGGACGCAAGCCGCGCGCATGTCCAGCCACGACCAATTCGTCGATGACCTGCCCGAGCAGGGCGCGCCCGCCGCGGGCAAGCGCACGCGCGCGCCGGCACGCGACAGCCGGATCACCGGCCAGCCCGGCTTCGTGCTGCACAGCTATCCCTACAAGGAAACCAGCCTCATCATCGACATGTTCACCCGTGACCATGGCCGGGTGGGGGTGGTGGCGAAGGGCGCCAAGCGCCCGTTTTCCAAGCTGCGCGGCGTGCTGCAGACCTTCCAGCCCCTGTCGGTGTCATGGAGCGGCAAGTCCGAGCTGCGCACGCTGATCGATGCCGAGTGGGTGGGCGGCATGCTGCCGCTGGAGCGCACGGCGCTGTTGTGCGGCTTTTACCTGAACGAGCTGCTGGTCAAGCTGCTGGCGCGCGACGACCGCCATCCGGCCCTGTTCGATCACTACGTCTCGACCCTGAACCAGCTCGCCCACGGCGAACCGGCGCCCATCGTCTTGCGAAAATTCGAAAGAGCCTTACTTAAGGAAACAGGCGTGGCAGCCGATCTCGGCCGCTGCACGAGCAGCCGCGGTCCGGTCGCGCCGGACCGTGACTACGTGGTCGATCCGGAGCGCGGCGCGCGTGCGGCGGGTCTGGGGGAAGTCTGGCCCGTTGTGTTGGGCAAGACCCTGCTGGACATGGAGCGCGAGGACTATACTGATCCGGCGACCCAGGCGCAGAGCAAGCAATTGATGCGCTTCCTGCTGGCGCATCACCTGGGCGGGCAGCCGCTCAATACGCGCCAGATTTTGATCGACTTGATGCAATTGTAAAAATAACACTATGAGCTTCCTGCAACCCGCCGGCCAGGTGATCGACCTGGGCGTGAACATCGACCACATCGCCACCGTGCGCAATGCGCGCGGGACCACGTATCCGGACCCGCTGCGCGCCGCGCTGCTGGCCGAGCAGGCGGGCGCCGACCTGATCACGCTGCACCTGCGCGAAGACCGCCGCCACATCAAGGATGCCGACGTGCTGGCATTGCGTCCGCTGCTGGCGACGCGCATGAACCTGGAAGCGGCCGTGACCCGCGAGATGATCGACTTCGCCTGCCGGGTGCAACCGCAGGACGTGTGCCTGGTGCCGGAGCGGCGCGAGGAAGTCACGACCGAGGGCGGCCTGGACGTGCTGCGCTATTACAACGAGGTCGAGGCAGCCGTGAAGCAGTTGCAGCAAGAAGGCATCCGCGTCTCGCTGTTCATCGATGCCGATGCGCGCCAGATCGAGGCCGCCTGCGCCGTCGGCGCCACCGTGATCGAGCTGCACACGGGCCGTTATGCCGAGGCCGAAGGCGAAGAAGTGGCGCACGAGCTCGAGCGCATCCGGCTGGGCGTGCATGAAGGCGCGAGACGCGGCCTGCGCGTGAATGCCGGCCATGGCCTGCACTACACCAACGTGCAGCCGATCGCGGCGATTCCCGACCTGCACGAGCTGAACATCGGCCACGCCATCGTGTCGCATGCGCTGTTTGCCGGCTGGGAAAACGCGGTGCGCGAGATGAAGGCGATCATGGTCGCGGCGCGCCTGGGCGTATCGTATACTGCGAAAGCCGGAGCCTGAGATGATCTACGGCATCGGCACCGACATCGTCCAGATCTCGCGTGTCGAGGCAGCCCTCGCGCGCAGCGGCCCGCGCTTCGTCGAGAAGATCCTCGGCCCGCAAGAGCTGGAAAAATACCATGCCCGCAGCGCCAAGAACGCGGTGCGCGGCCTGCGCTTTCTGGCCACCCGTTTTTCGGCCAAGGAGGCGTTCTCGAAAGCCATCGGTCTGGGCATGCGCATGCCCATGACCTGGCGCAGCGCCCAGATGCTCAATGACCCGAGCGGCAAGCCGGTCATCGTCTGTAGCGGCGCCCTTGGCGACTTCATGCGCGAGCACCGGCTCAGCGCCCAGGTGACGATCAGCGACGAGGCCGACTACGGCGTCGCCTTCGTGATCGTGACCCAGGCGCCGTTGGCATCACCATCATTGGCAGAGTAATGTCCGAAGCAAAACCCGCAGCAGCCGGCAACCCATCCGTCGAACTCACCCCCGAACTGGCCGCGCGGCTCGGCCGCGAGCGCCTGTCGGAAGCGCGCGAGGAAATGCGCGCCGAAGCCAACCGCGAACTGAGCCCGAAGGTGGAGGCCGAGATCCGTGCCCAGGTGCTGGCCGTCGTCAACCGCCTGCCGGGCTTGCCCGGCGTGTACCGCTACTTCGACGCCGCCGACAACGTGCTCTACGTCGGCAAGGCGCGCAACCTCAAGAACCGCGTCTCGAGCTACTTCCAGAAGAACCTGGCGAGCCCGCGCATCGCGATGATGGTGTCGCAGATCGCGCGCCTGGAGACGACGGTGGTGAGCAGCGAGGCCGAAGCGCTGATCCTGGAAAACAACCTGATCAAGTCGCTCAAGCCGCGCTACAACATCCTGTTCCGCGACGATAAGTCTTACCCCTACATCAAGATCACGGGCGGCGAGGCGCCGCGCATGGCGTATTACCGCGGCGCGCTGGACAAGAAGAACCAGTACTTCGGTCCTTTCCCCAGCGCCTGGGCGGCCAAGGAATCGATCCAGCTGCTGCAGCGCGTCTTCCGGCTGCGCACCTGCGAGGACAGCGTCTATGCGAACCGCACGCGGCCCTGCCTGCTGCACCAGATCGGCCGCTGCAGCGCGCCCTGCGTGAAGCTGGTCGCGCCGGAGGATTACCAGCGCGACGTCGAGAACGCGGCGCGGTTCCTGCGCGGACGCCAGAGCGAGGTGATGGCCGACCTCGAGCAGAAGATGCTGGATTACGCGATGGCGCTCAAGTTCGAGCAGGCCGCGTCGGTGCGCAACCAGATCCAGGCGCTGTCGAAAGTGCTGCACGCGCAGAGCATGGAAACGACGGGCGACGCCGACGTCGACGTGATCGCGGTGGTGGTGCAGGGCGGGCGCGCCTGCGTCAACCTGGCCATGGTGCGTGGCGGTCGCCACCTGGGCGACCGCGCCTATTTCCCGAGCCACGTCGGCGAATCGCTGGGGGAATGCCCGATCGAGGTCGAGGTGCTGTGCGCCTTCCTGGCTCAACATTACGCCGGCCAGTTCATTCCGGGCACCCTGATCCTGAACGTGGAATTCGACCAGCCCGAGCTGATCATGGCCTTGCAGGAGCAGTGCGGCCACCGCATCAACCTGGTGCTGCAGCCGGGCGGCCAGCGCCGCCAGTGGCTCGAGATGGCCTGCAAGGGCGCCGAGATCGCGCTGGCGCGGCTGCTGGCCGAGCAGGGGTCGCAACAGGCGCGCACGCGCGCGCTGGCCGACACGCTGCAGCTCGACAACGAAGACCTGGACGCCTTGCGCATCGAATGCTTCGACATCAGCCATACGGCGGGCGAGGCGACGCAAGCGTCGTGCGTGGTGTTCCACCACCACCAGATGCAGAACGGCGAATACCGCCGCTTCAACATCAACGGCATCACCCCGGGCGACGACTACGCCGCCATGCGCCAGGTGCTGACGCGCCGCTACGAGAAGGTGGCCGGCGGCGAGGGCGTGATGCCCGACATCGTGCTGGTCGACGGCGGCAAGGGACAAGTGGAGATGGCGCGCCAGGTATTTACCGAGCTGGGGCTCGAGATCTCGATGATCGTCGGCGTGGCGAAGGGAGAAGGGCGGCGCGTGGGCCTGGAGACCCTGATCTTCGCCGATGGCAGGCCGGCGCAGGAACTGGGCAAGGAATCGGCGGCGCTGATGCTGGTGGCCCTGATCCGCGACGAGGCGCACCGCTTCGCCATCACCGGCATGCGCGCCAAGCGCGCCAAGGCGCGCCAGGCCTCACGCCTGGAAGAGATCGAGGGCATCGGCGCCAAGCGCCGCCAGCGCCTGCTGGCGCGCTTCGGCGGCCTGCGCGGCGTGATCGACGCCAGCGTCGAAGACCTGATGACGGTCGAGGGGATTTCGAGCGCGCTCGCGGAAGAGATTTACAAGCAGTTGCATTAGCACTGTCGCTACCGGTAGGGTTGGCGGCTCTGCCGCCGACGCGTCGATTGTTTGCGGTTCCGATATCGTGCGCGATGATCTGGCTGCTAACAATCACTGCGTCGGCGGCGTAGCCGCCAACCCTACGGTCAACCTCCATTGCTTGCCAATCGTTAGCTAGAAGCATCTCCTTCCGTGTCATACAGATGAGTCAACTGGCCCAAACCAGCATACCCATGTAGACTAACGGCCAAGCATTTTTCCACGGTAATCAGCTCTCTCATGCCCTTCAATATACCGATTCTCCTGACCTGGTTACGCGTCGCGCTCATTCCCCTCGTTGTCGGATTGTATTACTTGCCGGTTGACTGGATGACGCTCCCCGAGCGCAATCTCGCGGCCACCGCCGTGTTCATCATTGCCGCGGTCACCGACTGGTTCGACGGATTCCTGGCCCGCCGCTGGAACGAAACCTCGGCCTTCGGCGCCTTCCTCGACCCGGTCGCGGACAAGCTGATGGTGGCCGGCGCCTTGCTGGTGCTGGTCCAGCTGGATCGGGTGGATGCGATCATCGCCGGCATCATCATCGGCCGCGAGATCACGATCTCGGCCCTGCGCGAATGGATGGCCCAGATCGGCGCCACCCGCTCGGTGGCGGTCAGCTCGCTCGGCAAGGTCAAGACCGCGGCCCAGATGACGGCGATCCCGATGCTGCTGTTCCACGACCGCCTGTTCGGCATCGACATCCACTTCTGGGGCGAGTACCTGCTGTGGGTGGCGGGCGTGCTGACGGTGTGGTCGATGTTCTACTATTTGCGCCGTGCCTGGCCCTTGATCAAGGAGAAAGCCGGGACGATTTAATTTGTTCGTGGCATCCTTGACGTACAGAATAGAATCTCTATAATGCCTGCCTGTTGCGACGACAACGCAGCAGGATGAAAGACGAAGCGGGAGTAGCTCAGTTGGTAGAGCGCAACCTTGCCAAGGTTGAGGTCGAGAGTTCGAGACTCTTCTCCCGCTCCAAAGATTGCAAAGCTGCAAAGCGATCTTGGAAAAAAGTCAAAGTTCTGTCATAATCGTTGTTCTGTACGCGGGAGTAGCTCAGTTGGTAGAGCGCAACCTTGCCAAGGTTGAGGTCGAGAGTTCGAGACTCTTCTCCCGCTCCAGTTTTCCGAACTGGCGCTGCGGTTGGTAAATAGTAGGACTCCATGCGGGAGTAGCTCAGTTGGTAGAGCGCAACCTTGCCAAGGTTGAGGTCGAGAGTTCGAGACTCTTCTCCCGCTCCAGGTTTTACGAAGATGTAGCAACACTCCTAAGCGGGAGTAGCTCAGTTGGTAGAGCGCAACCTTGCCAAGGTTGAGGTCGAGAGTTCGAGACTCTTCTCCCGCTCCAGAATTCAGGAAGACACTTTCTTCCCTTGTTGATGTGAGACATAACCGCTCTCGTCGATAAGCGCATTATATCCTCTGGCGAGGTAGCAAAGCGGTTATGCAGCGGCCTGCAAAGCCGTCTAGACGGGTTCGACTCCCGTCCTCGCCTCCAAAAATCAAGGACTTAGCCTGCATCAGGCTGGTTCACCAAGCGGTGAAACCTCCCGGAACGGGAGGTGCACCTACCACTGAAACGGCTAATTGGCTGTTACCTCCCGGATGCAGGCTTTGAGAGAGCTTAGCCATGGCATCCATCAAGCAAACCCCATCCGGCGCATTCCAACTTTGCGTCAAGAACAAACTTCTCCCCAAGACGTTGTGGGCGACGTTCGACACGCGCGACGCCGCCGAGCAGTACGGTGCGCAGCTCGAGCGTCTGCTGGGCCAAGGCATCGTGCCCTCGGCGCTTCTCGAGCAGACGCCGCCGAAACCACAGGCCTGGACAGTCGGTCGCTGCATTGTCGAGTACCTGAGGCATAACGCGGTTCCGGAGTCCGACGTCAAGCTGCTCGACACGGTCCGTCCCAGCGTTGCATTGTTCGCGACGAGCACACTCAACTACGACTGGGCTGAGGCTTGGATCAAATCGATGAAGCGCGTCGACCATCTGGCTCCTTCGACCATCCGTCACCGCCATGGCGCCCTGGCGCGCTGTTTCGACTGGATGCTGCGAAAGCATCCGGACATCATGGCGCAGAACCCGCTGCGTCTGCTCAAACGCGGATTCTCGACCTATACGCCTGAAGATGCTGCCGTGCTGGCGCAGGAAGGCAAGGAACCGCGGCTTGACATCGAGCGTGACCGTCGTGTGGCAGAGGCGGAGGAGGCCGCCATTCTCGGGGTGCTTGAAGAACGCAGTGAGGACCGCGTCTTCTTCAACCTTGCGCTCGAAACGGCGATGCGCATGCGCGAGTCCTACACTCTGTACGCCGACCAGGTGAGCCTGCAGAAGCGGACCATCCATCTCGAACGCTCGAAGAATGGTGAAACACGGCAGGTGCCGCTCTCGTCCGTCGCGCGCGAACTGCTCGACAGCTTCATGCGCGAATACCAGGCCGAAATCACCGCACGTGAGGGCCGACTGTTCAGTTACTGGAACGGCGACCTTGCCGTACGCAACCTCGACCGCACGACGGCGGAAGTCTCGCGCCGGTTCCGCATCGTTTTCACTGAAGCTGGAGTGCAGGGACTTAATTTCCACGATTTGAGGCATGAGGCGACATGCCGGCTGTACGAACGTACTTCGCTCTCCGATGTGCTCATCGCGAAGATTACAGGACATCGTGATCCGCGCATGCTGCGGCGCTACGCCAGCTTGCGGGGTAGCGACCTGGCGGCTCATCTCTGGTAACGCTTCTGAATGGGCTACTTGAGTACCACCACGATTACAGTGTTGCACCAGTCACGGCCTAGGATGAGGCAACGTCACCGGCCCCTAATAGCCGCAAGTCGACTTCGAACACGTTAACTGTGGGTAATGGGTGCTAAAGCCAAAGGCGACGAGGCTTGGATGTCACCTTGAACCGCCCCGGGTTTTGTAGAGGCTCCATTCTTTGAGAAAATGGAGCTATGAAGAAGCAACCGAAGTATTCCCCCGAAGTCATCGAGCGCGCT